>JANPJZ010000092.1:0-12491 GCA_031425795.1 Rhodobacter sp. | reverse complement strand
CGCGCGGGCCGGCGTCCCGGTCCTGACGGCACCGGAAGGGTCGGACCCCGCATCGCTGGCCTTCGATGCGCTGACCAAGGCGCGGGCCGATGGCGCGGACCTTCTCATGATCGACACGGCGGGGCGGTTGCAGAACCGGGCTGACCTGATGGAAGAGCTGGCGAAGATCGTCCGGGTGATCCGCAAGGTCGATCCGACCGCGCCGCACAACACGCTGCTCGTCCTTGATGCGACCACGGGCCAGAACGCGCTGATGCAGGTGGAGATCTTCCGCAAGATCGCCGACGTGTCGGGGCTGGTGATGACCAAGCTGGACGGCACCGCGAAGGGTGGCGTGCTGGTGGCATTGGCCGACAAGTTCGGGCTGCCGATCCATGCCATCGGCGTGGGCGAGCAGATCGACGACCTGCAACCCTTCGACCCCGAAGAATTTGCCCGCGCGCTTGTGGGTGACGCGGGTTGATGCGGTGGGGCGTGATCGTCGTCGTCACGCTGCTTGCCGGTTCGGCCACAGCGCAGGAGGGCGGGCGTTGCGCCGGGCTTTGGGCTGGGCTGACGGGCTGGGTGCCTGTGACGACCCCGGTGACGGGGCGTCTGGGGACAGGGCCGGAGGGGACCTGCGAAGTCCTGGACATCGCCATCGACCTGCCGGAAAGCTCCAGCCCCGACATCCGCGCCGACCGGCTGCGCCTGTCCGGGTCGGCACTGGGATGGCTGCAGGACCCAGCCACTCCACCCGAACGGCTTGAACTGGCGATCGAGGGCCTGCGCTTTGTCGTTCAGACAGGCGACGCGCAGCTTGACTATCTTATGGCAGCCCAGGCGCAGGCAGCGCCGATTGCGGCAGCGGCCTTGCTGACCTGGTCGCCGGACAGCCGAACCCTTGCGGTCGAGCGGTTCGAGATCGATTTTCCTGGCGCGAACCGTTTCAGCCTGACCCTGCGGGCCAAGGGCGTTGACCTGTCTTCGACCGGGGCAGCCCAGATGTCGCTGGCGAGTTTCGCAGTCACCGAAATGGGCCTTGCCGTGCAAAGCCATGGCCTGTTCGAGGGCTACCTGTTGCTGGCCCTCGGGTCGTTCTTGCTGCCGCTGGAGGGTGACATGCAGGCGGCCGAGGCCAGACTGAAGGCGCAGGCGGCGGCGGGGATTGCGGGGCTTCCCACCGCAGTCCTGGGGGAAGACAGCAAGGCGGCGTTGCTGGCGCTGGTGGAGGAACTGCCGAACCCCTCTGGCACCCTGACCCTTACACTGCGGTCCGAAGCCGGTATCGGCCCATCGCGATTGACAAGCTATGTGATCCGGGGATTGCCTGAGAGCGTGGCGGACGTGGTGCCCCTTTTTGATGGGGTGGTGATGGCGGCGGGCTGGACCCATGAAAAAACCCCTTAGTGCAGCCCTGCTTCTTGCGGCGCTGGCCCAACCTCTGCGGGCCGAGCCGATGCCGATGGATTGCGCGGCGCTGACCTTGGCGCTGCGGGCGGTCGATGGCTACAGCTTCACGATGCCGCCTGCAGGCCCGGACGGCGACTGGTGCGTGCTGGATGATGCGGCGTGGCGGGCGACGGGGCCGGGCCGGCCCGACCTTACGGCAGAGCGGTTTCGGCTGAAGGGCACGGCTGACGGAGACAGGCTGGTCAGTCTTGAGGTTGACCTGTCAGGGCTGCGCGTGGCGTTCCAGGCGGGTGACGCTACGGTGGACGACAGGCTGCGCGGCCTCTTCCGGCTGCAAAGCGCCGAATTGCGGTTCGTGGCTATGGTTGTGGGCGAGTCGGGTCTTGTGACCCTGCAGGGCGGGGTCTTGCGCCTGTCGGGCGGGACCGAAGTGATCTTCAACGCCACCGCAGAGGCGGGCGGGCTTGGAACGGCTTCGCTGATGGCGGGCAGCCTGACGGCGGCCGAGGTGACATGGCGCAACGACGGTCGCCTCCTGCGTCCCGTGATGGAGGTCCTTGGCGAAAGATTGGTGGACGGGGTCACGGGCAGCGCAGCCGTGGACGCGGCGCGGCTGTCGCTTCGGCAAATTGCAGACAATCTTCCCGACAGCGCGCTGACGGAAGATGCGCGAAGCGAACTTGGCCAGGCCCTGGACGCCCTGCCGCAAGGGCGGGGGCGGCTTGTCCTGTCGTTCAGCGCGAGCGAGGGGATTGGCGCTGCGCAAGTGTTGATGGCGATGCTGGGGGATGACCCCTTGGGCCCCGACGGGCTTTCGGCGCTGTTCAGGGGCGCCACGCTTGATGCGCTCTGGATGCCCGGTCTGGACCAGTGAGGCCCGCGCGGCCTTGATCCCCGGCACGTTTCGCGCCACATCAGGCGGGCACGGCCGGTCAGGCCTTGCGTCAGGGGACATCAGCATGGCCATACGCACGATCAACCCGGTTCTGAAGCAGGTCCTGGAGCTTGGGCCGACTGTCGTGTTCTTCGTGATCTACATGTGGATCAAGGACGAGACCTTCAGCTTCGGCGGGACCTCCTATTCGGGCTTCATTGTGGCGGCGATTGTGCTGGTTCCGCTGCTTCTTGCCTCAATTGCGGCGCTGTGGTGGCTGACCGGGACGATCAGCCGGATGCAGATCTTCGTCGCGGCCATGGTCATCTTCTTCGGTGGACTGACGGCCTGGTTCAATGATGAAAGCTTCTTCAAGATGAAGACGACCATCGTCTACGGGACCTTCGCGGTGATCCTGGGCGCGGGGTTGCTGCGTGGCCGGAGCATGCTGCAATGGGTGATGGGCGAGGCTTTGCCCATGATGCCAGAGGGTTGGATGATCCTGACCCGGCGGCTTGCGCTGCTCTTCGCCGCACTCGCCATCGCGAACGAGGTGATCTGGCGCACCCAGTCGACCGAGCTTTGGGTCAAGCTCGAGACCTTCGCGATGCCCGCCGTTCTCTTCGTTTTCCTCATGGTCCAGATCACGATGCTGAGCCGGTTCATCATCGAACCGCCGGACGAAAAGTCGTGACGCTTTGCACAGGAATGCCCCCCAAGGGTCTGTTTCCTGCCCAAGCTCTGCCTTGATGCCGGGATAGCAAGGAGGTGAGCTTGAGGAGTTCGCCATGCACCGTCATCCCTTCGATCTGGTCCGCCTGTTCCTGAGCCTCTTTCAGGACCTGCCTCCAATGTCGCGGACGATCTACCTGCCCGGGGCGGTGCTTCTGCTGGGCTATCCGGTCCTGTCGGTCGTCCTTGGTCCCGATCATGAAGGACAAGCCTTCGCGACCGCGTTCCTTGCCGCGCTGGCGGTTCGGATGGGCCTTGGCTTTGAGGGCGTGGTGCGGCGGATGCTGACGCATTACTCGGCCGCGCAGACTGCTTTCCTGGCGGTGTTCTTCGCCGCCCTGCCGCTTCTGGTGCTGGCGGCGGCCGATGACCCGCTGTTGTGCCAGCGGATGCAAAGCGTCTTCTACGTGGTGATCGGCGGGGTCTTCCTGGTTGACGTTCTGCGCAACCGCGTCTGCACTGCGGCCAGCTTCTGGCCGGACGCCGAGATGCGCTGCCACCTGCCCAACCTGACCCGGATGATGGTCGTCTACAACTTCAGCTTTCTTCTGCTGAACGAAACCCTGATCCATACGCTGCACAGTTCGCACTGGCTGGTCTTCTGGGCGATGCTGCCGGTGATCGGTCACATGGTGCTGCGCGCTCTGGTTCTTACCGTGATCAACCTCGACGACAACGGCCAGCCGATCTGACGCACAGGCGGTCGGCACGCGCCCGGGCTGTGCGGGACGGGTCAGCCGGTCACAAGACAGGCTGACTTTTTCACGTCGATGCAGCGCCGCAGGGCCGTCATCACGCCTCCGGGCGTGTTCGAAAGCGGCAGGAAGCCAAGTTCCGAGAGCTTGCGGGCATAGATGCGTGACACTGCCGGGTCTGCCTTCAGCGCGGCCTCGTAGTTGCTGTAGGCTGCGTCAAGCCGGCCGAGGGCAATGTCGATCTGGGCCAGGGTGTCGAAATAGCTGGCCTCGATCGGCAGGCCATCTGGGTTCAGCCGAAGGGGTTGGCTCACTCTGTCAGCCTCCGGGACATTCTGCGCGGCCAGAAGCGCACGCGCCTTGGCGTTCAGCGCCGCTAGGTTCTTCGGAAACCGCAGGAGAAGGGCGTCGGCCTCGGCGGTGATCTGGTCCGCCGAAGCATAACGCGACAGTGCGAGCAGCCGGCGGGACAGGATGTCTTCCTCGATCACGATGTTTGGCGACGGCACAACTCCGGGGCGCAAGGCTTCGTCAGCCAGCGCCACCACATCCTCATGGCGCCCGAGACTGGCCAGAGCCGCCATCTTGTTGCGGTAGGCGTTCTGATACCCCGGGGCCAGCGCAATTGCGGTGTCGAAATAGGCAAGCGCCTCCTCGGCGCGGGCAAGGTCGATCAGGCAGCGGCCCTTGATCTCGTTGGCATAGGCGTATTGCGGATCAAGCCGCAGCGCCTGGTCGGCATCGTCGAGGCAGTTCTGCCCCATGCGAAACTCCCACCAGGCTTCGGCCCGGTTGGCCCAGGCATCGACATTGTCCTCGACCGACAAGGCAGCGGAGTAATGCGCCAGCGCCCCGGCAATGTCGCGCTGGTTATAGCGGACGTTGCCAAGCTCTACCCAGGCAAAGGCATTGCCGGGCGCATAGCTGATGGCGCTTGCCAGGGTTTCAGCGGCGGCGGCTAGGTCTCCCGACAGGCGCTGCGCCTCGCCTTTCAGGGCCAGCGCGCTGGAGGCTGTGGCATCCGAGTCGGCCGCGGCAAAAGCCTGATCGCACAGGGTGATGCGCTGGGCGAAATCGGGGCCGCGATCCTCGCAGCTTTGGCCCAGGGCGGGCAGCGCAGGTGTGGCAAGCGCAAGGGCGAGAAGGAGGCGAGGTGTCATGCGGGCCTGCAGTGGCAAGGGAGTCCGGGCGGTAGCGTCTTTTACCTTGGGACAGAAAGCAAGCGGGGGCGCTAGAGTGCAGAGGGTGCCACGTGAGACGGTGCCACGTCAGACGGCAAGGTCAGACGGCGCCAAGGCTGCGCGGCTGGCCTCCGAGGATCAGTCGCGACCAGCGGCGGCGCGGCCGGTGGCGCGGCAGGTCGACCGCCGCCAGCCGCCCGCCCAGCAGGGCGCGGTAAAGCCCGATGGTGCCGGGCCGCAGGTAGGGCGACCAGTGGCAGATCCGGCGCGGCGGGTCGGAAAGCGGATGACCAAGCGCGGCAAGGTCCAGAAGGCTCTGGGGCTGGTCGATCCAGAGGTCCTGCCAGCCCGGATGCGCCCGACCCAGACCCTGGCCGATCGAGGTTCGCAGGCCAAGGTGCACGCCCCATTCGAAGCAGGCATCGAAGACATCGTTCTCACGCGTGGTCACGTTCACCACTTCCACCGCCTGGCCTGCCGGGCTGGCAAGGGCGGCAAGGGCCTGGCCGCGCGTTTCGGCGGCCGCCAGCAGGATCATCCGCCCGATCTGGCCCGGCTTGACCAGTGGCAACGCGGCGAGCGCCACCCTCGCGCCCATCGAATGGGCGATGACCTGCAAGGGTCTGCCGGAAAGGTCGTGCACCACCTCTGCGATGCGGGCGAGGGCGGCACCGGTCCGGCCAGCCCGAAAATGCGCGCGCCAGGGGTCGCATTTCGCGTTCCAGCCAAGTGCGATCCCCAGCCCCGTGGTCCCGTCCAGTCCCAGATGGCGTGGCCAGCTGACCGCACGACGGTCCCCCGGCGGCGGGTCGAGCGAGAGGATCGAGCCATGCGGACAGTCCGTTCGCAGTCCCGGCGCATAGCGCCAGCCGTGGACCATCGCCACCACCGGGGCATCAGGCGGCAGGACTGCCAGCTTCCGGGCCAGGCGGTCCCAGTCAAGGTGAAGGCCCTGAGCGCCAGCATCGGCGCGGATCGGGCGGGGATCGTTGGTCATGGCCTCGTTCCGGGTCCGGCTGCTCTGCCGCCATCCTTGCCGCACTGCGGCAACGCCCGGGTGACGGGTCGGTAACGCCGGCATGACGCTGGCGCACCCCGCCCTTGGGTTGACCCTGCCTTGCGCCGGGCGTATGCAAGCTGTCGTGGCGCTTTGTTACCGGATTGCGGGCCACGTTAAACAAGCCGCTAAAGAGGTGAAGGGCATTGGCCCCGGCACCTCTGGTTGTCCGGGGCTTTTCATTGGCCGGGGGCCACGCAGCATGACGAAAGACTGGAAGACGCGCACACAACTGGTCCACGAAGGCAGCCGCCGGAGCCAGTATGGCGAGATGGCCGAGGCGATCTTCCTGACGCAAGGCTTCGTCTACCCCAGCGCCGAAGCCGCCGAGGCGCGTTTCGTGAAGGCGGGCGAGGATGAGTTCATCTATGCCCGCTACGGCAACCCGACCACACGAATGTTCGAGGAGCGCATCGCAGCCCTTGAAGGAACCGAGGACGCCTTCGCCACGGCGTCCGGCATGGCGGCGGTGTCGGGCGCGCTGATGTCGATGCTGCGGGCGGGGGACCATGTGGTTTCGTCCCGTGCTTTGTTCGGGAGCTGTCTTTATGTGCTGGAGGAGGTGCTGCAAAAGTTCGGCGTGCGCGTCAGCTTTGTGGACGGGGCCGACCTTGACCAATGGCGCGCGGCAGTCACGCCCGGGACGAAGGCGGTGTTCTTCGAATCCATGTCGAACCCGAAGCTGGAACTGGTGGACATCCGCGGGGTGAGCGAGATTGCCCACGCGGCCGGCGCGCTGGTGATCTGTGACAACGTCTTCGCCACGCCAATCTTCTCTCGCGCGGTCGAGCAGGGCGCGGACGTTATCGTCTACTCCACCACCAAGCACATCGACGGACAGGGCCGGGCGCTGGGAGGCGTGGTCTGCGGCACGACCGAATTCATCCGCAAGACGCTTGAGCCTTACATGAAGCATACCGGCGGCAGCATGAGCCCCTTCACCGCTTGGATCATGCTGAACGGCATGGCGACGCTGGACCTGCGCTGCCGGGCGATGGCGGAAAGCGCGCTGATGCTGGCGAAGGCGCTGGAGGATCATCCGAACCTCGCCCGCGTGGTCTATCCCGGCCTGCCCAGCCACCCGCAGCATGAGCTTGCCATGGCGCAGATGGGATCGGGCGGCACGTTGGTGACCTTTGACGTGAAGGGCGGGAAGGAGGCGGCCTTTCGCTTCATGAACGCGCTTGAGATCATCAAGATCTCCAACAACCTCGGCGATGCGAAATCGATCGCCACCCATCCCGCGACGACAACGCATCAACGCCTGCCGCAGGAGACCAAGGTAGCCCTGGGCATCACCCCCGGCCTGATCCGACTGTCGGTCGGGCTGGAAGATACGGGTGACCTGCAGGAAGACCTGTTCCGCGCGCTCAGTCAGGGCTGAGCGCGCCACGGCGCTGCAAGCGGTGCTTGTGCCGCGGCGCGGGATCACTATCTATTGATGATTGTTGTCGGAACATGGTGATCCGGCCGCAAAGCCGACCCGTAGTACTCTCCGGAAATTGACGGATGGCCACGTGGCCTGCCCGAACCGAAAGGACTCCCCATGAATATCCATACGCCGGACTTTGACCGCAAACCTTCGCGCGAGGAGGCAGAGGCGGCACTGGCCACCTTGCGCCAGTGGGCGGGCAAGTCCTCGGACGACGAGATCGCGACGCTGGAATCCTCGGTCGGCTATCTGGTGGCGGGGAAGGGCTATCCCGCGCTCAGCCGCAGCTATCCGCAGTTCCGCGTCGATGACGCCTACCGCGCCTCGCTGCCTGATCTGCAGAACGGACCGTCCAGCCTGATCGTGGGCGCCAAGCAGCGCATCCAGCATGTGGGGATATCCAACTTCCGCCTGCCGATCCGGTATGAAACCCGCGACGGCGGCGACATGGCCCTGGAAACGAGCGTGACCGGCACGGTCAGCTTGGAAGCGGAGAAGAAGGGTATCAACATGAGCCGCATCATGCGGTCCTTCTATGCCCATGCGCAGAAAAGCTTCTCTTTCGGCGTGGTCGAGGCCGCTCTGGACGACTACATCGCCGACCTTGGATCGTTCGATGCGCGCATCCAGATGCGGGTGTCCTTTCCGATGCAGATTACCTCGCTGCGGTCGGGGCTGGTTGGGTGGCAATACTACGATATCGCGCTGGAACTGGTCGACGTGGCGGGCGTGCGCAAGAAGATCGTCCATCTCGATTATGTCTATTCCTCGACCTGCCCCTGCAGCCTGGAGCTGTCGGAGCACGCGCGGATGACGCGCGGCCAGCTGGCCACACCGCATTCGCAGCGCTCCGTCGCGCGGATCTCGGTCGAGGTGAAGCCCGGTGCGGTGCTGTGGTTCGAGGATCTGGTGGAGATCGCCCGCGCCTCGGTCGTCACCGAGACGCAGGTGATGGTCAAGCGCGAGGATGAACAGGCCTTCGCCGAGCTTAACGCCGCCAACCCGATCTTCGTCGAGGATGCGGCGCGCAGCTTCTGCGAAAGGCTGAAGGGGGACCCGCGGATCGGCGACTTCCGCGTGATCGCCAGCCATCAGGAGTCCTTGCACAGCCACGACGCGGTAAGCCTGCTGACCGAGGGCGCGACCTTTGCCGCCGAAAGCCTGGACCCGCGGCTGTTCCAGAGCCTGATCCACGCCGGGTGATCCACACGATTGACGCAAGCGGCGGGGCGGCGTAGCCATGCCCGACCATGGTTGACTTCCGCCCCGTTGCCTACGTCGTCGGCCGCATCCTGATCGTTCTGGCGATCCTGATGCTGGCCCCCGCCGTCATCGACTGGCGGGCGGGCCTGGAAAATGGCGCGGCCTTCGCATCCTCGGCGGCATTGACGGGCGTGGTCGGCGGGTCGCTGACGCTGGCAACGGGCAACGCGCTCGGCAGGTCGCTGGACACCCGGCAAGCCTATCTGCTGACCGCCTGCATCTGGGGGCTGGTGCCGTTCTTCGGGGCGCTGCCCTTCTACTTTGGCGCGCCTGGCCTGAACCTGCAGAACGCCTACTTCGAGGCCGTGTCCGGCATCACCACCACCGGCGCGACGGTGATCTTCGGCCTGGATGATCTGCCCATAGGCATGAACCTCTGGCGCGGGATGCTGAACTGGCTAGGGGGGCTGGGCATCGCGTTCATCGCGATGATCTTTCTGCCCTTGATGCGGGTCGGCGGGATGCAGTTCTTCCGGACCGAGGGGTTCGACACCTTCGGCAAGGCCCTGCCGCGCGCGACCGACATCGCCCGGCAGCTGATGATCGTCTATGTGGGGCTGACGGTGATCTGCATCGCGGTCTATTCGATCATCGGGATGACGGCACTGGACGCCGTGGTGCACGGCTTTGCCACCATCGCGACCGGCGGCTTTTCCCCGGTGGACATCTCGTTCAACAAATACGCCGGGGCCGGGGAATACTTCGGGGCGCTGTTCATGATCCTCGGCAGCCTGCCCTACATCCGCTATGTGCAGCTGGTGAACGGCTCGGCCACGCCGCTCTGGCAGGACAGCCAGGCGCGGGCCTATCTGCGCTGGCTGACCTATGCCGTGGTCTCGGTCACGATCTGGCGGGTCTTGACCACCGGTGCGCCGCTGGAGCCCACGTTCCGCGAGGCGCTGTTCAACCTGACCTCGATCATGTCATCGACCGGTTTCTTTTCCGGCAGCTTTCCAACCTGGGGCGGGTTCATGCTGGTGGTGGCCTTCGTGGCCGGCGTGGTCGGAGCCTGCTCCGGCTCGTCTGCGGCGGGGCTGTCCGTCTTTCGCGTGCAACTGGTGCTGGCCGTCCTCTGGCGCGACGTGCGGCGGATCGGCAGCCCGTCCAGCGTGGACCCGATCCGCTATGACGGGCGCAGCGTGGAAGAGGACGTGCTGAACGCGCTCATCCTTTTCGTCTCAAGCTACATCCTTATCCTTGGCATCATGACAGTGGCCATGACGCTGCTGGGTGTCGATCCTGTCTCGGCCCTCTTCGCGGTCTGGACGGCGCTTGGCAATATCGGCTACGGCTTCGGCCCGCTGGTGGAACGGACCGGGACCTTCATCGACTTTCCCGCAGGTGCCATCGCGATCATGACCCTTTGCATGATCCTTGGCCGGCTTGGCCTTCTGGCGATCCTGGTCCTCGTGCTGCCCAGCTTCTGGCGGCGCTAGTCCCAGCAGGAGACGAGGACGGTCATTCCGCTGCCGGTTTCGGCCAGATCGGCCGGGGCAAGGGCCACAGTTCTGGTGGCCTGCCGCGGTGTCACACCCGCCGCGGTCAGGACACGGGCGATTTCGGCGGCGGAGGTTGCGAACTGCACGCCGGGTGGCAGTTGCCGTTCGGACGACGCGAGGGCAGGCAGCAACAGTCCGATCACCGCGCCCGTGGCATCCAGCACCGGGCCACCGGCGTCCCCTGCCAGCGCCTGGATCGCCAGGCGTTTCAGGCCAGGCTCACCGTTCAGCCCGGTCACGTCTTCCAGCGTGCCAAAGGTCATCACCGGGGCGGGCAGGCGGTCTTCATAGGAGTAGCCTGCGACCATCACTTCGGTCCCCACGCGTTCGGCGGCAGGCTGCAACTCGGCCACCGCGCGCGGAGCAAGGGGGGTTGCGGGGGTTACCAGCGCCAAACCGCTGGCCGCGTCCGACAGAGCCACGGTCGCTTCGGTCACCCGGTCAAGCGTGACGCGGCCGCAGGCCTGGACTGCATCGACCGTGGTCAGCACCGTGCCCGACGCGTCAATGAAAAAGCCCGAGCGGCTGAAGCGCGGCTTGCGCACCTCAAGTCCCGACAAGAGGCCGGCGCGGGTTTCGGCCCCCATTGGCACCATCCCAGGGTCCAGCGCACGGGCGCTGTCTGTGGCAAAACTGGCCTCGATCGCCTGCAGGATGCGGCCGTCGCGCACCTCGTTGCCAGGGGTGGAGATCACCATCCAGCCCTTGATCAGGCCACCCTTCAGCTCGGCCGAGACGGTGGTCGAGATGCTGTCCGACAGCCCCTGGATCCTGAACCGTGCCTCGTCGCGGGTCCGTTCGCCGGTCATCGGCACGGATTCCAGGGTCTGCAGGATATCATACAGCCCCGAAAACGCCGCCTGATCGCCGGGCTGCGAGATCAGAACGACCTGCAAGCCACTGTCGTCCTTGGCGCGGTAGTGGACGAAGGGAGGCTCGTAATGGTCGAATTCCACCAGCCCGAGGGGCAAGGTCACGCTGATCCCGGCCTCGGCATCAGTCACCGGGGCAAAGCCGAAGGAGGCGGTTTCGGTGGCGTAATCGGCCAGCAGTTCGGCCCGTTGGCGGCTGGTCAGCACGCCGGTCACCTCCAGCACGCCCTTCGACTCTTGCCACGCGGCCATCGAGTTGCGGGTGCCGGGGCCGTATGCGCCATCGATCCCGCCTTCGTAAAAGCCGAACCATTGCAGCGCGGTCTGCAGCGCCTTCCGCTGCTCCTCGCCCAGCAAGGCCTCGCTGTCGCGGGCCGCGGCCCGGGTTTCGTCTGGAATGACAGCCGGGGCCGGTTCCGCCTCGGTGACGATGTCGGGGGTCACGGGCTCGGGCAGGGCGGCACCCTCGGGCGGCCAGAACCGGTCACCGAAATCGCGGGAGAAGGCGATGAAACTGTCGCCAGGGATCAAGCCTTGCGCCCGCAGGCTGGCCAGACGCTGCTCCGCAGCGGCGCCGGTGAAGGGGCCCAGCATGATGCCATACCATCCCGAGCGCAGCCGAAACCCGGTGGTTTCGGGGAAAAGCGCCGCATAGGCGCGGGCGCGGTCCTCGGCCCCGGCCCGATCCGGCTGCGCCTCGATCTGGACCCAGGCATTGCCCTCTTGCGCCTGAACGGGAAAGGCCAGCGGCAGGACCGCCAGCAACACGAGGGCGAAGAAGGCGGCGGGTCTGAAGATCACGGGAATTTCCTGATGGTTCCGGGTCGGTCAGGGCGACATTACGGATCGGACCGCGCGCGGCAAGGGTCTAACTGTGCTCTGCCCGCTCACAATCGCGCCGGGCCGAAGCACTTTTGCGGAATTGACCCTGTGCACCCCAGTGGATAGGGAAGGCGCAACCTGTCCCAGCCAGTTTCCGAACGGTGCGCCCATGTCTGACGCCACGACCACGCCCCGCAGTTTTCAGGAGATCATCCTGCGCTTGCAAGGCTATTGGGCCGCCAAGGGCTGCGCGATCCTGCAACCTTATGACATGGAGGTTGGGGCCGGCACCTTCCACCCGGCCACCACGCTGCGGTCCCTTGGCACGAAGCCCTGGGCTGCGGCCTATGTCCAACCCTCGCGCCGCCCGACCGACGGGCGCTATGGCGAGAACCCGAACCGGCTGCAGCACTACTACCAGTATCAGGTCATCATCAAACCCTCGCCTCCGGACCTGCAAGAGCTGTATCTGGGGTCACTCGCGGCCATCGGGATCGATCTTGGCCTCCATGACATCCGCTTTGTCGAGGATGACTGGGAAAGCCCCACCCTTGGGGCCTGGGGTCTGGGGTGGGAGGTCTGGTGCGACGGGATGGAGGTCAGCCAGTTCACCTATTTCCAGCAGGTCGGGGGGCATGACTGCAAACCCGTATCGGGCGAGCTGACCTACGG
>JANPJZ010000091.1:0-29986 GCA_031425795.1 Rhodobacter sp. | reverse complement strand
GCCGGTAGAGGGAAAAACCCTCCATTCCCCTGCGGATTCCCCTGCGGCGGGCTTACCTTGAAGAAAGAGGGAAAACATGAAAAAGGTTCTTCTCGCGACCAGCGCCCTGGTGATGTTTGCCGGTGCTGCTTCCGCTGAAGTCGCCCTGTCGGGTTCGGCCCGCATGGGTGTGGTCTACAACAGCACGCTGAATGCCGGCGAAGGCGAGACGTTCTTCTCGTCGCGCGTCCGTATCGTTTTCACCGCTTCGGGTGAAACCGATGGCGGTCTGGCTTTTGGCGCTTCGACCCGCGCTGACCAGGAAAGCGGCAACGATGCCGACAACGGCTCGGCTGGCGACACCAACGGCGACTCGACCGTGTTCCTCTCGGGCGCGTTCGGCAAGCTGACCATGGGCGACGTTTCGGGCGCTGCTGATGCTCTCGTCGGTCAGGTTTCTGGCGTCGGCTACGGCCCGATCGATGACCTGCAGGAAATCGGCTTTGTCGGCACCGACAAGACCGCCGTGTACTACGAATACAGCACCGGCGCCCTGACCTTCGGTGTGGGCGCTGGCCAGGTCTATCGCGCAACCGGCGACGGCGAAGTGCGTGACACCCTCAACATCGGCGCGAAATACGCCGCTGACGGTTACTCGGTCGCTCTGGCCTACGAATCGGCTGAAGATGATCCGGACACCGGTGGTGACGAAGAAGAAGGCCTGCTCTCGCTTGGTGCCGCCGCGACCTTCGGCGCTGCGACCATCAAGGCGCGCGTTTCCGACAGCGACATCGATGGCAAGGACACCACGTTTGCTCTCTCCGTTGACTACGTCTTCGGCGCGACCACTGTCACCGGCTTCTATACCGACTTCGGCAACACCGGCGCATCGGTTGACACGCAGCACATCGGTCTGGGCGCTGCCTTCGACCTCGGCGGCGGTGCAACCCTCGCTGGTGGTGTCGTTCGTCAGAACAACGACGGTATCGACGACGAAACCTTCGCCGACCTCGGCCTGAAGTTCTCGTTCTAATCCTTCGGGATCAGACGACACAGGATGGAGCGGGCCTTCGGGTCCGCTCTTTTCTTTTCGGGCCAGCGGATTACCGTCAGCGCCGGAAATGACCGGCAGAATGGGATCACACATGGCCTTGGCAGACATCACCGCCCGACTGCGCGCGGCCACCGCTGCGGCGGGGCGGGCTGACGGGTCCGTCACCCTGATCGCCGTGTCCAAGGTTCAGCCGGCTGACCGGGTTCTGGCGGTGCTGGACCAGGGCCACCGCGTCTTTGGTGAAAACTACGTGCAAGAGGCGGCGGCGAAATGGCCTGCCTGGCGCGACCGGTTCGGCCCGCTGCAGGTCCACATGATCGGCCCCCTGCAGACCAACAAGGCCAAGCTGGCGGTTGAGCTCTTCGACGCGATCCACACGCTTGACCGCCCTTCGCTGGCGCAGAAGCTGGCCAGCCTCGCGCAGGCCCGTGGCGCCTGCCCGCAGCTTTTCGTCCAGGTGAACACTGGTGAGGAACCGCAAAAGGCCGGCGTCCTGCCCGCCGATCTGCCCGGCTTCCTGACCGATTGCCGCGCGATGGACCTCGCCCCCCTCGGCCTCATGTGCATCCCCCCGGAAGGTGAGGATGCCACCCCGCATTTCGCCATTCTGGCCCGGATGGCCGCGGATCACGGCCTGACCGGCCTTTCCATGGGGATGAGCAGCGATTTCGAAGCCGCCATCGCCCATGGTGCCACCCACATCCGCGTCGGCAGCGCCATCTTCGGCGAACGCAGCTATCCGGCCCCGGTCTAGGCGACCCCGCCCCGGACGCCGACCAGGGGCCGTCAAATCTTAACAAATCCTGAATACAGGATCTCAACCCATTGAAATAATTGGGCTGGGGTCATGTCCCTGCCCGGGACACCCCCGGCAGACACCCGGTTAGCCCCGCCGGCAGCACCAGCGGCGCGCCCAGCCCGTAAAGCGCCTCCACCAGCCCCGCCCCCCCTCGCAGCGTCACGCTGACCGGACCAGAGGCAACCACCGCCACCCCCTCCGGCAGCGCCGCCACCAAACCTTCCGGCGGGAAGATCACTACCGCCCCCGGCGCCTCCCCCCCCAGCCGCATGACCAGCGCCAGCGTCCCGATCCAGCCCACCCCGACCAGCGGCAAGGCGGCCAGCCAGCGCAGGTCAATAGTCATGGACATGCTCCAGGGCTCCCGCAGGCAACGCCCGCAAGGCACCACCCAGCCCCGTGACCGGCACGAGGATCAGATGCCGGAACCCCGCGTTCCCCTGCCGCGCGAAGGAATGGATCGCCCCTTCGGCCTCGGCCGCATCGGTGACCGTCGTGAACAGGATGTCGTCGTTGCCCGCAACCTCGACAAACTTACCCCCCGCCGCCGCGATGGCTTCGGCAAGGCGGGTGAAGGCCCGATAGCGCGGCGCTTCGATCACGATGCCTTCCGCCAGGGTTTCCACCACCTCCACCTCCGGCAGCGCCGCAAGCGTCGCGGCATCCACCCCGCCAACAACCGCCCGCAGCCGCAGCTGATCCTCCCCCACCGCCGCCACCGCCGCCGCGATCACCCCGGCATAGGCGGCCTTCGCGCGGTATTCGAGCCCAAGGGCAAAGCGCCGCTCCCGGTCGCGCAAGCTGCCGGTGGCTGCCTCAAGCTCCGCCGCATCGCGCGGGAAGTCCCATTTGTACCACGGCACCTGCTGCAAGAAGACGGCATAGTCGGCGGCCTGCCGGGCGGAAAGGTCATCCAGAGGCGCCCGGCTCTCGCCCCGCAAGAGGGTAAAGACGCGGCCGATGGTTTCCTCATAGGCGGCCTTCAGCAAAAGCTCTGCCGTGAAGCTCACCCCGATGGTGTAGACCATCTGCTTCGTCTCCCAAGGGAAACCGCCATGGGGACCGGACGCCTTGGCCAGCGCGCAGGTCGAGGACCAGAAGCCACCGACCGACGACAGGAAGCCGTAGTCATGCGGGTCACCGGTGCGGATCACCTCGGCGTAATCGGCGTAGGCGTGGACGATGTGCCATTCCGGATAGGTCAGCAGAGTCCGCCCCTCGACCCGCTGCCAATCGGGGCCAACCAGTGGTGTCCGCTCCACGGCCGCGCCCTCGGGGCGGCAGATGGTTTCGACATAGGCGATGGGCGAAAGGAGCCCGAGGATCAGCACCAGCACCAGAAGGACCAGCCTGCGGATCAGGCGAAGGAGGGCTCTCACCGCCGGAACCCGATGAAGAGGGCAAGGCCGCCAAGCAGGATATGCGGGAGCGAAGACAGGAACTTCAGAGTGTACGAGATGTCGAGGACGCCCCAGGTGAAGATGCCAAGGTCAAGAAAGCCGGACCCGACATAGGTGCCAAGCAGCCCGTCAAGGAAGTAGAGCGCGCCGAAGAGGATCAGGAACATCTTCGACGCGCGGTTCGAGATCAGCGCCGCCGCCAGCGCCCAGAGGGCCGAGGCGAGGTGGAGCGCGTCGTCGTACACATCCAGCGCGAAGATGCCGAAGGTGCGGCCCTCGGCGTCGATCAGACCAGGGATCGGCAGGTAGTTGAGCGAGGCGACCAGCGCAAGGATCACGGCATAGGCGAAGGCAGTCTTGCGATGGAGGGTCACTGGGTAAATCCCTTGTCCAGATACCTGTCCCAAAGCGCGTTGCGCAGCCGGAGGTTCGGATCGGCGGCAAGCTTCACCTTGAGGAAATCGAGCGTGCGGGGATAGCAGCGCAGGAACTGGTCCACCGTCGCATGGGGACGATAGGGCAGGTAGTAGCTGCCGCCGATGGCCAGAACTGCCTCGATCATCTCTTGCGTCATGCGGGCCATGTCGGCCTCGGCGCGCGCTGTCATTTCCTGGCTGAACAGCAGGACCGAGGCGATGCGGGGGCCGTTGGGCGCGTAGGACAGGATCGCGGTCGGATCTTGCGCCACCCAGCGCAGGGTGATGTTCAGCAGCTCTTGATAACTGCCGGGAATGATCTGCCTGGCAGCGGCAATGAAGTCACCGAAGCGGTCGGGGGCGACGAAGTATTCATGCAGGATATCGGTGCGCGTCGGGTCGCGGTCATCCAGCGTGATGACCGGTTCGTTCAT
Source organism: Rhodobacter sp. (assembly GCA_031425795.1). GTDB lineage: Bacteria > Pseudomonadota > Alphaproteobacteria > Rhodobacterales > Rhodobacteraceae > Tabrizicola. The sequence continues at coordinate 25,904 of JANPJZ010000091.1, read as the reverse complement.
GAGGGAAGACCGGCTGGAGGCCCCTGCAAGCATGGCTCCGATGCCGGTCTCGATCCCCCAGCGGCGGCGTTTCACCCATTCGTTGCCTAGCTGGGCCCTGAAGATCGCGCGTGATGCCTTGGACAGAAGCCCGATCCGCTGGCCGGGGGAATCTCGCCCTCAATCGGCTGGTAGGTGACCAGCATCGCGTCGTCGAAAAAGCCTTCGCGGTCGATGTTCAGCCGGCCATAGGCCATCGGGGTGGAACCATCGGCGATGGCAGTAAAGGCGGCGGCGAAATCGGCGGCGGGCAGGGTGGTGAAGGTGGGTTCGAGAAGCTGGTTCGGAACGGCCTCAACCTCCAGCGCAGTGATCAGGCCGATCAGGCCGTAGCCCCCCATCGCGGCGGCGAAAAGCTCGGTGTTCTCGCTGCGGGAGGCGGTCACCAGGCTGCCGTCGGCCAGCATCATCTGGACCGAGCGGACCGTGGAGCCCATCGGGCCATAGGGCATCGGCCAGCCATGCGCGTTGACGCTGAAGGTGGAGGCAACTCCGAAATCTGCGTTGGATTGCATGACCTTGGGTGAAAGGCCAAAGGGGTCGAGGGCGGAAATCACCTGATGCCAGCGCGTGCCGGCCTGCACTGAATAGACCTCGGTTCCGTCTTCATGGCTGACCATTGGAAAGTCGAATGTGATGGCGTGGCCGCCGTGCGGGATCGCCTGACCGCCCATCGTATGCCGCGCGGCGCCGATGCATACGGGGCGACCCTCGGCCTCGGCGGCTTTCAACTCGGCGCGCAGGGCCGCGACAAGGGCCTCGCCCGGCGGCTCCTTCACGACGATATGCTTGAAGATCGGCGTTTCCGACAGAAGCGAAGCGTCGTTCAGCGTGGCCTCGCCCCCCGCAGGTGCGATGACCTGCACGCCGTCAAGCGAGGGGTTCGCGGCCCCCAACCAGCGGCTGCCTGCCACACCCACCGCAGCCCCGGCGCCGAGCAGCGCCGCGCGTCTTGTCAGCGCCATGCGGCACCCTGTTTCTGTTGTCCCTGCCAGACCATGACCTGCGAAGCGGTAGCCGTCCAGTCAGCAAAACCCTAGGTCAGCCAGACCCGGGCATAGGGCGGCAGGACGATGTTGCCGCCATGGGTTTCGACCAGATGGTCCGAAAGCATGTCATGCATCGCCAGGGCCCCCAGCGCGCGGGCGCGATCCTCGGAAACCTGCTGCCATTGTTCGGTGAAGTTGAACAGGCCCAGAACCGTGCCGGTTGGTGCAAGGCGCTGGAAGGCAAGCACCGCATCATTGCCCGACGCCGCGACGCGGATCGGCACGGCGGCGTGGAGGGCCGGCACGGCCTTGCGCCGGGCAAGGATCTGGCGCGTGCCCCAGAACACGCGGGCGGCGGGGGTGTCGCCGGAATGGCGGGTCTCGGCCAGCGCCCAGTCCATCTGTGGGCGATGGATCCAGCGGCTGTCATGGGCGTGGTTCGGGTTGTCGAGGTAGCCATAGTCGTTCGCCAGGGCAAGTTCATCGCCCATGTAGATCAGGGGGATACCGCCCCAGGCCGCAATCAGGGCGTGGCCCATCAGCATCCGCTGGATGGCAAGTTCAATGCCCGCAGGATCGCCGGCCGCCTCGGCCAGCTCCAGCCCCGCAAGCGAGGCGAAGCTGCCGGTCACGCGCTTGTCGCCGGTAGCTTCGTTCACCTGGAAGAATGCGCCCTTGGCGAAGCTGCCGGGGAAACTGCCTTCGTAGAAGTCGGAGAGAAAGCTGCGGTGGCCGTGACCCGAGGCCCCGACGGCGGCGGCGTCTTCGTCGGTGATCGCCCAACCGATGTCATCATGGCAGCGGATGTAGGTGGCGTAAGTCGCGTTGTTCAGCTGGTCGGGGAAATGGGTGCCCAGGACATGCGTCATCATCCGCACGTCACGGGTGGCAAGGGCGGACCAGTACTGCACCATCAGGCTGTTGTGGTAGGCAAGGTTTCCCTCACGCCCGTCATGCTTGCCGCGGCCAAGGTAGGGCAGCATCTCGTTGGGCGCGACGATGGCTTCCTCCAGATGGATCACGGCGGCGCTGGCGATGCGGCTGCAGGCGCGCAAGGCCTGGAGGAGGAGATGCACCTCAGGCTCGGACTGGCAGCGGGTGCCAAGGCGCTTCCACATGAAGGCCACCGCATCCAGCCGCAGCACGTCAACGCCCTTGTTGGCAAGGAAAAGCATCACCTCCACGATCTCCAGAAAAACCTGGGGGTTGGCCCAGTTCAGATCCCACTGGTGTTCGTTGAAGGTGGTCCAGACCCATTTGCCGATTTCGGGGTAATGGGTAAAGTTGCCGGGAGCGTCGTTGGGGAAGACCTCGACCAGGCTGCTTTCATACATCTGCGGCAGGTCAGGACTGTCGAACATCAGGTAGTAGTTCTGGAAGACCGGGTCGCCCTTGGCCGCCTTCTTCGCCCAGGCGTGTTCCTTGGCGGTGTGGTTCAGCACGAGGTCAACGCAGAGCGACATGCCGCGGGCGCGAAGGGCGGTGCTGACGGCCACGAAATCGGCCATGGTGCCGAAGGCGGGGTTGATGCGGCGGTAGTCCATCACCGAGTAGCCACCATCGCTGTCGCCGGGGCGGGGCTTCAGGCAGGGCATCAGATGGACATAGGTGATGCCGAGATCTTCGAGGTAGTCCAGCTTGTCCAGCACCCCCTGCAGCGAGCCGTTGAAGCGGTCGATGTAGAAGACGTATCCGGCCATGTCGCTGCGCTGAAACCAGTCCGGTTCAAGGTCGCGGCGGAGGTCGAGGCGCTTGAGATCGGCGGGGCGGGCCTTCCATCCGGCACGAAGGGCCTGAACCAGCGCCTCGCGGAAGGCGGGGTAGTCGGGATGCGTGCCGTAAAGCGCCTCAAGCATCGGGAAGAGGTCGGGGGCAGAGCGGGCAAGCCGGAGATCAAAGATCTCGTCATCCGCGCTGGACGGCGTTCTGGCCATGGTGTCCCTCCCCTGTTGGGGCGGAGATTAGGCGTTCCAAAGCGGTTTGGAAAGAGGTCAGAGCCGGACGACAAGCCGCGTCTGATGGGTGATGCGGGGGGCAATCCAATGCAGGGCGCGGCGGGGAAGCGCAACGCATCCGGCGGTGGGCGCGCCGGGGCGGCGCCACTGGTGGATGAAGATGGCGGAGCCGCGGCCGGGGTCGGCATGGGGCCAGTTCCAGTCGGTGATCAGGATCAGGTCATACATCGGGTCGGCCCGGCGCAGGGGCTCATGGCTGAACCGGTGGGGTGCGCGGACCATGAGGTTGTACTCCTCATCCCTCGGATCGTCGGACCACAGGTCTGAGGGCCCGATCGGCAGCGCCCAGTCGGCGGGTCGGGTCAGGCGGTCGGGGCGGTAGAGCATCCCGACAAGGCGATGCGTGCCGGCTGGCGTGGCGCCGTCGCCTTCCCGCTTCATTGCGGCGGCAACGATCCCGCCGCGCCCGACGGTGCAGGGAAAGCGGCGGCCCATGAATCGCAGGCCCGTGGGGGTCACGACCAGATCTTCAGGCTTCACGGAAGATGTCCCGACTTTGCGACCTTCGTCGCCAGATAAGCGCGGTTTTCCGGCGTTTCGCCGACGTTCAGCGGCACCCGTTCCGTCACTGTCAGCCCGCAGCCTTGCATCATCGCGATCTTGCGGGGGTTGTTCGTCATCAGCCGCACCGCCGAAAAGCCTAGCTTACGAAGGATCTCCGCGCCGAGACGAAAGTCGCGCTCGTCATCCTCGAACCCAAGGCGGTGGTTTGCCTCCACCGTGTCAAAGCCCTGATCCTGCAAGGAATAGGCGCGCATCTTGTTGGCAAGGCCGATCCCGCGCCCCTCCTGATTGAGATAAAGCAGCACCCCCGCCCCTTCGTCGCCCATCTGCTGCAGCGCAGTCCGAAGCTGGGGGCCGCAGTCGCATTTCAGGCTGCCCAGCACATCGCCGGTAAAGCAGGCCGAGTGCAGCCGCGCGAGGACAGGCTTGCTGCGGTCAGGCTGGCCGATCTCGATGGCATAGTGCTCCTCACCCCCGTCGTCGGGCCGGAAGATGTGTACCCTCCCGGCGCTGGAGGCGACCAGAGGCACCCGCGCCGACACGACCTCGGCCATCGGGGGCAGGGCGGCAAGGATCGGGGCGATGTCGTCCAGCGCCAGCAGTGTCAGACCCGCGCCAGCAAGTGTGAGGCCGTTCGTCACCGGGACGACAAGCACGGCGGGCAGCAGATGCGCCGACTTTGCCAGCCCAAGTGCTGCGCGATGCAGGTCGGCCGGGCCATCCCGCAGCGATTGCAGCGGGCCCTTCATCGGCGCGCGCAGGTCATCCGCGGGGTCCGCGACCGACCGGAGCCAGGCAAGCCCTGCATCGGCAGGCAGCACGATGCGGGCGAGATCGCCGTCATAGGCCCGGGCCTTCAGCGTTTCCGCCCGGCGCGCCGTGATCGCCAGGACCGGCGCTCCCATCCCGCGCAGGTCTTCCAGCCGCAGCGCATCCAGCGCCTCGACCGCAACGATCAGGACCGCTTTCCCCGCCGAGGTCAGCACGACCGGCACGCCCATGCGCAGATCGCCCCGCGCGCGGGTCAGCCGTTCGGTGGTGGTCAGGGTCAGGCTCATGCGCCTTCCTTACGCCGGGGGCGGGGAAATTGAAACATTTCCCGGCCAGGCGACACGTCCGCGTGAGGAATTGGTTGCAAATCTTGCAGGCTTCGTGATCGGGGCGCATCTGACGGGAAAGAGCAGTGGAGGCTACCATGGCTGGACTTCGGAAAATCCTGTTGGTGGACGATGACGACGATCTGCGCGAGGCACTGAGCGAACAGCTGGTGCTGACCGAGGATTTCGACGTATTCGAGGCGCGAACCGGTGCCGAGGGGATGGAGAAGACCAAGGCCGGGCTTTACGACCTTGTCATCCTTGACGTGGGCCTGCCTGATACCGACGGCCGCGAACTGTGCCGCCGGATGCGCAAGGGCGGTGTGAAGTGTCCGATCCTGATGCTGACCGGCCACGACACCGACAGCGACACGATCCTTGGCCTTGATGCCGGGGCGAATGATTATGTGACCAAGCCCTTCAAGTTCCCGGTCCTGCTGGCCCGTATCCGCGCCCAGTTGCGGACCCACGAACAGTCGGAAGACGCGATCTTCCAGATGGGTCCCTATACCTTCAAACCAGCCCAGAAGATGCTGGTGGACGAGAAGGACAAGAAGATCCGCCTGACGGAAAAAGAGACCAACATCCTCAAGTTCCTGTACCGCGCCAGCGCCAATGTTGTGGCGCGGGACGTGTTGCTGCACGAAGTCTGGGGCTACAACGCCGGTGTGACGACGCATACGCTGGAAACCCACATCTACCGCCTGCGACAGAAGATCGAGCCCGATCCCTCGAACGCGCGGATTCTTGTCACCGAGAGCGGTGGTTACCGGCTGGTAGCCTGAGCAAAATGGGGCGGTAACATGACTGCCGCAGTGTATTGCGGCTGCCTTGCAACAGCCCAGAAATCTTGCGCATTGGGGCTTATTGTTGCCGGATTCGCTTGCTACCTTTTCCGCATGCACAGGTTGTGCTTCGGGTTCCCCTGGTCGCGTCGGGGTTATGGCGTGACATCCTCCCTGTTGGACCTGGCCGGGCTTCATGCCCGGCCTTTTTTTGTCCAGTGCGGCAACCCCTGCACGATTGCCGCAAAAGGCCCGCTCTGCTAGCCAAGCGCTATGCGGTATGTATTTGGTCTTCTGACAATCCTGATCTTCGTCGTGGTGATCGGGTTGCTTGGCCTGCGTGTGGCGGCCATGCTGCGCGAAGTGGCAATTCTGCCCGGTCGTGTCCCCGACGATGGGCGGATCGTCGAAACCACGCTAGGCCCGATCTACGTCGAGGAACTGGGCCCGGAGACAGGGCCGGTCGTCCTTCTGCTGCATGGCTCGGTCGGTTGGTCGCGGATGTGGCGGCCGACGCAAGTCGCTTTGGCGGCAGAGGGGTACCGCGCCATTGCCTTCGACATTCCGCCGATGGGCTGGTCGTTCCGCGACCCGGAGGGCGATTACAGTCGCCAGACCCAGGGCCGCCGCCTGCTTGCCCTGACGACCGCGCTTCAGGCGCGCCCGATCCTGGTGGCGCATTCCTTTGGGGCTGGCGCTGCGGCCGAGGCGGTGATGCAGGACCCTGCCGCCTTTGCGGGGCTGGTGGTGGTTTCCGGTGCCATCGGGCTGGCTGGTCCCGAAGGCGGCGATCTGCCCTGGCCGCTGGGCAACCCCTTCATGCGAGAGCTTGCCGTGTCGGCCAGCGTGACAAACCCCTATGCCATGGGGCCGCTGCTGCGGCTGTTCCTTCACCGCAAGGACACCGCAAGCCCGGAGGTCATCGCCATGCTGCTGGAACCGACGCGCCGGCCCGGGACGACGGCGGCGATTGCCGACTGGCTGCCCAGTCTTTTGGTGCCGCCGGTGGGCGCCTTGTCCACGAAAGCGGAAAGCTGGTCGGCCCTGACGCTGCCGGTGGCCTTTCTTTGGGGCGACAGCGACACCACCACTCCGCTGGCGCAGGGCCAGCGTCTCGCCGAACTCAGCGGCGGACCGCTCACGGTCCTGCAAGAGGTCGGGCACATTCCCCAGATCGAAGCGCCGAGCGAGTTTCAGGCCGCGCTTGTCGCCACACTGGCGGAACTTAATCCCTAGCGTCGCGGGCATTGCACACCAGCGCCTTCCCATCTCCACAATTGCTTTCCATGAAGCGCCATCGTCGCGGGCAAGCCGCGGCGACCCAATCTGGAGAATTACATGCGCATCGTTTTGGCTGCGGGCGTCATCGCGCTTATCGCAACCCCTTCCCTGGCTCAGGACCTGACCTTCACCCTGGTCAACGACAGCTCGCACATCATTGCCGAGATGTATGTCTCTGCCGTGGGCGAAGACGAATGGGGCGAGAACATCCTGACGGTCGACGGGGTCGAACCCGGTGTTTCGGGCGAGGTCAGCATTGCCGACGGCCTTGATGTCTGCGAATACGACATGCGTTTCGTCACCGACGGCGGCGACGAGGTGACACAGACCCAGGATCTTTGCGTCCTGGCGACCTTCACCGTTTCTGACTGACCCGTTCGGGGCTCTTGAGCGTGGGGACGGTCGGCCCTAGGGTCGCCCGTCCCTGACAGCCGGAGCCTTCTGCATGCCCTTTACCCTTGCCACCTGGAACATCAACTCGGTCCGCCTGCGTGAGGGGCTGGTCGCGCGGCTGATGGCCGAGGAAAGCCCCGACATCCTTTGCCTGCAGGAATGCAAAAGCCCGGTGGACCTGATCCCCGTGGCGCAGTTTCAGGCACTAGGATATCGCTACATCGTGGCGCGGGGGCAAAAGGGCTACAACGGGGTGGCGATCCTGTCCAAGCTGCCGATCGTCGATGCCGGGGACAAGGATTTCGCCCAGCTTGGTCACGCCCGCCATGTGGCCGCGCGGCTGGAAAACGGGGTGACGATCCACAACTGCTATGTTCCCGCCGGAGGTGATCTCCCTGACCGCGAGGTCAACGTGAAATTCGGCCAGAAACTGGATTTTCTGACCGAGATGCGCGATTTCTTCCATTGGGAGCGTCCCGACCGTGCCATACTCGTCGGTGATCTGAACATCGCCCCGCGAGAGGATGACGTCTGGGACCACAAGGCGCTGTTGAAGATCGTCAGTCACACACCCATCGAGGTGGAGCATCTCGGCGCGGTGATGGAGGCCGGGGGCTGGCAGGATGTGACCCGCCATGACATCCGGGAGGGAAAGCTTTACAGCTGGTGGAGCTACCGCGCCGCCGACTGGGACGGCGCCGACAAGGGCCGAAGGCTTGACCACATCTGGGCCACACCCGACATCCTGAACGCCGGCCACGACAGCCGCATCCTGCGCCCCGTACGCGGATGGGAGCAGCCAAGCGACCACGTCCCGGTCTTTGCGACGTTCGATCTGTAGGCCGCTGCGGGAACAAAGCCGCGGTCCGCGCCGTTTCTCCTGCAACTGGGCAGTCCTGCCAAGAACGGTGAGCGAAGAAGGGAACGTGGCGGATCGTGCGGCTGTGGCAACTCGTCAAACCAGAATACGTGCCCGGCCTTGACGGGGAGGGCTCCCGCAAATCAGGCGGGCGCTGGAACAGTCCCGGCAAGCCTGCGGTCTATTGTTCCTCTTCGCTCGCGCTAGCCTCGCTTGAGATCCTGGTGAACCTTCCGGTCGAGCAACGCCGCAAGGGTGCGGTCCCGGAGCACGTGGCCGTGGCGCTGGAAATCCCTGATCAGTCGATCCTGGATCCGGGCCATCCCGCAACGCTGGAAGAGGGCGAAAGCCAGGCCCTCGGGGACGAATGGCTTGAAAGCCTGGAATGCCTCGGCCTCTGCGTGCCAAGCAGCGTCGTCCTGCTGGAGCACAACGTCATCCTGAACCCCCGTCACCCCGCGATGCGCGAGGTGCAGGTGCGCCTGACCGAACCGTTCGAGTTCGACGAACGCCTGCTTGGGTGAGTATAGGTCCGTCGCAGCCAGCGGGCCGCTCGTCGATGACTTCGTCACTCCTCGCTGGGGTGGGCCTTCCGAGGAGGAGACGAAGTCGAACGAGGAGGGGTCACTGACCCGCCACCAGCGCCGCCATGATCGCTTTCGCACTGTCGCTGTCCCATTCGGCATCGCCGATGAGGCGGGCGACTTCCTGGCCATCAGGGTTCAGGATCAGCGTGACCGGCAGGCCCATCACGCCCATGCCCCGCGCCAGTTCCGACGTGGGATCGCGCAGGATGGGCAGGGTCTGAATTGCCGCCTCGGCGAAGAACTTCTCGATCCCGGTCACCGAGTTGCGGCCGGTCGCCACCGGCAAGACGGCAATTTCGGGCACCGCAATCTGCAGCCGGTCAAGCGAGGGCATCTCGTGCCGGCAGGGCGCGCACCAGGTGGCCCAGAAGTTCAGCACCACCCACTTGCCCCGGTAATCGGCCAGCGAATGCTCTGCATCCGCGGCATCCAGCAAGACCACCTCGGGAACGGGGGTCGGGGCGTCGTGCAGCGCCAGCTTCTTCATGTCGCCGTCGCGCAGCGCGGCCACGTCGGCCGCCACCGGATTTGCACCAAGAACGAAGGCCGTGTAGAGGACGACCACCAGATTACGCACGCTGCACCCCTCGAAAGCCCTGCACATGTCAGCCACCTCCAAGACACCTTCCGCCAACCAGATGTGGGGCGGGCGTTTCGCCACCGGGCCGGACGCGATCATGCAGGCGATCAACGCCTCCATCGGGTTCGACCAGCGGCTTTACGCACAGGATATCGCAGGCAGCCGTGCCCATGCGGCCATGTTGGCCGCACAAGGTATTCTGACCAATAAGGACGCAGAGGCAATCGGGGAAGGGCTTCTCACGGTCTTGTCAGAGATCGAGACAGGGAAATTCGTCTTCCGGGTGGATTTGGAGGATATCCACCTGAATGTCGAAAGCCGCCTGACCGAGATTGTGGGCGACGCGGGCAAGCGCCTGCACACCGCGCGAAGCCGGAATGACCAGGTGGCAGTGGATTTCCGGCTGTGGGTGCGCGACCAGTGCGATGCTGCGATTGCCGGGCTGACCGCGCTGATGCAGGCGTTCCTTGCGCAGGCCGAGGCGGGGGCGGACTGGATCATGCCGGGCTTCACGCACCTGCAGACCGCGCAGCCGGTGACCTGGGGTCACCACATGCTCGCCTATGTCGAGATGTTCGCGCGGGACCGCTCGCGCTTCGAAGACGCACGGCGGCGGATGAACGAATGCCCGCTTGGCGCAGCAGCGCTGGCCGGGACGAGCTTTCCCATAGACCGTCACATGACGGCGAAGGCGCTGGGCTTCGACCGGCCCACGGCGAACAGCCTCGATTCCGTCAGTGACCGTGATTTCGCGCTGGAGTTTCTCGCTGCCAGCAGCATCACGGCGATGCATCTGTCCCGCTTTGCGGAAGAGCTGGTGATCTGGTCCAGCGCGCAGTTTCGCTTCGTGCGGTTAAGCGACCGCTGGACCACTGGCTCCAGCATCATGCCGCAGAAGAAGAATCCTGACGCGGCGGAACTGCTGCGTGCCAAGCTCGGGCGGATCCTCGGGGCGACGGTGGCACTGTTCACCATCATGAAGGGCCTGCCGCTGACCTATTCCAAGGACATGCAGGAAGACAAGGAACAGGTGTTCGATGCTGCCGACACCCTGATGCTGGGCCTAGCCGCGATGACGGGCATGGTTGGCGACATGACGGCGAACCGCGAGAGCCTGCAGACGGCCGCCGCCAGCGGCTTTTCCACGGCGACAGATCTTGCCGACTGGCTGGTTCGGACCCTGGACCTGCCCTTCCGCGCGGCGCACCATGTCACAGGCACGCTGGTAGCTTTGGCCGAGACAAAGGGCTGCGACCTCCCGGATCTGTCGATTGCCGAGATGACGGCGGTTCATCCCGGCATCACCACGGATGTCTATGCCGTGCTTGGGGTGGAGAACTCGGTCCGCAGCCGGATCTCCTATGGTGGCACCGCGCCGGATCAGGTGCGGGCACAGGCGGCACGCTGGCGGGCGGCGCTGGGCTGACCGGCCCCCGCATCGGTTGTCAAGGCGATCCCGCACCTTGCCGGGATCAGGCGGCGGTGCCAATGTCCGGCCAAGCCCGTAACGTCTGAGGTTCCGTATGCCCCGCATTCTTCTGCTCGCCTGCCTTGCTCTTGCCGCCTGCGGTGCCGATGGCGATCCTCAGCCACCGGTCAAGCCGGGCATCAAGGTCACGGGCGAGGCGCAAGTGGGCGTTGTCGTCAAATGACCCCGCTGCGAATGGCCTTTCTGGCATTGGCAATCTGGGGCGCGGTGCATCCGATGTACTGGTTCCTCCGCCATATGCGGGAAACCGGCACGGGATTGGGCGGCCTGATCGACGCCTGGTACGTCAACGCCTCCACGACCGGGCTGACCTGGGACTTGACCATCGCCGCCATCGCCTTGACGGTCTGGGTCCTGGCCGAGGCGATCAGCCGCCGCACCTGGTGGCATCTGGTCGCGATCCCCGCGACCTTCTGCATCGGCGTGAGTTGCGGGTTGCCGCTGTATCTGTTCCTGCGGTCGGGACGCGGCTGAAGCGCATCTGAAGCATCAGTCCTGCCTGGGTGATCGCGACGATCCCCGTTGCTCTGCTGACGCGGATCAACCCCGCGTGACGGGGCCACCGTGATCGGAATTGCAGCCGCACCGTCATCTGCTAAGAGAACAGCAGCCGCATAAAAGTGAAGTTCATGGACCATTTCCTTTATCGCAACGGCAGCCTGCACGCCGAAGAGGTGGCGATTGCCGATATCGCCGCTGCGGTGGGCACGCCGTTCTACGTCTATTCCACCGCCACGCTGACCCGGCACTACCACCTCTTCACCGAGGCGCTGAGCCCGCTGCCCCACCTCGTCTGCTTTGCCATCAAGTCCCTGTCCAACGTCGCCGTCCTGAAGACCCTCGGCAACCTTGGGGCCGGGATGGATGTGGTCTCGGGCGGGGAATACCTGCGTGCCAAGGCGGCGGGCGTGCCGGGGGACCGGATCGTGTTTTCGGGCGTCGGCAAGACGCGGGAGGAGATGCGGCTCGCGCTGACCGGCGGCATCCGGCAGTTCAACGTGGAGTCGGAGCCAGAGATGCGCGCCCTGTCCGAGGTGGCGGTCAGCCTGGGGGTCAAGGCCCCGATCACCGTCCGGGTGAACCCCGACGTGGACGCCAAGACTCACGAAAAGATCGCGACGGGGAAGAAGGAAAACAAGTTCGGCATCCCTATCGCCCGGGCCAGCGAAGTCTATGCCGAAGCCGCCCGCCTTCCCGGCCTGCAGGTCATCGGGATCGACGTCCACATCGGCAGCCAGCTGACCGAGCTTGAACCCTTCGAGGAAGCCTACCTCAAGGTCGCCGACCTGACCCGCCGCCTGCGGTCCGAAGGCCACACGATCACGCGGCTCGACCTTGGCGGCGGTCTTGGCATCCCCTACGAACGCTCCAATTCTGCGCCGCCGCTGCCCACCGACTACGGCGCCCTGATCAAGCGCACCGTGGGCGACCTCGGCTGCGAGATCGAGATCGAGCCCGGCCGCCTGATTTCCGGCAACGCGGGCATCCTCGTCTCCAAGGTCATCTACGTGAAGAACGGCGAAGGCCGCGATTTCCTGATCCTTGACGCCGCGATGAACGACCTTGTCCGCCCGTCCATGTACGGCGCGCACCATGACATCGTCCCTGTCGTGGAACCGCCCGTCGCCAGCCCGACGCAAGAGTTCGACGTCGTCGGCCCGGTTTGCGAAACCGGCGATACCTTCGCCAAGGGCCGCGACCTGCCGCTGGTGGCGGAGGGCGACCTCGTCGCCTTCCGGTCAGCGGGGGCCTATGGCGCGGTGATGGCGTCCGAGTACAACACCCGGCCCCTGATCCCGGAGGTGCTTGTCCACGGGGATCACTTCGCTGTCATCCGGGCCAGACCGACCTTTGACGAAATCCTGAACCGCGATACCATCCCTGAGTGGCTTTGACATTCCGTCCGGCCCGAAGGCAGCCCTGATGACCGGACAAAACACCCAACCGCCGCTTGAATCCCTTGTCTGGCCTGTGCGCCTGACGCTCTTCGGGCTGTGGGCAGAGCGGTTGGCGCGGGCATTCTGGCCGCTTTGGTCGGCGCTGCTGCTGATCATCGCGGTGCTGGCGTTCGGGTTGCAGGACCTTGGGCCGCTCCACTGGGCGCAGATCGGTGGCGGATTGGCGGCGGTTGTGGCGCTTTTGCTGCTGGCCTTGGGGATCCGGCGCTTCCGCAAGCCCACGCTGACCGATGCGCTGGACCGGCTGGATGGCACGATGCCCGGCCGCCCGCTGGCTGCGCTGCGCGACACCCAGGTGATCGGCACGAAAGACCCGGCCTCGCTCGCCGTGTGGGAGGCGCACAAGGCCCGGATGGCCGCCCGCGCCGCAGGCGCCAAGCCGGTGACACCGGACCTTCGGCTTTCGTCGCGCGATCCCTTCTCCTTGCGCTATGTGGCGCTGACGGCCTTCGTCATGGCGCTGATCTTCGGATCGTTCTGGCGCGTAACCTCGGTCTCTGGTCTGGCGCCCGGTGCTGCGGTGGCGATGCCGGGAGGACCAAGCTGGGAGGGCTGGGCCCAGCCTCCGGCCTATACCGGCAAACCTTCGCTTTACCTCAACGACATCACCGCCGAGGCGTTTGAGCTTCCCACAGGCACGCGCCTGCAGATCCGGCTTTACGGTCAGGAAGGCACGCTTTCCGTGGCTCAGACCGTGGCGGACGTGCCGCCGCCGGTCCCGGCCCCCGATCAGCCGGAAGGCGGGACGACCGAAGCCGCCGCCGTTCCTGACGGTATGGCCGGCGTGCATGACCTGACCGTCACCCGCTCGGGACGGCTGGCGATCGACGGGCCGAACGGTCGCGAGTGGCAGATCACCGCCCTGCCGGACGGATTGCCCAGCATCACCGTCACCGGCGACATCGGGCGCGAGGCGGATGGCCGCTTCACCCAGGACTTCTCTGCAACCGATGACTACGGCGTTGTTGCGGGCCGGGTGACCATCGCGCTGGACATGTCGAAGGTCGACCGCCGCCACGGCCTTGGTCCCGAACCTGAGCCGGTGGAGCCCGTCACGCTTGACCTGCCGATGCCGTTGACGGGCGAGCGGACAGAGATCACCGAGACGCTGGTCGATGACCTGTCAAAGCACGTCTTCGCCAACCTTCCCGTGACCATGACTTTCGCCGCCGTCGATGCGGCCGGACAGGAGGGCACCTCTGCCCCCCACGCCATCACCCTGCCCGGCAAGCGGTTCTTTGACCCGCTTGCGGCGGCCTTGATCGAAATGCGGCGTGATTTGCTCTGGAACCGGATCAACGCCCCCCGCGCCGGTGAAATCCTGAAAGCCGTGACGTTCCAGCCCGAAGGCTTCATCCGTCACGACCGCGCCTTCCTGCGCCTGCGCGTGCTGATGCGCGACCTTGAAGCGAAAGAGGCCAGCCTGTCGGTCGAAGACCGCGACACGATGGCAGAAGAACTCTGGACCATCGCCCTGATGGTGGAAGAGGGGAATCTGCAATCCGCGCTTGACCGGCTCCAGCGCGCGCAGGACCGCCTGCAGCAGGCGATCGAGGATGGTGCATCGCCGGAAGAGATTGACCGCCTGATGAAGGAAATGCAGCAGGCGCTGAACGAATACATGCGTGAACTGGCCGAAGAGGCGCAGCGCAACCCGGGCGATCAGCAGCAGCAAGGCCAGATGCAGGGGCAGATGATGTCCGGCGACCAGCTTCAGGAAATGCTGGATGAGCTGCAGCGCCTGATGGAAGAGGGCAAGACCGCCGAAGCGGCCGAACTCATGAAACAACTGCGCCAGCTGATGGAAAACATGCAGGTGGTGCAAGGCCAGGGCCAAGGGCAAGGCCAGGGTCAGGGCTCACCCGGACAGCAAGGGATGCAGGACCTTGGGGAGGCATTGCGCGACCAGCAGGAACTTTCCGACGACGCCTACCGCGACATGCAGCGCGGTGAAGGTGGCCAGTCGGGTCAGGAGCCGGGCGACCAGCAAGGCGAGAATGGTGAGGGGCAGCAGGACCAGCCGGGGCAGGGCCAGGGCGAGGGCGAAGAGCAGGACGGGCAGGGCGGCAGCCAGCAGGGCAGCCTTACCGACCGGCAGCGCGACCTGCGCGAACGGCTGAACGAGCTGCAGAATGGCGAGCTTCCTGGCGACGGCACCGAGCAGGGTGAGGAAGGCCGCCGCAATCTCGACAGCGCCGGCCGCGCAATGGAAGAGGCCGAAGAAGCGCTGCGCCGCGGTGACCTTGACGGCGCGCTCGACCGGCAGGCCGAAGCGATGGAAGCCATGCGCGATGGCCTCCAGGACTTTGGCGAAGCGCTGGCTGAGGAGCAGCGCGAGAACCGTGACGCTCAGGGCGGCGACCAGCAGCAAGGCAGCGCTGACCCGAACGGACGTGACCCGCTTGGCCGCGAACCGGGCGATACCGCGCGCATCGGTTCGGACGACAATATGGTGCAGAACGATCCGAACGCGCGTGCGCAGGAACTTCTGGACGAACTGCGCCGCCGCTCGGGTGAGCTGACCCGGCCAAGCGAGGAACTCGACTACTTCAAGCGCCTGTTGCAGCTGTTCTGACCGAATTGAGCCCGCCACCCGCAAGCGGGCGGCGGGCAAGCCTCTTTTGTCGCCGGCGCGGCTTGCGCCGCTTCGGCTCCGTGGCTTGCGGGGCCTGCGGTTCCGCGTCACAGTCCCGACAATGACCTCCACCACCCATCCCCTGCAAGCCGACCGCCTGGTCGTGTTGGACCTAGCCCGCACGCTGGCCATTGTCGGGATGGTCGTCTTTCACTTCACCTTCGACCTCGCGCTGTTCGGCTTCATCCCTGCCGACACCCTCTACCAGCCCTTCTGGTACTATTTCGCCCGCGTGGTGGCTGGCAGCTTCCTGTTTCTTTCTGGCGTCAGCCTCTGGCTTGCGCACGGTCAGGGCATCCGCTGGCGGGCCTTCGGGGTCCGGTTTGCAAAGCTTGCCGCGGCAGCTGCCCTCGTCAGCATGGCCAGCTTCTGGCTGGTGCCGGGCGGGCCGATCCTTTTCGGCATCCTGCACGCCATTGCCATTTCTACCCTGATCGCGTTGGCCTTCCTCCGCCTGCCCTGGCCGGTCACCCTCATCGTGGCTGTCGGGATTTTTGCCATGGGTTGGGCAGGTCGCAGCCCGGCTTTCGACAGCCTCTGGCTGGTCTGGCTTGGCCTGGCCGAGACGCGGCCCCTGATGGGCGACTATGTTCCGCTGATTCCATGGGCTGCGCCCTGCCTTGCGGGCCTGGCCTTCGCCAAGGCCACGCGGGTCCAGACCTGGCACCGAACCGCGGCCACGCTGCCGCTGAACCGCCTGGCCTTCCCTGGTCGCCACAGCCTGATCATCTACCTCATCCATCAGCCGATCCTGTTCGGCCTCTTCAACGCCTATGTCTGGGCCTTCCCGGCCTGACCCCGCTTCCCCTTCCCGCCCCTTTGCGCTAATCCCCATCCCAAGTTTGGGAGCCCGATCCGATGAAATTCACCCTGTCCTGGCTGAAAGACCACCTTGAGACCGAGTCCACCGTCGATGCGCTCTCGGAGGCGCTGACCGACCTTGGCCTGGAGGTGGAGGGGATCGAGGACCCGACCGCGCAACTGGGTGCCTTCCGCATCTGCCGGGTGATCGAGGCCGTACAGCACCCCAATGCCGACCGCCTGCGCGTCTGCCGCGTTGAAACCTATCCCGATGGTCCCGGTGGCCGCACTGAAGAGGTGCAGGTGGTCTGTGGCGCGCCGAATGCAAAGACCGGCCTTGTCGGTGTCTTCGCGCCCCCCGGCACCCATGTTCCGGGCACCGGCGTCGACCTGAAGCCCGGCAACATCCGGGGCGTGGATTCGAACGGGATGCTTTGTTCGGAACGGGAACTGATGCTGTCGGACAACCACGACGGCATCATCGAACTGCCCGCCGACGCGCCGCTTGGGGCCCGCTACATCGACTGGAAGGCCCTGAACGACCCGGTGATCGAGATCAAGGTGACCCCGAACCGCCCCGACGCCCTCGGCATCCACGGCATTGCGCGCGACCTTGCTGCCCGCGGCATGGGAAGGCTGAAACCCATCACCGCGACTGCCATCAAAGGCATGTTCCCGACGCCCATCGGCATCCAGATTGACCCGGGCCTGAAAGCCAAAGGCTGCCCTCACTTCGCCGGTCGCCTGATCCGGGGCGTGAAGAACGGTCCTTCGCCCGACTGGATGCAAGCCCGCCTTCGCGCCATCGGTCTGCGGCCGATTTCAGCCTTGGTGGATATCACCAACTACTTCACCTTCGGCCTGAACCGCCCGCTGCACGTCTTCGACGCCGCCAAGGTGCACGGCAACCTGACCATCCGCCCCGCGAAGGCAGGCGAGGCGCTGCTGGCGCTCGACGGCAAGACCTACACGCTTTCCGGCGGCGAGATGGTCATCGCAGATGACCATGGCCCGGAATCGCTGGCCGGGATCATGGGCGGCGAAGCTTCGGGCTGTTCGCCCGAAACCACCGACGTATTCCTGGAAAGCGCCTTCTGGGACCCGATCACCATCGCCGCCACCGGGCGCGCGCTGAAGATCAACTCCGACGCCCGGTACCGGTTCGAGCGTGGCGTGGACCCTGCCTTCACCCTGCCGGGGCTGGAACTGGCCACCCGGATGATCCTTGACCTCTGCGGTGGCGAGGCCGGGACGGTGGTGCAAGACGGTGCCCCCATCGATACCACCCGCAGCTACCAACTGAACCCCGCCCGCGTGGTCAGCCTTGTCGGCATGGACATCCCCGAACCCACGCAGCGCGCCACGCTGGAGGCCTTGGGCTTCACCCTGAACGGTAACGCTGTGACCCCCCCGACCTGGCGCCCCGACATTCTGGGCGACGCCGACCTGATCGAAGAAGTCGCCCGCATTGCCAGCCTGACCAAGCTGCAAGGTGCCGCGATGGCCCGCAGCCTGCCCGGCGTGCCTCGCCCGATCCTGACGCCCCTGCAGGTGCGCGAACGTACCACCCGCCGCACCATCGCGGCGCTCGGCTACAACGAGGCAGTCACCTACAGCTTCATCGACGCCAAGGCGGCAGCCCTGTTCGGCGGCGGCACCGATGCCGTGCGCGTTGACAACCCGATCTCCTCCGAGATGACGCACCTGCGCCCCGACCTCCTGCCCGGCCTCCTGGCCGCAGCCGGCCGCAACCAGGCGCGCGGCTTCATGGACTTGGCGCTCTTCGAGGTCGGTCCCGCCTTCCACGGTGGCGAACCGGGCGACCAGCACCTGCAAGCCGCGGGCCTTCTGGTCGGTGCGGCGGCCCAGCGTGACCCCCACGGCTCGCGCCGCTTGGTCGATGTCTTCGACGCCAAGGCCGACTCCGAGGCGGTCCTGGCCGCCCTCGGCGCCCCCGCCCGCACCCAGATCACCCGCAAGGTCGCCGCTTGGTGGCACCCGGGACGCTCCGGTGTGATCGGGCTGGGTCCCAACACGCTTGCGACCTTCGGTGAGGTCCACCCCCGCATCCTTCAGGCAATGGACGTGAAGGGCCCAGCCGTCGCCTTCACCATCCTGATCGCCAACATCCCCGCGCCCAAGATGAAGACCCCCACCCGCCCGGCGCTTGCGATCAGCGACCTTCAGGCCGTGGACCGTGACTTCGCTTTCGTTGTGGATGCCCGAGTGGAAGCTCTGACCGCCGTCAACGCCGCCCAAGGCGCCGACAAGGCGCTGATCGAAAGCGTCCGCGTCTTCGACCAGTTCACCGGCGACAAGGCCGAGGCGCAGATGGGCGCGGGCAAGAAGTCCATCGCCCTGACCGTCAGGCTCCAGCCCACGACCGCGACCCTGACCGAAGCCGAGATCGAAGCCGTCTCCGCCAGGATCATCGACAAGGTCACCAAGGCGACCGGCGGCAGCCTCCGCCGATGAACCCGGAACCAGACCCGGCGCTCACCTGTTGGACAGGCTCACCAACAGAGAGCCCCATCATGCCCGCCAAATCCAAAGCCCAGCAGAAGGCCGCCGGAGCGGCCCTTGCCGCCAAGCGCGGCGAAGCCAGCAAAAGCGACCTGAAGGGCGCGTTTAAAGGCATGGAGGCATCCATGACCGAGAAGGAATTGGACGAACTCGCCTCGACCAAGCGCAAGGGCAAGCCCGAGCACGTGGCCAAGGACTAGGGCTTAGGGCTTCGCCCGCCAGGTGTTCAGCCAGGCCCCGATCCGCCCGAATACGCCGCGCGCTTCCTTCCGGACGTTGTCCACCCGGTTGCCCATGGCATCGAAGCCCTCGCCCACATCGGCCAGCGCCGGATCAACCATCCGCTCGCGGAACTGGAGCCACATGCGGCGTGCCATCAGGATGATGAAACCGATGAACACCAGCAGAATGATGTTCACCCAGGGGATCAGTGTCACGTCGGGGCCCTCGACAGGGGTGATCGAGACCGCGTTCGGAAAGGCGGAAAGCAGCGGGATCCGCCAGCCGTAATGCGTGACCGCCACCCAGCGCGGCGCCTCGTTCGTGGACCTTAGGTTGGTTGCCTCGGCCTGGAGGGTGCTGCTGTCCCATTTGAAATACGGCGGCCAGAACCAGCCGGTATCCTCGTTCCGGTAGACCATCACGCTTGACCCGTCAGGGTAGACCGCATCGATGAAACGGATGTCGCGAGTCGTGTTCGTTTCGGCCCCGGTTCCGGTATCCTCGATCGAGTAGAAGATCCAGTTCGCCCCGATCTGGGTGATCCGGTTGCCGGTATCGACGATCCGCACGATGTCGCGCTGCGGCAGCGTGTAGTGCAGGAACGCACCGATGATCAGGACTGCAAGAATACGCAGGCCCCATTTGATCTTGGTCCACATGGGCGGTTTCCTTCAGTGCCAGTTGACGAAGTAGATCGTGGTCATGAATCCGACGGTCGGAATGACATAGATAAGCCAGAGCAGCCGCTTTTTAAGCCCCTTCTCATAGGCCTGCATTCCGCCTTCGATAAATGCGCTGCGCTGGGCGGCTGGCGCACCCTCGCGGGCGGGGTCGGTGTCCCACGCCTTCTCCAGCTTTTCGCGCCGGACGGACCGCGAATAGATGCCGGTCAGGAAGTAGATGATCGTCAGCGCCACATACATGACGAAGGCAAGTCGGAGCCAACCCATCAGCGTCTCCCCCAGGGCCCTGCCATCGGCCCGCCAGCCACTCCACGCGCCGGCTTCGGCCCCTCTGCCATCTGCGGCCGCTGCATCTCGTCCATCCCCGGCTCGGCCCCGAAAAGCGCCGTCCGCGCGCCTTCCCGGTCCACCTGATACTCCCGCGCGAGGAAATCCGCGACATAGGTTTTCTTCCGCTCGCTCCACGTCGCGTACTGGGCGTAGAACAGCTCCTTGTGGACGATGAACATCTGCCGCACGTCCATGGGTGACAGTTCTGATAGCAGCATGTTCACCAGATCCCGGTTTGGCCCGGCGCGGCCCCGCAGCGTGTAGAAATACGCCGGGTGCTCGGAGGTGATCTTGGGCCAGGGACCGCCCGCCTCCACCCAGCGCAGCAGCGCTGCCAGCCCGAGGAACTCCTCCGGCAAGGCGCTTCCCAGCTTGTAGGCCACCTTCCGCAACTCCGTCCGCCGCGCGTCGCCGACCTCGATACCAAGACGATCCGCTGCGTCGATCAGGATGAAATCCATCTTCTGCCGCAGGATCGACGCCGCATCCGCCCCCCGCGCCTGCACGATGGGCTCCGCCAGGTTGTTCCGCTCCAGCCAGTCGGCAATCTGGTTGCGATGCGTCAGATCCATCACCTGCGCCACCGGCACCTCGCCAAGGCTTTTCCAGTCCAGCGTCGAGATCGCCGCCGGAAACCGCACGTCGCGGAAGATGTAGACCCCGCCGAAATGACTGGTCCAGAAGTTCGACTGCTGGAACGTCATCATCGGCAGCGCAATCGGCACCCGCGTTACGTCGCCCGTCTTCTTCGCAAGGGTGATCATCTCCGCCACCAGCACATCGTCGCGCCAGCCGTCGGGTTCCTGCCGGAACCGCTCGATCAGCTTCGCCAGCTTCCCTGCATCCGCCACATGCCCGCCAATCGTATCCGCCTCGACCGACACCTGCCGGATGTCGAACAGCTTCGCCGGCGTGTCCACCGCATAGACCGAGTTCTGCAACTCCCCCGCCACCGCATCCCGCGCGGTCAGCGCAAAGAGCTGCGCCTCGTTGGTCTCGATGAATTGCGTCAGGATCCCCCGGCTGGTGGAGAACTTGATGTTCAGCAAAGGCGCATCCTTCTGCGCCGTGGTAAGCAGGATGAACTGCCGGTTCGCCCCGTTGGGGTTGAGGTAGAGGTCGTCATTGAGTTCGTCGCCAATCTCGGGCGAATAGCCGGACAGGTCGATGTGGAAATCGTCAAGCTTCGTGGTCTTGCCCGTCAGATGCTTGAGCGCCCGGTTGTAGCGCTCGACAAGGGCCGGGGAGGAGACCTCGATCAGGTTCCCGAACATGAGACCGTGGGCGATGAGGCGTTTCATGGGGCGCTTCCTTCTGACGTCGCGCCCCCTGCGGGCGCCCCCCCACCCCATCCCTCCCCCACGCGGGGGGAGGGGGGCATGAGACCATCGACGTTGCGCGGGGCGGCGAGATCGGGAGCCTCCCCTCCCCCTCGTGGGGAGGGGATGGGGGTGGGGGGCTGGTGCAAGTCATCTTCTCGTAGCGCCGGGCGTTCAGCGCCTCCCTCCCCCAGCGTGGAGGAGGGATGGGGTGGGTGAGCGCCTGCCAAGGCCTCGCCGCCAAACGCATCCAAGATCACCTGCATCACGCCCTCGATATTCCCCGAAACCTCCGTGTTCCAGAACCGCAGCACACGAAACCCTTGGCGTTCCAACCACTCATCGCGCCGCTTATCCCGCTCGCCACCATGCCCGCCGCCATCAATTTCGATCACCACCCGCCGCCCCAGATCGGCGAAGTCCGCGATGAACGGCCCAATCGGAGCCTGCCGCCGGAAGTGCAGCCCAAGCATCTGGTTCAATTCCCGCAACTTCGCCCAGACCAGCCGTTCCTGCGGCGTCATCTCATGGCGCAGCTTTCGGGCACGCTGCCGGGTGATCGGGTGAATGCCGGTCATCCGTCACGCCCCATGCCCAAGGCCCCCCACCCCAACCCTCCCCACAAGGGGGAGGAGGGAGTGCCAAGCCGCTGGCTGCCAGCGCCCACCCCAACCGGAGAAGCTGCTCCCCTCCGCCTTTTGGGGAGGGGCTGGGGGTGGGGGGCGGCGGACGCCACGATGAGGCAGCTGGCTATCAACCTGCGCTGGATGAGGTAGCTCACATCTATCGCCGATCTGTTGGATAAGTGCGTTTGACTTCGTCAATGATCCACTTCGCCGCTGTCCCAAGGAAGAACGGAACGCACACAAGGCTACACCAAATCAGGGCGACGATGCTAACGTCGAGGCCTTCATTTGCCTTCATCCATCCTAGAAAGCCGGGCACCAATCCTAGCGCAAAATAGAGTGAAAGCGCTGCGAGCAACACAAACGCAAATCCTATGACGCCAAGTTTCCAACCGAAAAATGCGGCCCAGATAAAGCCCGCTACGAATGACGACGCTGCGATGAGCAATGCTTGATCACTCACCCCTTCCCCTCCAGATACCGCCGCTTCGCCTCTTCCGTCCGGCCAAAGTCGCGCACCATCGCCTCGATGGCCACCTCGTCCGACTTGTCGGCATAGCGGAACTCCGAGTCGGCGTAGCGGTTGATCTCCTGGATCACCATCTCGACCGAGATCGGCGTCATCAGCCCCCGGATCATCGCCAGCTTGTCATCATAGGGCTTGAAGAGGAACAGGTCCGGCTCCTCCATCCACTCGTCCGGCAGCTCAAAATCCATCGCCCGGACCTTCACCGCGTCGGTGATATTCTTGATCGCCCGCCCCGTGAACCGCTCATCTGCAGCTTGGATCGCCTTCAGATAGGCCCCCATCTTGGCGAGGGTATCCAGCGTGCCGATCTCGCCCGACACCCGGTCCCAGACCTTCAGCAACCCCTCCTCATGCGGCTTCGAATGCCCCTCAAAGGACGCGGCAACAGCCTTCTTGATCTCCTGCGCCGCAAACAACTCATGCTCCCCAACCGGGATCGCGTGATTCTTGCCCAGCAGCAGCGAGAGGATGTCGATGTAATCCTCCTTCGACTGCGGCCCGTCGACCAGAAACCGCGCCCCGGCACGCTGGCGCAGGGCGTCGTCCACGTTCTCCGGGTAGTTACTGAACATCCCGAAGGTGCAGTTCCCCCGCACCACCGTCCCCGCCCCGGCAAAGGCTTGCATGAAGACCGCCGTAACCTCCTGCTGCCCCGCACTGGACTGCCGATCCCCCCGCTTCCCCGCCACTTGGTCAATGTCGTCGATGGTTCCAAACCCGATCACCGAGGGATCCAGCACCGCGTCAATAAACGCCTTCGCGTTCTGCCCCGACTTGCCCTGATAGCTGTCGATCTGGTCGATACTGAAGTTCTGATAGCGGAACGGATACCCCGCCACCTTGCAGTAATCGTTCAGCAATCCCGCCATCATCTGGATCAGCGTGGTCTTCCCCGTCCCCGGTTTCCCGTCCCCCATGAAGGTGAAGATGAACCCCCCGAGCTCCGCAAACGGGTTCAGCCGCCGTTCGAAATCATAGGCCATCAGCATCTTCGACAGCCGCAGCGACTGGTACTTGGCGATATGGTTCCCCACCACCTCATGCGGCTTCTTGAAGGCCATGGCGATCATGCCACCCTTCGCCGCCTTGGCCGGCTTGAAGCCCGAAAGCACCAGCCCATCCGCCTCAACCTTCCACGACCCGGCCGTGAACACCGAAGTCCGCGCCCCATTCTCCGCCCGGATCTGCACCTTCTTCATCAAGGCCTCGGCAAAGGCCGAGACCACCGCCACCAGCTTCACATCATCGGTCGCCAGCGCCCCGATGTCCTGATCCAGTTCCCACAGCACCCCCTGCAACGCCAAGGGAGCATTGTCGGTCAGCACCTCCTCCACCTCGCCCAGTTCAACGGTCGAAGACCCCACATGCGGCGCGATCAGATAGGCCAAAGCATTGCCAAAGGTGAACAACACCACCAGCGCCTCACCGGCCAGCAACTCCCCGAACTCCCCCCGGCGCGCTTCCGGCACCCGCCCCTCCAGGTTCGCCCGCTTCAACTCGGCCAGGCCAGACTGCGCCGAGAACGTCTCCCCCATCGCCAGCGCAATCGCCAGAGACCGACGCAACGCGTTCAGCACCGCCGCTTGAACCGGAGAGACCAACCCGTCCCCCAACCCCTCGACCCGCTCCGCCAGCCGCACCCCCCCGGGCCGCGCCGTCGACCGGGTGGCCATCCCTGGCACCGTCGACCGGAACGTCGGCCGCGTTCCCACACCCGGAGACCGCTCCGCAGCCGCAGCCACAACCAAAGGCTTCGCCAACCGCGGCGCGTGATCAAAGCCAAAGACCATCCCCAAAGCCGCTTCATACTGCGCCCGGATCGTCTCTTCCTTCAGCTCCATCGTGTCGCGCGTGCTCATGAAACCCTCATTCTATGTCCATAAATATCCCGGGGGCCCGGGGGCAGGCCCCCGGGGGGCGCCCGAAATCACAACGTCGGAATAAGCCGCCCCCCGGCCCCGACCACGAACTTCCGCAGCCCCTGCAACCCCTTCGGGTTCTGCTCCACCAGCACCTGATAGGGCTTCTCCGGCAGGATGATCATCCTGTCCTGCCGCGTCGCCCCAAGGTCGGCCCCTGCCACCGCATCCAGCTTGTAGACCTGCCGCTGATAGGTCGAGAACCAGCCGTCCTTCACCTCTTCCTCGCGGTCCGAGAGCAAATCCTCCACGGTCCAGACCAGCGCCCAATCCTGCCCCTCGGGTGCCTTCGCCCCTTCCAGCACCTTGGAGATCGGCCCCGACTGCAGCGTGAAGCTGGCCGAATACATCGGCCCAAGGATCACCCGCCGTAGCCGTTTCGGGTGGAGGTCCGGGAAGTCCTTGTCGAACCCCGTCGCTATCGTCAGCAGCTTCAGCCCGCCCACCGATTGCGCCATCAGCGCCGCCTGCGCCTGCGGCCAGCGCGCCTCATCCGTCGGCAGGGGCTTCTTGCCGCTGTCCTCAAGATCCATGAGGTAGACCACCGGCAGGTTGACCTGGGTGTCCCAGACAGCCCAATGCACCAGAAAATGCCGCCTTGTCCCAAGGTCCTCGATCCACTGAGCATCCGGGTCATTTCGCGCCCAGAAGATGCCCCCCGCCGCCAGCGCCTCATAGTAATACCGCTGCGACAGCGCGAACTGCAGCGCGGTGGGGATCGTCAAATCCCCCACGATCTGCCGCACCATGCGGTCTTTGAGCTCCGTCTCCGAGGGCATCCCGGCCAGATGCTTCTCTGCCTGCTGGGCATCGACCGCCATGGTCATCAGTTCCTGCGCCACCGGAAATCCGCTCTCATGCCGGTCGATGGTCAGGCGCGGCGCCGTCTCCCCCCGCCCCGTCATCAGGTACTTGTGGTTCAACGCCCGGAACGTCGCCGCCACCGCCGTCAGGTACTTCCCCAGCACCCGAGCCTCGGTCCGCGTCAACTTCCCCTCGGTCTCCATCTCCGCCGCCACCCGAGCGAAATGCCCAGTGATCCGGTCGAACTTGGCAAAGTACCGCCGCGCGACAAGCGTGTCGTAAAGCTCGTGATGGTCCGAGGTGAGGACGTCTTTGACGGTGGGGTCAAGCATCGTCGCGACGCCTTGCACTATCCGCCCGTGCAGCACCGGCCTGTTGCGAAACCACGATCCTCTTTGCAACACCAAACAAGAGCAATATGATTGCGAATGGCGCAACAAGGACCAGCGCTAAGCCCCCTACAAACATGAGGCTTCCCAGGACCCAAGGGCCTTGTTCAGTGGATGTGAAAAACTCCAGCCAGACGGGCGCGCTCAAGACAATTGCAGCTACGATAGTGGCCAGCAGCGCGAGGACACGCACCAAAGCTCTCACCCCTCATTCCCCATACGCGTTCTTGTCGTGCTTCTCGACAATCGTCGCGAACCGCCGGGCGAAGCGCTCATCCGCCTTCGCCTTCTGCTCCAGGATCGCCCGCGCAAACACCATATGCCCCTCATGCGCTTCCAGCATGTCGGCCATCTTGTCGTTGGTCGCGGCACCAATCGCCGCCATCGCGGTCTGGGCCTCCTGGTCGGTCTTCACCCCGATCTCGTTGATCCGGTGCGCCACGTCCTGCTGCTGGGCGGTCTTCAACGAGGACGTCAGCGCATCATACAGCACGACCCGCTGCTTGGTGTCCGTCTGCAGCTTGTTGATCAGCACCAGCTGCGTCGCC
>JANPJZ010000090.1:0-16262 GCA_031425795.1 Rhodobacter sp. | reverse complement strand
GGTTTTGCTGGTGATGTTCTGCGACAGATCGTGCAGATCAACGTCGGGCGTCGGCTGGTGTGCGCTGCCCGGAGCACCGGCAGGCAGATCCGCGTCAGGATCGGCGTCGCGCGGGTCGGGTTCAAGCCCGTAGGCCACGCTGGCCGCGATTTCGGCTTCGGCCTGGGTCCAATGCTCCTCGTGCTGGCCTTCAGGGCGGCCTGCCAGTTCCCAGATCTGCTCGGCCCGCTGGCGAATGCGGTCGATGGTCTTTTCTTGCATGGTTGCCTCGGCTTTCTTGGCCCGTTGCGTGGGGCGGTGTTGGGACAGGATGTGCCGTGCCGCCTGTCGGTCACGGCGAAACCTGCCCTTCCCCCTGGCCTGCGGGCGCCGGGGTCTGGACTGCGGTCAACCAGCGTGCGGGCCGATTGTTCCAGAAGCGCCGGGTGAGGGTGTGTTGGCGGATGCAAGGGAACATCGGGCGGGTTGGCGCGTTGGGTTCAGGACCGCTTTTCGGAAAGGATGAACCGATGAACCGCGACATTCCAAGCTTGGCACAGCAACCGAACCTGCCGCCAAACCCGATGCCGGAAAACCCCACGCCCGCCTATCCCGAAGACCAGATGCCGGGTCCGATGGAAGATCCCGGCACTGATCCGGCCCCCGACATCTATCCCGATCCGGTGCCGGAGCCCTCGCCCGACCTTTGGCCGACGCCGGGAAACGACCCGTCCAGCCCACAGCCGGGTGTGACGCCGCCGATGATGGCGAAGGTAAGCATGGCCTGGGCGATCAGCCTGCCAAGCGTGCGGCCCAATTGACCTGTCAGGGCCGTTGAAGGCCCTCATGTACCTCGACCGAGACGGTCAGCCCGACGAATGACGCATCGGGTCCGACAAAGCTGCCGGAGATCGGAGAGGCTTGCGACGGGGTCCGGGTGGTGGCCACGCGGATAAGGGCGCTGCCAGCCGTCAGGCGGTTGGTCGGGTCAAACTCTATCCAGCCTTCGTCCGGCACGTAGACATCGGCCCAGGCATGTGTCGCCCCGCCACCTATGGCCTGGCCGCCCCCGATGGGCTGATCGTTGAGATAGCCGGTGACGAAGCGGGCTGCGAAGCCGAAACTGCGGGCGGCCTCCATGAAGAGGAACGCGAAATCCCGGCAGGTGCCGAAACCGCGCGAGATGGTTTCGGAGGCGGACTGGGTGCCCATCTCTTCACGCGCGGAATAGCCGAGCGCGAGGTGGATCGTGTCGCTGAGCCCACGCAGGAAGCTGACCGCGTCCGTCGAGCGGTGGACGAAGCGTTGCGCCAACCAGTCGGTCAGCAAAGGGCCGTCTTCGGCGTTCTGGAGGCCGAGAAAGGGAAAAAGATCGCGCGCTTCATCGGCAGTATAGGAAAAGGGATAGGGGCAGACATGCGTGCTGTCCCCGCGCACAAGGCGTTCCGAGACATAGCGGCGCAACATCAGTTCGCTCTCGATGACGAGGTGGTCGGTCGGCTGGTGAAATGTCGCCTCGGCCACGGAATTTCCGAAAGTGTCGAAGAACCATCGCAGAGTGGCCCTTGGCGTGATGGTCAGGAAGGCGTCATCGACCCAGAGGTCGTGACCATCGCGAGGGCGCAGCATCAGGCGGTGCGGGTTCAGGGTGACGAGCTGGTCGTAGGAGTACGCGGTCCGATGCCGGATCGTGACGATGCTGGCCATGGGAACCTTCCGAAATGCAGGACGTTTAGGGTATGGTAGTGTCGTCGAGGGACCTCGGCGCACCACATTGGTCAATGGTAGACAAGGCTGAAATCATGCTGATCCGCTTCGGGTTCGAGATAGAACTGGAAAGTACGGCCCCTGTTCCCATGTTGTTGGCACTTTCAACACACAGCCAGCTTCCAGGCCGGTTGATCGGTGGGGACGAGGTGCAGGTGAGCCCCGCCACCCAAACCCTGACCTACAACGACAGGTTCGGCAACGTGATCACAAGGCTTGTCGCACCCACCGGCAAGATCAGGCTCTGGGCGGATGGGGTGTGTGAGGTGGACGGACAACCCGACGTCCAGTCACCTTCGGCCCGCCAGCACGCGATTCAGGACCTTCCCGACGATGTGCTGCAGTACCTGATCCCAAGCCGCTATTGCGACAGCGACATCCTGACCCAGGATGCCTGGGCGCTGTTCGCGGCCCACCCGGAAGGCTGGGCGCGGGTGCAGGCGATCACCGATTTCGTGCACCGGCATGTGACCTTCGGCTATCAGTTCGGGCGCGCAACCAAGACGGCCTCGGAGGTCTTTCGCGAACGCAGCGGCGTCTGCCGCGACTTCGCGCATTTGGCGATTGCTTTCTGCCGCGCGATGAACATTCCGGCGCGCTATGCCAGCGGGTATCTCGGCGACATTGGCGTGCCGGTTTCGGGACCCGGTGATTTCTGCGCCTGGTTCGAGGTGTTTCTGGACAACCGCTGGCACACATTCGATGCGCGCTACAATGTGCCACGGATCGGGCGCATCCTGATGGTGCGCGGCGCGGATGCCTCCGACGTGGCGATGATCACGTCCTTTGGCGGCTATTCGCTGAAGTTCTTCCGGGTCTGGGCCGACAAGTTGGAAGATGGTCTGTCAGACGGCGATGTCCTGCGGTTGCTGGAGACACTGCCTGACGCGCCGCCTTTGGTCTATCCGTCATCCGCGCGGGCGGCCTGAGGTCAAGGGCGGGCAAGGTAGGTTGTCAGCGTGGCCGCAGTTCCATGCTGCCAGAGGCTGGTCAGCGCCCTGGAGAAGGCGTCGCGGAAGCGCGGGTCCTGGCCAGTGTCGCCGTAGACCTCGGCCATGCCCAGCCAGTTGGACGGATTGTCCTTCGCTGCATGTGACAGGGCAGTGAGCCGGTCCCAGTTCGGGTCGTTTGGAGCAGTGACAGCGCCGCTGTCCGTCGTGCCGAAACAGTAACGGCACCACAGCGCCGACACGAGGGCGAGGCCGTCGATGCTGCCCCCTGCGGCGAGTGCGTCGCGCAAGCTGGGGACGATGAACTTTGGCTGACGGTTCGACCCGTCAAGGCAGAGGCGGCGTTCGGTGTCGGCGACTTCGGGATTGCTGAACCGCTGGACGATGGTGCGGTAGTAGGCGGCGATGTCGGTGTCAGGGACCGGGGGAACGTAAGGGATGATCTCCGCTGTCTCGACCTTGTTCAGGAAGCCGAGGATCAGCGGATGGGCCATCGCCTCGTGGACGTATTCGATGTCCATCAACCCGCCGGGATAGGCGATCGTGGCGTGCCCACCGTTCAGGATGCGGATCTTCATCGCCTCATAGGCGTGGACATGGGGGGTCAGGGTGACACCCACCTTTTCCAGCGCCGGGCGGCCACCGGGGAAATGGTCTTCAAGCACCCATTGCCGGAACGGCTCACAGGTGACGGGGACGGGATCGGTGAGACCGAAACTGGCTGCAAGGGCGCGTTCGTGCGGGCCGGTGGCGGGGGTGATGCGGTCGACCATGCCGTTCGGAAAGGCGACGGTCGCGGCGATCCAGTCGGCGAGGGCCGGGTCGGAAAGGCGGGCAAGGCCCACGACGGCGGACTGTGTGACATGGCCGTTGCCGGGCAGGTTGTCGCAGGACATGACGGTGAAAGGCGGGATGGCGGCGGCACGGCGGGCCCTAAGCGCGGCGATGATCGCGCCGAAAGCGGTGCGGTGGGGATTTGCGGCGTCAGCGGCGATCTCCGGTGCGGCGGGGTTGAACTGGCCGGTGGCGGGGTCGATGAAGTAGCCGCCCTCGGTCACGGTGAGGGAGACGATGCGGATCTCGGGGCGCGTCATGGCCGCGATGAGGGCGGCGTTGTCAGGCTCAACCGGCAGGAAATCGATCATGGAGCCGATACGGCGGGCGGATTTGCCATGGGGGTCAAGCTCGATCACGGTGGACAGGCAGTCCTGCGCCATCAGCGCCTCGCGCATCCTTGCGTCGCCCTCGCGGACGCCGGCGCCGAGGATGGCCCAGTCATGGCCCTCCCCCGTGGCGAAGAGGTCATCCAGGTAGACGGCCATATGCGCGCGGTGGAAGTTGCCAAGGCCGATGTGGACGATGCCGGGGGTCAGTTTCGTGCGGTCGTAGGCGGGAAGCGAAGGTGTCATTCAGGCCATCCAGTTGCCGCCGTCCACGCCGAAGCATTGGGCGACGATGTATTTCGCTTCGGGCGTGGCGAGGAAGACCGCCATGCCTGTGAGATCTTGCGCGGTACCCATGCGGCCAAAGGGGACGGCGCTGCCCACCTCCCGCTTCTTCTGGCCTGGGGCCTTGTTTTCGTATTTCGCGAAGAAGGCGTCGACGCCATCCCAATGTTCCCCATCCACCACGCCGGGGGCGATGGCGTTGACGTTGATGCCGTGGCGGATGAGGTCGAGACCGGCGGACTGGGTAAGCGAGATCACGGCAGCCTTGGTGGCGCAGTAGACGGCGACAAGGCCCTCGCCCCGGCGGCCGGCCTGGGAGGCCATGTTGATGATCGTGCCCGACCCGCGCGGAATCATGTGGCGCGCGGCAGTCTGCATGCAGAAAAGGGTGCCCGCGACGTTGACGGCGAAAAGCTTGTCATGGTCGGCGCGGGTGATCTCAACAATGGGTGCGGCGGAAAAGAGGGCGGCGTTGTTGATCAGGATGTCGAGTTGGCCCATCCGGTCGATTGCGCTGTCAAAACCGGCGTCGATGCTGGCTTGGCTGGTTACGTCCAGTTGGACTGCAATGGCCTTGGCCCCGAGTTCCTGAACGGCCTTGTCCAGCGCCTCGGCGTTGATGTCGGCCAGAGCCACCGTTGCGCCCTCGGCGATGTAGGCCCGGGCAAACTCGAAGCCGATGCCACGCGCGGCCCCGGTGATGAGGGCGGTCTTTCCGTGCAACCTCATGCGAGTGCCAATCCGTTTGCGTCAAAGCGGTGAATCTTGCCGGCCGGGGCAAGCTTGATCCGGTCGCCATGGTGGACGCCGAGTTCCCCAGGGCCACGGACGTTGATGATGCCAAGACCGGGAACGTCAACCTTGATGAAACTGTCGGAGCCGAGGTGTTCGGACAGGCCGACGACACCCTCCCACGGGCCATCACCGACGGTGATGTGTTCGGGACGGATGCCGATGGTGGTGGCGCCGTGCTTGGACGCCTCGGGCCCCGCGATGAGGTTCATCTTCGGGCTGCCGATGAAGCCCGCAACGAAAAGGTTCAAGGGGTTGTGGTAGAGGGTCAGGGGGGAGCCGACCTGCTCGATCCTCCCTGCGTTCAGCACGACGATCTTGTCGGCCATGGTCATGGCTTCGACCTGGTCGTGCGTCACGTAGATCATCGTGGTCTTGAGCGACTGGTGCAGCTCGCTGATCTCTTGCCGCATCCCCACACGCAGGGCGGCGTCGAGGTTGGAGAGCGGTTCGTCGAAGAGGAACGCCGCCGGTTCCCGCACGATGGCGCGGCCGATGGCGACGCGCTGGCGCTGGCCGCCGGAAAGCTGGCCGGGGCGACGGTCAAGATAGTTCGTCAGGTTCAGGACGGAGGCCGCGCGCTGGATGCGCTTTTCGGCCTCCGCCGGGTCCATTCCGGCCATCTTCAGCGGAAAGCCGATATTCTTCTTGACCGTCATATGCGGGTAAAGCGCGTAGCTTTGAAACACCATCGCCAGCCCGCGCTTGGCGGGGGGCAGGGCGGTTGCGTCCTTGCCGTCGATCAGGATGCTGCCGGAGGTCGTATCCTCAAGCCCCGCGATCAGGCGGAGGAGTGTGGACTTGCCGCAACCCGAAGGTCCGACGAAGACAACGAACTCACCATCCAGGATGTCGAGATCGACGCCGGGGATGACGTCGACTTCGCCAAAGCTTTTCCGGACGGATTTGAGCGTGATTTGTCCCATGTCTTCCTCACTTCACCGCGCCGAAGGTCAGACCCCGGACGAGTTGTTTCTGGCTGAACCAGCCCATGATCAGGATCGGAGCGATGGCCATGGTGCTGGCGGCGCTGAGTTTGGCGTAGAACAGGCCTTGCGGGGCAGAGAAGCTTGCGATGAAGGCGGAGAGCGGGGCCGCGTCGACCGTGGTCAGGGTGATGGTCCAGAACGCCTCGTTCCAGGCGAGGATGATGTTGAGGAGCATGGTCGAGGCGATGCCGGGAATGGCCATCGGGGTCAGGACGTAGATGATCTCGTTGCGCAACGAGGCGCCGTCCATCCGCGCAGCCTCAAGTATCTCGGCCGGGATTTCCTTGAAGTAGGTGTAAAGCATCCAGACGATGATCGGCAGGTTCATCAGCATCAGTGCAAGGATCAGGCCGGTGCGGGTGTCAAACAGGCCGGTCCAGAGGAAGATCAGATACATCGGGATCAGCACGCCGACTGCCGGCATCATCTTGGTGGAGAGCATCCACATCAGCAGATCCTTGGTGCGTTTGCCCGGCACGAAGGCCATCGACCATGCGGCCGGAATAGCAATGGCAAGGCCGAGGATCGTGGAGCCGATGGAGATGACGACCGAGTTCCAAAAGAAGCGCGGGTAATCCGACCGCGACCAGACGTCCGCGTAGTTCTGCAGCGTCCAGTCGGCGGCAAGGAACACCGGGGGCGAGGCGACGGCGTCAGCCTCGGTCTTGAAGCTGGTCAGGATTGTCCAGAAGACAGGGAAGAAGATCGTCAGACCCACGGCCCAGGCGGCGGCGGTATAGGCGATCTTGCGTTGTGTGCTGACTGCGCGTGCCATTCGTCGCCCTCCCTCAGGTGTCCAGGTGCTTGCCGATGCCGCGCATCAGGAAGATCGCCACGATATTGGCCAGGATGACCGCGATGATCCCCCCGGCGGCGGCACGGCCGATGTCCTTGGCGATAAGCGCCTGCTTGTAGATCATGTAAGGCAGCGTGGTGGACGAGTTGCCCGGCCCCCCTTGGGTGGTGGTGAAGATCTCGCCGAAGATGCCGAGCAGGAAGATGGTCTGGATCAGGATCACGACGGTTATCGCGCGGCCCAGGTGCGGCAGGATCAGATAGCGCAGCCGCGCCAGGGCCGAGGCGCCGTCCATCTCTGCCGCCTCAAGCTGCTCGGACGACATGGATTGCAGCGCGGTCAGCAGGATCAGCGTGGCGAAGGGCAGCCATTCCCACGACACGATGAAGATGATCGAGACCATCGGGTAGGTCTCGAGATACAGGATCGGGTCGGTGCCGAAACCGCGCGAGACGGCGGCCAGAAGCCCGTTCTGCGGGTGCATGAACAGGTTTTCCCAGATCGACGCGGCCACGGGCGGCATGACGAAAAAGGGCGAGATCACCAGGATACGGAGTGGCCCCTGCCCCCAGATCGGCTGGTCGATCAAGAGCGCGATGAGCACGCCAAGGACGACGGTGATGATCAGAACACCGCCGACCAGCAGCAGCGTGTTGGTGATGGCGACCCAGAAATCGGGCGAGTTCAGGAACCAGGTGTAGTTGTTGAAGCCCACCCAGCCAGTGCGTTCGGGCGACAAGAGACGGTAGAAACGGAACGAGAAGTAGGCCGTCATCGCCAACGGCACGATCATCCATATGAACAGAAGGATGACCGATGGCGAAACCATCAGACGCGCGGCGGATCGGGTGCTGTGGGTGGACATGGCGTGACTCCCAATGGCGGCACGAGCGTGCGGCGGGACCGACAGCGTAGACGCCGGGATGAAGCGGACGGCACAGAGGGAAGGGCGGGACCGGCCCGGCGAACGGGCCGGTCCCAGGGCTGGCTTACTTGATGTAGCCGGCCGCCGTCATTTCATCGACCGCGAGCGTCTGAGCCGCAGCCAGGGCTTCGTCAGCCGTCGACTGGCCGGCAAGGGCCGCCGAGAAGAGTTCGCCGACCGAGGTTCCCATTCCCGCAAACTCCGGGATGGCGACGAACTGGACGCCGACATAGGGCACCGGCTGGACCGACGGGCTGGTCGGGTCTGCCGAGTTGATGCTGTCGATCGTCATCTTGGCGAACGGGACCTTGGCATATTCCTCGTTGGAATAAAGCGAGGTGCGGGTTCCAGGAGGCACGTTGGCCCAGCCTTCCTTCGAAGCGACAAGGGCCAGATAGTCCTTGTTGGTCGCCCAGTTCACAAAGACCTTTGCCGCATCCTTGGCGTCCGAGGAGGCCGGGATTGCCAGGGACCATGCCCAGAGCCAGTTGCCGCGCTTGCCCAGACCATTGTCCGGGGCCAGTGCGAAGCCGACCTTGTCAGCAACGGTCGAGTCTTTGCCGGTCACGAAGGAAGCCGCGACGGTGGCGTCGATCCACATGCCGCACTTGCCCTGGTTGAACAGGGTCAGGTTCTCGTTGAAGCCGTTGTTCGACGCGCCGGGCGGGCCGTAGCTGTTCATCAGGTTCAGGTAGAAGTCGAGCGTCGCCTTCCATTCCGGGCTGTCGAACTGCGGGTTCCATGCCTCGTCGAACCAGCGCGCGCCGAACGAGTTCGACATCGCGGTCAGGAAGGCCATGTTCTCGCCCCAGCCGGCCTTGCCACGCAGGCAGATGCCGTATTGCTCGGCATCCTTGTTGGTCATCGCGGCGGCGGCTTTCTCGATGTCGGCCCAGGTGGGCGCGTCAGGCATCGTCAGGCCGGCGGCTTCCATCAGGTCGGTCCGGTACATGACCATCGAGCTTTCGCCATAGAAGGGCGAGGCCAGCAGGTTGCCGTCGACGGTCAGGCCGCCGCGTATCGCGGGCAGAAGGTCGTCGATGTCATAGTCGGCCGGCAGGTCGTTCAGGCTTTCGAGCCAGCCCTGCTTGCCCCAGATCGGAACCTCGTAGGTGCCGATGGTGACGACGTCATACTGACCGCCGCCGGTGGCGATGTCGGTGGTGACGTTCTGGCGCAGGACGTTTTCTTCCAGCGTCACCCATTCGACCTTGATGTCGGGGTGCTTGGCGTAGAAATCGTCCATCAGACCTTGCATGCGGATCATGTCGCCGTTGTTCACGGTGGCGACGGTGATGGTGGTTTCGGCCGACGCGGCGCTGGCAAGCGCTGCGAAAGCACAGGCGCCCAGAAGCGCCCGCATTGTTCTTGTCATGTCTACCTCCCTTGCATGAGCATATGCCCATTGCGTGAGCGAATACTCACCCCATGGCGGCACTGAGTCAACGCGGATTCCACGCTGCGACGCGGCAAATCGTTCAAAGCGGTTTGGTCACCCGAGAAGCGCCTGGGCGGTCGCCTCATCGGTGACGAGGCAATTGAGGATCCGCCCAACCAGCGCGGCGCGGATCGCGGGGACCTTGGTCCTGCCGGCGGCGACACCGATCACCGGCGCGGTGCGGCCCGGTTCGATCTGGACGCCGCCCCGGGCAGCGGTCATCGGGGTCTGGATGTAGGTGCCGTCGTGATCATAGATGCAGCCGACGATTTCACCTGCAGCACCAAGCGACTGCAGGTCCAGCAACTCGGCATGGGTCATGAAACCGTCGCGCCAGATCGGCGCGTCATCGCCCATCTGGCCGACGCCCACCACGGTGACATCGGCGGCCTTGGCGAGTTGGTAGGCCTTCTGCACCGGCGGCAGGGCCTGGAACAGGGCGCGCTCCTCCTTGCTGGCAGAGACGACGGGGACCAGCATCGGGTAATAGGGCGCGCGCAGCTTGTCTGCGACGCGCGGGACGATGTCGAAGAATGTCGCCGAGCCGTCAGGCGAGATGTTGCCGATCAGGCTGACGATGCGGTGGCGTTCGACGGTGCGGGTCTGCAGCTCGGCCGCCATCGCGCTGAGCGAACGCCCGGTGCCCAGCGCGATGGTCAGCGCGCGCGGATCGTCGAGGTAGGTCTCCAGCAGGGCTGCAGCAACCCCGGCGGTTGCAAGAGCGGTGTCCCCCCCTGCCCCAAGGCTGGGCGCCACGCGGCAGCGCAACAGTCCGAAGGCGCGGGTCAGCTCGGCCTCAAGCTTCAGGCAGGCGGCCACGGGATGCGCCAGGCGTACCTGGATCAGCCCTTCGGCCATGGCGCGGCTCACCAGCCGCTGCGCCCGCTGCCGCGAGATGCCAAGCTCGGTGGCGATCTGATCCTGCGTCATGCCGCCGACGTATGAGAGCCAGCCTGCGCGGGCGGCTTCGTCCAGGGGAGTGGTCTCGGGGTCCGGGCGGCTCATGCCTGCCTCCGCAGGTTGGGGGCGTGGTGGAAGAGGGTGTCGAAGGTGGCGATGCGCCGGTGCGGCCTTGCGTCTTCGGGTTCCTCCGGCGGCGGCGGCTGCATGTGACTGCCCCCAACGAAGCGCCAGACCTGCATCCCCGCCGCCAGTCCCGCCCGCAGACCTGGCAGGCTGTCTTCGATCACCAGACAGTCGGACGGCCGGGTGCCCGTCATCTGTGCGACATGCAGGAACAGGTCAGGCGCCGGTTTGCCGTTCGGCACCAGGCTGGCGGTGTAGGTTACCGGGCCCAGCCGATCCCAGAGGCCCACCAGCCGCAATGACATCTCCACCCGGCGGGGCGAAGACGAGGTGGCGACAGCCACCGGAACGGCGATCTGGTCCAGAAAGTCGACCACCCCCGGCATGATCTTCAGCCGATCCTGGAAGGCGGCAAGCAGACGGTCGCGATAGCGCGCCTCGAAATCCTGCGACAGATCGAGACCGAAGTCCTTGCGGATGGTCTGCATCACCGTGGGATAGCTGCGGCCAAGAAAGTGCTGCGCGACATAAGGCAAGTCGATCCCGACACCAAGGCAAGCCAGTTCCTCGACCAGCATCTGAGCGCTGATCACCTCGCTGTCGACCAGCACGCCGTCACAATCAAGAATGATCAGCTTCATGCGCCATGGCATAAAGCCGAAAATCCCGTCGCGCCAGCGTGCTGATGACGATGCTTCGCCGCCTACGAGGCAGGCGCTGGCGAGTCTGGGTCAAGTCGCGTCCGCTGACTTTGGTTGCGCACGGTTTCGACTACCCGCAGCCACCGGGCGGCTGATTGCCCGCTTTTTGCCAAACCGGATGTCCTGCAGCTTGGCGGAAAAGCGGTCGCCGGCCAAAAAGGCCGGCGATGCGCAACTGCCCCCAGGTGCAATCAGCCTGTTGGCGTGTCTGCCAGAAAGAACCGGACCATCTCGGCGCTGGCATCAGGGCCCTTGGCATCGGTGTATGACCCCGCAGCCGAGCCGCCGGACCAGGCATGGCCAAGGTTCTCGACTTCGAACTGTTCGGCAAGGACTACGCCCTTTGGGTCCAGAGTGGTGGTTCGCGTGTAGGCACGACCGTTGGCAAGGCCCTTCTCGTCGGACTGGACCGTCTCGCGCGGGGCCTGGGCCAGCACGTCCTGAACGATCCGGGTGCTGTTGATCGGGTGGACCGTGGCGTCCGCCGTGCCGTGAAACACGATCGTGCGCACGACCGGTCCGGGGGCGATTGACCGAGGCGGAGCGTTGCCCGCCATCGCGGCGAAGGCAGAGGAGACGTCCTTCGCCGACCCCGCCGGCAGCCCGGAATGCACCCCGATGGCGGTGAAGACTTCCGGGTAGGTCTCGCCAAGGATCACCGCCATCGCGCCACCGGCGGACAGTCCGGCGGCAAAGCTGCGTCCTTTCGGAACCGCGTGCTGCGCTGCAAGGCTGGTGGCAAGGTCGGCCAGGATCGCCGGCTCGCCCATGCCGCGTCGCTGGTCGCCGCGCCGGAACCAGTTCCAGCAGGACTGGGCATTCTCGCCCCGCGACTGGTGCGGGTAGACGATGATCAGCCGGTGCTCCTCGGCCAGGGCGTTCATCGCGGTCCCGGTGGCAAAGTCCTCGGGCGTCTGGGTGCAGCCGTGCAGCAGGACGATCATGCCCTGCACGCCTTCGGTCCGGGAAGCCGGGAGGTAGGAGAGGTAGCGACGGCTGCCGGCGGCACAGGAATGGGTGTCCTCTTGAAACAGCGCACCCTTCGGCTGCTTTCCGGCTGCCGCCGGCTTGGCGTTGCGCTTGGGCTTTGCAGCAGGTTCGGCGGCCAGGTCAGGAGTCGCCTGTGGGACAAGACCGTGGATCGCTAGTGTCCGCTGCACGAGGTCGTTCGCCGAAAAGGCGGTTGCCGCGCGCATCGACCGCGCCGCCGTGCCAAGGGCACGCGAGCTGAAGGGGTTCATCGTATCATTCCTTTTGGGTTCTAGCGAATTCGGTCGGCGAGGATGGCTTTGACCTCGGGCGGTGCCTGGAGGCCGCCGAGGACGTTGATCGAGCCGATAGTCGCGTGCGCCAGGGCCGGTGTGACGTCCGGTGCGATCCGCACGAGCCCGACCATCCGGACCGCGAGTGTCTCGCCCGTGGCAAGAAGTCGTTCAAGCTCGGCCCGGGTGATGTCCCGCAGCCCAAGGTCGAGGGTGTTGCGCTGGATCGAGGTGCTGACGGCCTCGCCGT
The DNA here is from genome assembly GCA_031425795.1 of Rhodobacter sp. GTDB lineage: Bacteria > Pseudomonadota > Alphaproteobacteria > Rhodobacterales > Rhodobacteraceae > Tabrizicola. Next base: position 3,939 of record JANPJZ010000090.1, on the reverse strand, counting down.
GGAGGTCAATCTGCCTCCGGATGGCAGTGCGGATGAAGTCGGTGCGGTTGGCGTAGAATCCTTCCTGCACCAGTAGATCGATCCGGCCAAGATCGACATAACCGAGGTTGATCGTGATCTTTTCACTTTCGACCTGTGCTGTTCGTAGCTGCGCGACCGTGTTCATGCGATTTTCCATCCTGCTGGATGGTATATGGATGGCTTGCAGCTGGTTACAAGTCAAGTTTTGGGTGCCCTTGGGGAAACTTCCTGGCCGTCGACGAACGCCGATCAAGAGACATCCAACGACAACTCCCTTCACCCCCGCTTGTTCCGCCGAATGCCCGGGCCTCGTGAGACCCTGCACTTCGTCACACACCTATTGATTTCTATAGCTTTGAAGCTGTATGTATATAGGGCTTGCACAAGGACCCGAATCCCATGTCCCGTCTGTCCCTTCCCTTGCTGACTGTCCTCTTGGCCCTCGCCACGGCCTCTGGAAACGCCGACACCGTCATCAGACCGGTGGCGGTTGCCGAGTGGAAGGCCGTCTACGGCACCGTCGAAGCCCGGGACCGCAGTCCGGCGCGGGCGCGGCTTGGGGGAACGCTGGTTGCCCTTTCCGTGGCCGAAGGTGACACGGTTGCCGCAGGGCAAGAGCTGGCACGCGTTGTGGACGACAAACTTGATTTCCAGCTCTCTGCCCTGGCCGCGCAGCAAACCGCCCTTGCCGCCCAACTCGCGAATGCGACGGCAGACCTGACACGGGGCGAGGACCTGCTGAAGACGGGCGTGACCACGACACAGCGGGTCGATGCGCTGCGGACGCAGGTTGACGTGCTGAAAGGGCAGATCGCCTCGGTCGAGGCGCAGGGCGCCGTGATCACCGAGCAGGCCCGGGAGGGTGTGGTGCTGGCCCCGATCGCAGGGCGGGTGCTGGCCGTGCCGGTCACCTTGGGGGCGGTGGTGATGCCGGGTGAAGTGGTTGCCGTGATTGGCGGCGGCGGCACCTTCCTGCGGATTTCGGTGCCCGAACGCCATGCCGACGCGTTGCGGGCCGGGGACAGGATTCAGCTTTCCGACAGCACAGGCAATCGCGACGGAAGGCTGGCAAAGGTCTATCCGCTGATCGAAGCGGGCCGCGTGGTTGCCGATGTCGAGGTTGCAGGTCTGTCAGACCGTTTTGTCGGCTCCAGGGTGCTGGTGCGTCTGCCGGTCGGGACACGTCAAGCGCTCCTAGTGCCACAATCCAGCATCGTCACCCGCTCCGGTCTCGATTTCGTCGGGATCAAGACAAATGACGCCGTTGCCCTGCGCAGCATCGTGCCGGGGACTGCGCATGTGATCGACGGCGCAGCCATGGTCGAGGTGCTGAGTGGCCTTCTTCCGGGCGATGTGGTCGTGCCAGCCGAAGAGGCTGGCCATGACTGATAGCAGGAAACACCTACTTGGCCTTGCGGGTTACCTGACCCGGGCCTTCATCGCATCCGCGCTCACACCCCTCTTCATTCTTGCCGCACTGGCCGCCGGGATCGTCGCGCTGGTGTCCCTCCCACGGGAGGAAGAGCCGCAAATCTCGGTGCCGCTGGTCGATATCCATGTCGTTGCTCAGGGCCTGAGGGCACAGGATGCGGTGAAGCTGGTGACCGAGCCGCTGGAGGGTATCGTCAAGGGCATCGACGACGTCGAGCATGTCTATTCCCAGACTCGCGACGATGCCGCGCTGGTGACCGCGCGGTTCGAGGTTGGCACGCGGTCGGAAGACGCGATCCTTCGGGTGCATGACAAGGTGCGGGCGAACATCGACCGGATCCCGGTGGGGATACCCGAGCCGCTGATCGTGGGGCGCGGCATCGACGATGTGGCGATCCTGACGCTGACCCTGTCGGCCGAGACGTCAAGCGCAAACGACCTGACCCGCATTGCGCGGACCCTGCAGACCGAAGTTGCAAAGACCGAAGACGTCGGCCTCACCTACCTTGTCGGCGATGCGCAGGACGCGATCCGGATCGAGCCTGACCCCGACCGGCTGGCGCTCTACGGCGTCACGCTGCAGCAACTGGCGGGCAAGGTCGCGCAGGCCAACCGCACGCTGAACACCGGCAAGCTGCGCGATCAGGGCCAGATGATCGACCTTGTCGCCGGGGAAACCCTGACCGCCCCGGCCGAGGTGGCAAACCTGCTGCTGACGGCGCGCGACGGGCGCCCGGTCTATGTTTCGGACGTGGCCACCGTCCGCTATGTGGAAAACACGAAGGCGACCATCGTCTCGCATCTGACCAAGGCAGACGGCACCGCCAAGGGCGGCCCGGCGGTGACCCTGGCGGTTGCCAAACGCGCGGGCGCCAACGCGGTGTTGGTGGCCGAAGAGGTGCTGCACCGCGTCGCGGCGCTGGAGGCCCGGCTGATCCCCGAAGGCGTGACGATCACCATCACCCGCGACTATGGCGAGACGGCGAACGAAAAAGCCAACGAACTCCTGTTCCACCTTGGCCTTGCCACCGTGTCGATCATCCTTCTTGTCCTGTTTGCCATCGGCTGGCGGGAAAGCATCGTTGTGGCCATCGTCATCCCGGTGACGATCCTGCTGACGCTCTTTGCCGCCTGGGTGATGGGTTACACGCTGAACCGGGTGTCGCTGTTCGCGCTGATCTTCTCGATCGGCATTCTGGTCGATGACGCCATCGTGGTGATCGAAAACATTGACCGCCACTGGGGCATGGGCCGCAAGAAGCCCCGAATCCAAGCCGCCATCGAGGCGGTGGCCGAGGTCGGCAACCCCACCATCGTCGCCACCCTCACCGTGGTCGCGGCGCTGCTGCCGATGCTGTTCGTCAGCGGGCTGATGGGCCCCTACATGTCGCCCATTCCCGCCAATGCTTCAGCCGCGATGATCTTTTCCTTCTTCGTCGCGGTCATCATCACGCCCTGGCTGATGGTCAAGATCGCCGGTCGGGCCGAAATGGCCGGTCATGCAGGCGATGACACCCATGGCGGCCATCATCGCGGCTGGCTGGAGCGCGCCTATGCCGCCACGGCCCGGCCGATCCTGAAGACCAAGGCCCGCAGCCTGGGGTTCCTTCTGCTTGCCGCCGCGCTGTCCTTCGGCTCGCTGACCGCGCTTTACACGCGGGATGTGACCGTCAAGCTGCTGCCCTTCGACAACAAGTCCGAGCTTTCGGTCGTCATCGACCTGCCCGAAGGTGCGTCGATCGAAGCCACCGACCGCGTCGCCCGCGATGTGGCGGATGTGGTCCTTCAGTTGCCCGAGGTGACATCGGTCCAGACCTACGCGGGCACCCCGGCGCCCTTCAACTTCAACGGCCTTGTCCGGCACTACTACCTGCGGTCCGAGCCGCAGCTGGGGGAGGTGGCGATCAACCTTGCCGCAAAAACCGACCGCGACCGCGCGAGCCACGACATCGCCCTGGACCTGCGGGACCGGCTCGCCGCCATGGCCGTGCCCCAGGGGACGAGCCTGAAGGTCGTGGAGCCACCCCCCGGCCCACCCGTGATCGCCACCCTTCTGGCCGAAGTTTACGGGCCAGATGCCGAGACGCGGCGCGCGGCGGCGGCGAAGATCCGGCAGGCGTTCGAGGCGGTGCCCTTCATTGTCGATGTGGACGACAGCTTTGGCACCCAGCCTCGCAGGTTACGCGCCACCATCTCGACCGATGACCTGGAATTCTTCGGCGTGCAGGAACAGGACGTGTTCGACACGCTGGCCCTGCTGAATGGCGGCCAGACCGTGGGCTATTCGCACCGGGGCGATGGGCGGCTGCCGATCCCGCTGGTGGTGGAGCGTGACAAGGCCGACCGGGTGCTGGATGAACGCTTCCTGACCACGCCGATCCCCGCCAACACCCTGCCCGGCGCGCGGGGGGTGGTGGAGCTGGGCGACGTGATCCGCGTCACCGAAGAAACCGCAAGCTTCCCGATCTTCCGCCACAACGGCCGCGA
>JANPJZ010000089.1:0-2011 GCA_031425795.1 Rhodobacter sp. | reverse complement strand
ATGGCGTCGATCCGGGCGAGCATCGTGTCCCAGTCGAGGAGGAGGTAGAAGGCCACCACCGGTACGACCACGATGAAGACGACAGCCGAGATCACCCCAAGGGCCGAGGACAGAAGACCATTCGCAAGCTCGGCCCCGCGGGCCTGGATGGCGGCGCCGATCTCGGCCAGGGTCTGACGAATGGTCGAGGTGCTGTCGGCAAGGTCGGGAAACCGTTCCAGCAGGAAGCCCTGCAGGCGCTTGGCGATGTCGGGGGCGGCGTTCACCAGGGCGGTCAGCTGGTTCACAAGCGTCGGGATGACGGCCAGAACCAACAGGATCACCAGCAGGAGGGCCGCAAGCGAGATCAAGGTGGTGGCGGCCACGCGGCTGAGGCCCGCACGCTCCAGCCGGTCGGCGACAGGGTCGAGAAAGTAGGCAATGGCGCCGCCGACAAGGAAGGGCAGCAGGACATTGCCAAGGAGCCACAACATGACAAAGAAGACCACGGCGGCGATGGCCCAGGAACGGAACTGGTCACGGATCGGCAAGGCCATGTGGGCATCCTTCACTGGTGGTGCAGATATTGCCGCTGCAGCGCCGCAACGCAAGGGGAGGGGCGGAACGGGTGGGCGCGCGGGCCACGCGGCAGGGGTCCAAGACACCTCCGCGAATGATCGCGACGCATTCCGCCACCTGGGACATGGCGGAGAGATCCAAGATGGGCGCAGCCACGAGGCAGCGCTTATCCTTTGCAAATGGACGGCTTCGTTAGGTTCTGCGCCTTGCTCCTGCCCTGGCGTTGCAGCATCAGACCGAGCGTGCCTGAATACGCATATCTGTCTGCGGGGTTCTTGTTCCAGCTTCGAAGGTCTGCAGTGCGGACGAAGCAGCCATTCAGCCCGTCGCCTTCCATGTCCTGATTGCGCCCTGTATAAGAAGCAGCGGTGCAAATGGTCAGGATTGAGATGCCGATGCCGAATTTCAACTACAGAGTGCTCATGCCCGAGCATGCGAAAGCGTGGCAGGAACTCCGGATCGAAGGCGCACGTGATTTCCCGCTGGGATTTTTGGTGACAGTTGAAGAGACGAACGCGACCAGCCATGAGCGTTGCTGCGAGATACTGGGACAACAGGGAACACGCGGTGTGTTCGATGATGAAAAGCTAGCTGGCTTCTGTGGTTATCGTCCCCAGAAACTGGCGCGTATCCAACACCGGGCTGAGATTGGGCCGTTCTTTGTCACTCGAAGTTATCAAGGCTCGGCCGCAGCAAAACTACTGATGGCTGGTGTCATAGAAGAAGCCAAAAGCGATGGAATTGCCCAACTCGAGTTGTTCGTCGATACTGAAAACCATCGCGCGGTGGCGTTTTATGATCGACAAGGTTTCGAGCGTGTCGCGACCCATCGTGACGGCGTCAGAATTGACGGAAAGTCGCGCAATGACTTTTTCATGACACTGCGCTTGTAACGGTTTGGGCGCGCAGCGAGTTTTGAAACCGATCGCCAGACCCAAATAAATGACCGCTGCCCCGTATTCTGGCCATTTGTGAAGTCGCCGAACTCAAAGTCGGAAGTTGCCTTAACTGCCGCTTTGTGAGGAAGTTGTGCGACCCAATCCTCCCCTCATGGTGAGGGGACAACGCGGGCAAATCCGAGCGACCGCAGGACCCTGCCGAGAACGACTCGGCAGGGTCTTTCATTTCATGTCCCAGTTGGCGGACTGCGTCGGGATAAGCGTGTGTGGTAGCCTTGACTGCGGATTGAATGGCGACCTTGGACCTTGGCAGCGCCCGTCTGGAGGTATCCGCAAAGCAATCAGGTGCAGCCTGTCAGCCCCTGCTTACCCGCCGGGAAGTAAGCGTGCCCCGGATGGACCGGCGGGGCGGGCGGGGCCAGTTTGGTGTGGTCGGGGCGATGATGCCCTGGCAGGACCGGCCCCGCTGTAGCGGAGCCTCGACATGAAAGCCCGAACGATGAACCGGAAAACCCTGACTGTCCTCGTCATGGCCCTTGCGCCGACCTTGCTGC
>JANPJZ010000088.1:0-4156 GCA_031425795.1 Rhodobacter sp. | reverse complement strand
CTTCTGCCGGATCGCGGCGAAGAGGTCGCCGTCGTGATCCTGCACCCGTTCGGGGACGCGGGGGGCAAAAGGGGGCCACATCAGATCCTTGCGCGAGGAAAGGATGAGTTCCTTCAGGTCGGCCACGCCGAGAAGGCCCTTGACCTCCACCACCTCATCTTCGGTGACGGCAAGTTCCTCCATGATGAGGGCGCGCAGGGTTTCGGGGGCACCCGCGGACATCTTCAGGCGAATGACCTCGCCGCGGCGGCGGCGTTTCAGGGCGGTCTCGAATTCGCGGACCAGATCTTCGGCCTCATCCTCGACCTCGAGGTCGCTGTCGCGCAGCACGCGGAAGCTGCAATGGCCCTGATCGGTGTAGCCGGGGAAAAGCATGCCGAGGTGCAGGAGCAGCAGTTCCTCCAGCGGGAGGAAGCGATGCTCGCCCGGTTTGCCGGGAAGAGGGACGAAGCGTGACACCTGTTGCGGGATCGGCAGAAGCGCTTTCAGGCTGCGATGGTCAGAGCGACGTTCCAGCTCCAGTGCAAGGGAAAAGCCGGTGTTGGGGATGAAGGGGAAGGGGTGGGCGGGGTCGATGGCAAGGGGCGAGAGGACTGGGAACACGTTGGACAGGAAATAGGCTTCGAGAAACTTCAGGTCGCGCGCCGACAGCTTCGAGCGCGGGACGATCGTGATGCCTTCCGTCTCCATCTCCTTGCGGAGGCGGTTGAAGGTGGCCTGCTGGGTCTGCATCAAGCGGCGGGCGTCGGCGTTGATCAGGTGCAACTGTTCGGCCGGGCTGCGGCCGTCTTCCGACAGGGTGGCATTGCCGGTGCGGACCAGTGCGCGCAGGCCGGCAACGCGGACGGTGTAGAATTCGTCCAGGTTGGTGGCAGAGATCGACAGGAAGCGCAGGCGTTCCAGAAGGGGCACGGCGGGGTTAGCCGCCTCTTCGAGGACGCGCCAGTTGAAGGCCAGCCACGAAAGCTCGCGGTTGAAATAGCGGGCGGGGCCTGCCGTTTCAGCAAAGGGCAGGTCCACCGGGGTGGGGAAGGGCGATTTCAGGAAGTCGGCTTGGGTCATGGCCGGGTTATGCCGCGCGCTTCGTGACAGGATCGTGACACTGTTTCATCCGTTCCACAGGGTGTCCAGCACCTCGCCCGCCAGAGTACGGCTGACCGGGCGGGCGAGGGCCAGCGCGCGCGCGTCAAGCGCGGCTACCAGCGACCGCGCGGCGCCGATGGACCTGGGCATCCGGGTGATGAGGTAGGGGATGAGGGTGGGCGACACGGCGATCTGCCGGTCGGCGAAAAGCTTGACCAGGACGGCGGACAGGAGGGCATCGTCAGGCGCATCCAGCCGGGCAATCTGGGCGGCCTGCAGCCGGCTGAGGAGGTCGGCGAGCCGCAGGCCCCAGTCGCGCGGCGGGGTGCTGGCGGTCAGCAGAAGTGCGCCACCGGCGGTGACGACGTTGTGCAGGTGAAAGAGCGCGGCTTCGTGCCGGCCGATCAGCTGGGCATCTTCGACCACCACGGGCTTGCCGGCATGGGCGGCGATGTCGGCGCGGTCCATCAGGCTTGCCTGCAGGATGGCGGCACCGGTTGCCGCAGCCCAGACATGGGCGAGGTGGGTCTTGCCTGACCCCTCCGGCCCGAGGAGAAGCAGCTTTGACCCGGCCCAGTCCTGCCACCCGTCAACCGCCTGCAGCGCCAGCGCGTTCGATGGGGCCACGAAGAAGTCGGCCCGGGTCAGGGCCTCCGTCCCTGGAAGGTCGAAGGCCAGCTGGCCGGTCACGCGCCCCCTCCGGCAGGCGGGGGTTGCCTGCGGCTGCGGCGGGGGCGGGCCGGCAGTTCCGGCGCCGATGCGGGACCGGGGGGAAGGGGGGCATTTGGCGGAAGCGCGGCACCGGTGTAAGGCGGGGCGGCGGTGCCGCGATACAGCAGGCTGGCACGGTACTGCTCGACCGCGAAGCGTGTCAGGACGCCGATCGCTGCAGCCACAGGGACGGCGATGAGAAGGCCGGCAAAGCCGAAGACCGCCCCGAAAGCGGACAGGGCAAACAGCAGCCAGACCGGGTGCAGCCCCACCGACTTGCCCACAAGCTTGGGCGTGAGGATGTTGCCTTCGACGAATTGCCCGACTGCGAAGATCGCGGCGATGATCCCGATCTGGACCCAGTCGCCCCAGAACTGGAACAGCGCCAGTCCCACCGCGAGCGTGCCGCCGATGATGGATCCGACGTAAGGGATGAAGGTGATCGCCCCGGCAATCGCCCCGACCACAAGACCGAACTGCAGCCCCGCCACCATGAGAGCGACGGCGTAAAAGGTGCCCAGGGCCAGACAGACCGACACCTGACCACGGACGAAACCGGCAAGCACGGCGTCAACCTCCAGGGCGAGGCGGCGGACGGTGGGGGCATGGTCAAGCGGCAGCATGGCGTCGATCCGGGCGAGCATCGTGTCCCAATCGAGCAGGAGGTAGAAGGCCACCACCGGCACGACCACGATGAAGACGACAGCCGAGATCACCCCAAGGGCCGAGGACAGAAGACCATTCGCAAGCTCGGCCCCGCGGGCCTGGACGGCGGCGCCGATCTCGGCCAGGGTCTGACGAATGGTCGAGGTGCTGTCGGCAAGGTCGGGAAACCGCTCCAGCAGGAAGCCCTGCAGGCGCTTGGCGATGTCGGGGGCGGCGTTCACCAGGGCGGTCAGCTGGTTCACAAGCGTCGGGATGACGGCCAGAACCAGCAGGATCACCAGCAGGAGGGCCGCAAGCGAGATCAAGGTGGTGGCGGCTACGCGGCTGAGGCCCGCACGCTCCAGACGGTCGGCCACAGGGTCGAGGAAGTAGGCGATGGCGCCGCCGACAAGGAAGGGCAGCAGGACATTGCCAAGGAGCCACAACATCACAAAGAAGACCACGGCGGCGATGGCCCAGGAGCGGAACTGGTCACGGATCGGCAAGGCCATTTGGGCATCCTTCACTGGTGGTGCAGATATTGCCGCTGCAGCGCCGCAACGCAAGGGGAGGGGCGGAACGGGGGTCCGCGCGGGCCACGCGGCAGGGGTCCCAAGACACCTCCGCGATTGATCGCGACGCATTCCGCCAACTGGGACGGTGCGGAGAGATCGGAGATGGGCGCAGCCACGAGGCAGCGCTTATCCTTTGCAAATGGACGGCTTCGTTAGGTTCTGCGCCTTGCTCCTACCCTGGCGTTGCAGTCATCAGACCGAGCGCGCTTGAACACATTTATCTGTCTGCAGTTCTTGTTCCAGCTTCGAAGGTCTGCAGTGCGAACGAAGTGGACTTTCGCCGCAGAGATCAGTCCCATCCTCAGCAGGAGATGTCCCTTCAACGGCAGCGATTGGCCTTACGGTTTTCGCCACGTCCGCGACCTAAAGCCTCTGCGCAGCACCTCTGACAGCGATATCTGTCAGAACGGTCACTGCGCAAATAATTGCCGCAGATTTTAAAGACTCAAGGAGGCCCGCAAGTGTCATTCTTCCCGACACATAAAGATCAACAAAGCCGTCATGACCGCCTCTTTGCGTAAGATTCACGGAACCGGCGAGATACGCTTGCCCGCACACGTACAACACGATGAAAGCAATCAGAAAAATTGCGTATCTATTCCAAAGTTGCTTGCCCAGTAAACTCATGAAAGAAGCAATAATTAACATCGGGAACACTGACAAGAGAGCGAGGAACGCATAGAAAATGCTGCGGAAGCCGAGAAAGAAAGCGATCCATAGAACCAGTAATGCCAAGGCAACTCTGGTCCACGGAGAACTCAGGACGGACTTCAGCAATTTACTGTTCTTGCCATCAAGTCCCCTCCTCGGAACATGCAATACCAGACATTTTACACCAGAAATTTCTTGGCCGTCTTCGTGATACTATTCCGCAGTCTCGACCGTCAGCAATGGACTCGAAGCGAACGTTAAAGTTGATCGCCAGACCGAAAGGTGCAGCCTGTCAGCCCCCGCTTACCCGCCGGGAAGTAAGCGTGCCCCAGATGGACCGGCGGGGCGGACGGGGCCAGTTTGGTGTGGTCGGGGCGATGATGCCCTGGCAGGACCGGCCCCGCTGTAGCGGAGCCTCGACATGAAAGCCCGAACGATGAACCGGAAAACCCTGACTGTCCTCGTCATGGCCCTTGCGCCGACCTTGCTGC
>JANPJZ010000087.1:0-10461 GCA_031425795.1 Rhodobacter sp. | reverse complement strand
TGCTAACCGACTTCTAACGAACCACCTTTGTCACACGGGGCCCACACGCTGGTCATGATCGAACGTATGAGGGATCAGCACAATTCCGGTTGGGAAGGCTCGCTTCTGCGTGATCTTGCGAGCAAGTCGAGGTTTCTGCCTGATGCGTCTGTGAGGAGGTGTTTGTGCCTGATATCTCCAGATACAAGTTTTCGCGTCGGGCGGTTCTTGCTGTTGGCGCTGGCGTCGTTGCCAGTCCGATCCTGGCACAAGACAGCTGCCAGCTGGGACTTCCTGGCCATGTCGAGGGGCCGCATGTATGGCGCGACTATGATCAGGTAGAGCTTGATGCGGCCTACCGGCAGGAGACCTATCAACCTCATACCGAAGCGGTAAACTCGCGACTCGCGGCGCTCAGCTTCGACATGCGGTTTCGCCGCGGCTATCCGGAACGTGCCGTCTATGGCGCTGGACCTGACGAGGGGATGGATATCTACCGTGCTGACGCCGAGGAAGCGCCAGTTTTCATCTTCATTCACGGTGGAATTTGGCTATACCTAGACGCCGCCATCTCTGGTTTTGCGGCCGAGATGTTTCTCGAGCAGAAAATCCACTTCGTGGCGCTTGATTTCTCGCCGGTGAATGAACTCGATGGTGATTCTGCAGCACTGTCTGACCAAATTCGTCGCGGCATCGCTTAGGTTGTGCAAAACGCAGCGAGCTTCGGCGGTGACCCTGCTCGCGTCTACATCGGAGGTCATTCCTCGGGCGGCCACCTTGCCGCTGCTGCACTGACGACTGACTGGTCAACATTCGGCCTTCCCGCCGATGCCATCAAGGGCGGCCTTTTGATGAGCGGCATGTACGACATGGAGCCGGTGCGCTTGTCTTGGAGGAGGAACTACCTCTCGTTCACCGACGAAATGGAAGATGCGACCAGCCCCATCCGGCACCTTGACCGAATTAACGCTCCGGTGACGATCACCTACGGATCCCTCGAGACGCCGGAGTTCCAGCGCCAAGCGAAGGACTTCGCTGCTGCGTTGGAGGCTTCGGGAAAGCCAGTAGAAATTATCCAGGGTGCGGCCTATTTTCATCTGGAGATGTGGGAAACCTTGGCAATCCCTATGGCATCAACGGCCGTGCCGCACTGGCCATGATCAGCCGTTAACCGCACACCCCAGTTTTACTTTAGATGCTTTGAAGCTGCGTTTGCACAGGTGTTGCACGTAATTCTCTCATCACATTCTCAATCTCGCTCTGCAGTTGCGACTGGAAGTAGGGCTTGGCCAATCGCGGCAGATCCATGCCCAGACCGCTCGGAAGATCAGCGTAGCCGGTTGCCATAAGGATCGGGAGTTTTGGATAAAGTGCGCGAGCAGCGACTGCCAAATCACCCCCTGTCATCTTCGGCATCGAGTAGTCCGTTATCAACAGATCGAACTCCGGATCGGTGCGAAGAATTTCCAAAGCTTGCGCACCAGAGTACGCAGACGTCACAACGTGACCGAGGTCTTCGAGCATGTCCACGCTGCTCATCGAGATCAAAGCGTCATCATCAACAAACAGGATGCGCAAAGACCTGTTAGAAAGGGCCAGGTATGCGGTCTCAGTTGCAGAAACCTCCATTGCAGCGCTGCCTTCGCCGGTCGCAGGAATCCATAGCTCTGCTTTCGTGCCTTTGCCTATCTCGCTAGTGAGAATCAATTTTCCGTTCAGCTGGGACGCAAGTCCATGGATCATCGACAGTCCAAGACCACTTCCTTTCCCAACGCCCTTGGTTGAGAAGAACGGCTGTATTGCCTTTTCCAAGGTTGCCTCGTCCATGCCCTCGCCCTCATCCTCCACGGTCAAACAGACATAGCCGTCGGGAGCGGAGTGAAGTGAATCGGGATCGTATCGGTGATCAACCCTCACCTTTATGGAGCCACCCTTTGGCATGGCGTCACGCGCATTGATCACAAGATTGAGCAACGCCAAGTCGAACTGGTTGTCATCCACCAGCGCCATCGGAACGGTCCGGGAGGTGTCCAGATCAAGGTCAACCTGGCCCGCAACAGAGCGTTGGAGGAGCTCGGCTGCATTCTTGACCAGAACAGCCAGGTTGTGCCGTCCAACCTTGAGATCCTGACGTCTTGCGAAGGCCAGCATTCTCTGGGTAAGCGTTGCACCACGTTGGGCGCCCTGCAGTGCGCCGTCTATGAGCCTTCTTGCCTTTGCGTCCCCTGCTGTCTGCTTCGCTAGTAACTCGAGGTTGGACATGACTGCTGTCAGCAAATTGTTGAAATCGTGGGCAACGCCACCGGTCAGCTGCCCCATCGCCTCCATCTTTTGGCTCTGGCGCAGAGTATCTTCGGCCTGCTTTAGTCGCGCCTGCTCCCGCAGGCGTTCGCTCACATCCGATACGAACTGGTACGCCCCAACCACCTGACCTTCATCGTCGCGAAGCGCGCGGAACCGCATTTCATAATAGCGTTGATCGGGAGATGAGGACCCAAATGCGTCAACCTCTACGAACTCCTCACCACTGAGCGCACGGGACCAAACTGCCTCCACCGCGGCGCGGTCGTCCGGGCGCTGACTTAGCGCCTCCAGCATATTGTCGCCGGCTTTTGGTTGGGGTACTTCAAAGATGCGGGCGAACTCGGCTGCGGCCGCTGCATTGATCGCGAGCCAGTTGAAATCGCGGTCGGCTACTTGGACAAAAATGTCGGTGCCGTTGATAACGTCGGCGATGATCCTCCGCTCGGCGAGAGCCGAGGACACACGGCTCTCCAGAGTTTCGTTGAGCTCCCGTAACCTTGCTTCGCTCTCCCGCAACGCTATCCGGGCTGCTACGCGCGAAGTGACGTCGACAGCAGTGCCTGTGACGCGCAAGCATCGCCCTGCAATGTTGAAGATGCCTCTGCCCTTGGCTGCCACCCAACGGATGGCGCCGTCCTCTTTGCCAATGGTCCGATATTCAACGTCATAAAGTTCGCGCCGGTTGGGGTCAGCAGCCGCTGCAAATGCTGCGCTCGTCGCATCACGGTCTTCGGGATGGAGCCCGCCGTAGAAATCATCCATAGTCACCGGCACGTCTGCCGAAATGCCAAACAAAGCCTTGGTACGGGGCGGCCAGATCAGTTTGTTCTGAACCAAATCCACGTCCCAGAAACCGACGTCTGCGTTGTCCACCGCTAGGCGCAAACGCTCTTCGGACTCTTCCAGCGCAGCGACGCTGGCCACCCTCTCAACGTGTGCCCATGAGCGCTCCGTCACCTCTCGCAGCAGGCTTAGCTCTGCGTCCGCCCATTCCCGCGGAACTTTATCATGAATTGCCATGAGTGCGGTCAGGCGGCCGTCTTTAACCAGAGGCATGCAAATCGTCGCGGCGATGCCAATGTTTTGGAACGTCGCAGCTTCCTCCGGAGCAAGCTCGTGCAGGTTATCGTTGACAACAAGGGGGAGCCCAGCGCTCAGATTTTGAACCGCCAGTTTGCCGAAGGCAGCCAAGCTGTAGTGCCCGACAATGCTGGTCGCGCCAGCCGCTGCCCAATCGCCCCGTATGGTAAAGCCATCCTGGTCTTCGTCCATGTCGGCGTAGGCGCAAACAGAAAGTTTCAGGTGCTCCCCTAGGAGCCGGGTTGTGGCCGAAAGTACCGCGTCGGCTTCGGCTAGTGGTGCAGTTTCTGCTCCCAGCCGATCAAGAAACTGCAGTTTTGCCTCGCTCTCACGCAGCTTGGACTCGGCTGCTACCCGGTCACTCACGTCTTGGATCAAGGCGTAGTAACCTTCGGTCGCGTCGTTTTGGCCGATACGCGGGACGAAGTCGACGTGAACGTGCCGCGACCCACCACGGTACGGAACAAGTTGTTCGAATGAAAAGCGCTCTCCGGAAAGAGCTCGATCAATGCTTGGCTTCAGGAGTTCATAGGCGGCTTCTCCAATGACCTCACGAACGAGCTTGCCGTCCAGATCGCCGCCCTCGTCGCCAAACCACTTCTCGTAGGCAGCATTGTGAAACCGGTACCGTTCGTCCTTATCGACGTAAGATATCAAAACCGGAAGCGCGTCGGTGAGAACGCGGAGTTCGCGCTCTCGCTCTTCCAGGGCCGTGATTGCGTTCGCGCGCGCCAGCACATCCCAGGTGCGCTCTGCCACCGCTTCGATCAACCCCACCTCGTCAGCTGACCAAATCCGCGGATGTTTGAAGTGTACGTTCAGGTTTGCGGCAAACCGGCCTTCCTTGATGAGCGGCACGCTAACAAGCGCACCGACGTTGATGGCGGACAACGCCCGCAAGCTTTCGGCTGTAGCGGGATGGTGGGCCACGTCGGGCACGACCAAAGAACGACCGGACTCCAGCGCTGCGATGAGCGGGGCTCCGAAATCCGCTACCCTGACCCGGTCCGGCAGGCTTACCGCCGTGCCATCCGTCCAATCGCCCTCGGTGGCCGCCGTTGTTCCGGAGTCGTCGATCGTCGAATACACCACTCGCGAGGCACCTAGATGCTCACCAAGAGCGCGAGTTGTGACCCCGATAATATGAAGCGGATCCCGCAGAGGGCGAAGGATGTCACCCAAGGCCACAAGGAACGCTGTCTTGCCCCTCATTCCTTTAAAGTCGATGATGTTGGAAGTTTGCTGGGTCAAAGCAGTGGCTCAGACATAAAGAATGCACCTCACCATGGCGGTGGCGGACGCTCATGCGCGCCACGCATTTTGCGCGTAAAACGACAGGCGTTCAACCAAGAGATCCTGTAAGAAAACCGCAGCGGCGGCCAATCGCCCGCCAAGGCCTAACGGCTTGCGCAACGAGCAGTTCCCGCCTTGTCTTGGATCACGCAAATTTAGTTTCTACTTGCGAGAATGACCCGCCTTTACTGAACCTCGGATGCCAGCCGCAAGAACGCGAGAGGTGATGAACCGGAAGCCGTTGAATCTCGGTGCATTTTTCATTTGACACAGCTGCCCCTCTTGACCTACCCATTGATCATCGAAGAATTGCGCCCGGAGGAACCGCCTCGCGGGCGCTTTTATTTTCCCCACATCGCGGATCCCGACTCTGACGCTGGCATCGTCCAGCGCGCATTGGCATGCCCGCACTGCCCCAAATGAGAACCGCCCCATGGACCTGGTCTTCGCGCCGAGCCAAATTGAATCCTGGCCGATCGAACGACTGCGCCCCTATGCCCGCAACGCCAAGATCCACGGAAGCGATCAGGTGGCGAAGATCGCGGCCAGCATGGCCAAGTTCGGCTGGACCGTTCCCTGCATGGTGGCCGACGATGGCGAGCTGATCGCCGGGCATGGCCGGGTGCTGGCCGCGACCATTCTGGGGCTGAAGCACGTGCCAGTGATCCGGCTCAGCCATTTGGACGAGGCGGAGCGTCGGGCCTATCGCATCGCCGACAACAAGCTGACAGAGCTTGGCGAGTGGGACGAGGCGATGCTGCGCGACGAGATCGCGGGGCTGCTGGCCGAGGATTTCGACCTGTCGCTGCTGGGGATCACCGACGAAGATCTGGACGCCCTGCTGCGCGATCCCGATCAGGTCGAAGGCGGCGCGGTCGAGGGCGAGGATGACATTCCCGAACCGCCGGTCACGCCGGTATCGGTGGCGGGTGACCTGTGGCAGCTTGGGTCGCACAGGCTAATCTGCGGCGACAGCACCTCCGCGGAGGTGGTCGCGCGGCTCTTGGGTGATGTAAAGCCAACGCTGATGGTTACCGACCCACCCTATGGCGTGGAATATGACCCGTCCTGGCGCAATCAGGCTGGTGCGGCCAAAACCAAACGCACTGGCAAGGTTCTGAATGACGACCGGGCTGACTGGCGCGAGGCGTGGGCGCTGTTCCCCGGTGACGTAGCCTATGTCTGGCATGGCGCGCTGCATTCCTCGACCGTAGTAGAAAGCCTGGGGGCGGCAGGCTTCGCCGTTAGGTCGCAAATCATCTGGGCCAAGGATCGGCTTGTGCTGAGCCGCGGCGATTACCACTGGCAGCACGAGCCCTGCTGGTATGCCGTCAAGAAGACCGGCAAGGGCCACTGGGCGGGCGATCGCAAGCAGACAACTCTGTGGCACATCTCCGGCAAGGATCAGGATGCCGCGACGGTGCACGGCACGCAGAAGCCGGTTGAATGCATGCGCCGCCCGATCCTGAACAATTCCAGTCCCGGCCAAGCGGTATTTGAACCCTTCATGGGGTCTGGCACCACGCTGATCGCAGCAGAAACCACCGGCCGGGTGTGTTTTGGGATCGAGCTGAACCCGGCATACGTCGATGTGGCAATCGAACGTTGGCAGCAATTCACCGGCGCCGAAGCGGTGCTGGCCGAGACTGGCGAGACCTTTGCTGATCTAAAGGCCAAGCGGCTGGCAGCATGAATGCGCCGCTGCTACCTATCGGAATGACTGGCGCAAGTCAGCGATGCGGACATTGACCAGTTGCTTGGGGCGCATCAGTTTGGGGAAAGAAGCGCTGTTTTGATCGGATTTAAGGATGCCTGTTTCTGTCCGCTATTTGACCCACCCGCAGGTTCTCATCGAACCCCTCAAGGACGTTCGCAAGTGGTCGTTGAACCAAACCGGAAGCGCCCGCGTCTCTGCACTTGCGGCACGCCTTGGTGGGCTGGCACAAACGCGAAGGGTGATCAGCAGCGACGAGACAAAAGCCCTTGAGACTGCCGAGCCTCTCGCCCTCGCGCTAGGCGCAAAGCTGGAAATCCGGGAACGGATGCATGAAAATGATCGCAGTGCGACCGGGTTTCTACCTCCTGAGGAATTCGAGAAAGTTGCCGACGAGTTCTTTGCCGAACCTTCGAGAAGCGTGCGCGGGTGGGAAACGGCCGAGTGCGCGCAACGGCGCATTTTGTCTGAAGTCTATCACTGCCTTGAGGGCCCGCAAGTTTGCGATGTACTTTTCGTCGGGCACGGCGGTGTTGGAACTCTCCTGTACTGCGCGCTGTCCGGTGTCGAGATTGACCGACGGTTTGATCAGGGGCCGGGCGGGGGCGGATGCTGGTTCGAGTTTAACCTTGCATGGCGCAAGCCACTGCAGGGATGGCAGCCGATGGAAGCCTTGATGGCTGGCAGGTAAGCCCCCTAGTTCGTCACGCAGTCCGATACACAGCCCCCGGCCATCTTCCTTCACGGAGGTAACCGCCAGCCCAAGTCTTTTCTTGAGCGCCCCAGAGATCATGCCCCTCACTGTGTGAGGCTGCCAAGCAGTTGCCGCGACAATTTCGGCGACGGTTGCCCCCTCAGGCCGCTTCAACATGGCAATGATCTGGGCTTGTTTTGTACCAGCTCGAAGGGTGATTGGTTCCGGGGTTTCGGCTGCCTTCGAAGGTGGTGCGACGTCCAGCCTCGCCTTCTCGCGTGTTGGTAGATTGCGGCCACCGTCTTGACGACCACCGGCTCGATCCCGACCGCCTGCAAGCCCGCGTCGGTAACCATCAGCGTCGTTCCATGCCCGTCGCCGGTTTTGCGCCAGAGCGGCTCGCCCCGCCGCAGATTGGCATCGACCTCCTGCAGCCAACCAAGCCGGACCATTCTGTTAACCGCCATCTTGGCCGCGGCACCTGCGAGTCCCTTGGGTAAAGGCAGAGCGATTGTATGGGCGCTGGGCGCCAGCAGACAGGATCAGGCTTTGCGTATCGGTAAGCTTGGTCATAGCGGCCTCCGTTTGCCGGACGCGCTGCTTGCGGGTCCTTCCACGAGGCCAAGACCGGCTTCGAGAGCCAGCCAAGCACCTGAGTTGCAGCGTCTCTGTGCGTTCAGAGTCGCTCTGGTGCCAAACGTAATCAACTGAATAGCAGACAGTATCGCTGCTTTCATCAAGGCGGACACAGCAATGGAGGGCATGTCCGAGCGCGAGTATTCCGCTCACTCCGGCCTGTCGCGCGGCGCGATCCAGAAGGCGCGCAAGACCGGTCGCCTTGTCGTTTTCGGTGACGGCTCGATCAACGCGACGGCGTCCGATGTGCGCCGCGGCGAGATGACAGATCCTGACCAGCAGCGCCGGTCGGTTGGCGGTGACGCCGGGTTCAGCGGCCCGGCCGACAGCTCGTCCTACCTGAAGGCACGCACGGCGCTCACGGTCTATCAGGCGCAGGAACGTCAGCTCGCGATCCAGAAGAAGAAAGGCACGCTGGTCGACCGCGCGCGGGCGGAAACGCTGGTGTTTCGGCTGGCGCGCCAGGAACGAGACAGCTGGGTGACTTGGCCTGCCCGCGTGGCGGCGCTGATGGCGGCCGAAGTGGCAGCGGAGGTAGAGAAACAAGCCGGTAAACAGCCACGACCGGTAATCATCGAGGCCGCGATCCTGCAAAGGGTGTTGGAAGCCCATGTCAGAGCGCAGCTCGACGCCCTCGCCGATCTCAGGGTCTCGCTTGGATGACAGGGAAGACCGAGACGACCTGACCGAAGACAATCCGACAGACGATCTGGACCTAGGCTTTGACGGCGCCGAAGATATCCTTCGAGCCTGGCGCCGGGGCATGCGCCCCGACCCCGACCTGACGGTGTCGGAATGGGCCGATCAGCATCGCAAGTTGTCGTCCCGCGCCTCGGCCGAGCCGGGCCAATACCGCACGTCGCGCACGCCCTACCTGCGCGAGATCATGGATGCGCTGTCACCGCGCCACCCGGCGCAGCGCATCAGCTTCATGAAGGCAGCCCAGGTCGGCGCGACGGAGGCGGGCAACAACTGGATCGGCTTTGTCATCCACCACGCGCCGGGGCCAATGCTGGCGGTGCTGCCAACCGTGGAAATGGCGAAGCGGACCTCGCGTGGGCGGCTGGATCCCTTGATCGCCGAAAGCCCAGCTTTGCGCGGACGCGTGAACCCTGCCCGGTCGCGCGACGCTGGCAACTCGATGCTGTCGAAGGAATTCCCTGGCGGCATTCTGGTGCTGACCGGCGCGAACTCGGGCACCGGCCTGCGCTCGATGCCGGCGCGGTATATCTTTCTCGACGAGGTCGACGCCTATCCGGCCTCCGCTGATGAAGAAGGCGATCCCGTCACGCTGGCCGAGGCGCGCACCACCACCTTCTCGTATCGGCGCAAGGTGTTTATGGTCTCGACCCCGACGATCCGGGGTATCAGCCGGATCGAGCGGGAATATGAGGCCAGCGACCAAAGGCGCTATTTCGTGCCCTGCCCGCATTGCGGCGCGATGCAGTGGCTGCAGTTCGAACGCCTGCGCTGGGACAAGGGACAACCAGAGACAGCGGCGTATCACTGCGAGGCCTGCGAAAGTTCTATCGCGGAGCATCACAAGACACAGATGCTGGAGCGGGGTGAATGGCGTGCGACGGCCGTCTCCGCCGATCCTCACTCCATCGGTTTCCATATCTCCGCCCTTTATTCGCCGCTGGGTTGGAAGAGCTGGACCCAGATCGCCCGCGAATGGTTGGCGGCGCAAGGCTCGGAGGAAATGCTGCGCGCGGCGCGCAACACCCTGCTGGGTGAGACATGGGTCGAAAGTGGCGATGCGCCGGAATGGCAGCGGCTGGCGGAACGGCGCGAAGCCTATGGTGGGGTGCAGATCCCCGTCGGTGGTCTGTTTCTGACCGCTGGCGTCGATGTGCAGAAGGATCGTATCGAGGTCGACGTCTGGGCCTGGGGTCGCGGGCTGGAAAGCTGGCTCGTGGATCACATCGTCATCGCCGGTGGCCCGGACGACCCCGCCTGCTGGGACAAGCTCACTGCCCTGTTGGGGCGGACATGGGCCTGCGCCAATGGCGCGGTGATGCTGATCGGCAAGCTGGCCATCGACACCGGCTATGAAGCTCCGGCGGTTTACGCATGGGCGCGCAAGCAGGGGTTTGATCAGGTCGCGCCGATCAAGGGTCTGGAAGGGTTCAACCGCGCCACACCGGTGTCGGGGCCGACCTTCGTCGATGCGACCATCGGCGGCAAACGTCTGCGCCGGGGCGCGCGCCTGTGGTCGGTGGCCACGGCGACGTTCAAGACCGAAACCTACCGCTTCCTGCGGTTGGAACGACCGAGCGACGAGGACCGGGCGCTGGGCGTGCTGGACGCGCCCGGCACAGTGCACTTGCCAGACTGGATCGACACCGAATGGCTGAAGCAGCTGGTGGCCGAACAGCTGGTCACGGTGCGCAACAAGCGCGGCTATGCCCACCCCGAATGGCAGAAGATGCGCGAGCGCAACGAGGCGCTCGACACGCGGGTCTATGCGCGGGCTGCGGCCTGGATCATGGGCGCGGATCGTTGGGATGAGGCGACCTGGCGACGGCTGGAAGCGCAGGCCGGGGTAGAAGACCGACCAGCTGCGAAGGTTGCGACCCCTGCGGAACCAGACGCACCAACCCCGCCGAAGGCCGGGACACCGACAACGCCACGGCGGAAACGCCGGGCCTACACACCGAACTTCATGAGGGATTGAGATGGATCTGGAACGGATGCGCGCCCTGTTGGCAGCACTTCAGGAGGCACGTTATGCGGGCGTCCGGTCGGTCAGCTATGACGG
>JANPJZ010000086.1:0-7305 GCA_031425795.1 Rhodobacter sp. | reverse complement strand
CCCTCGCCCTGGCTGCAGTTCGACACCGGGGTGGTCCAGAACCTGATCTTGTCGAAGTCATCAAGACCATTCTTGGTGCAGCCCTCGGCTGTCTGCATCCCGCGCCCATCGGTGCAGGCAGCAAGCACGGCCGGGTTGGCGCCGAACCAGACGGACAGGTCGGACTGCAGGTTCGAGGACAGCGAATGCTCCAGCCAGAGGTAGGCGCAGTTCGGGTTCGCGGCATCGACATGCAGCATCGAGGTATCGGCCCAGCCGGTCGCACCTTCCTGCGGGATGGTCGAGGCGATGGGCGCCCCTTCGCTTTGCAGCAGGTTCACCTGGAAGGGCCAGGAGCCGGAAGCGACCACACCTTCGTTCTTGAAGTCATCCATCTGGATGAAGGCGTCGTGCCAATACCGCGCGGTCAGGGTGCGCTGCGTGCGCAACAGGTCCAGCGCCGCCTTGTACTGGTCCTCGTTCAGCTCATAGGGCGAGGTGATCCCCAGTTCCGGCTTGTGGAACATCAGGTATTGAGCGGCATCGGCGATGTGGATCGGGCCGTCATAGGCCTGCACGCGCCCCTTGTTCGACTGGCCGTCCGGCAGCGTCATTTCCTCGAAGACCACGTTCCACGAGGTTGGCGGTTCCTTGAACACTTCGGTGTTGTACATCAGCACGTTCGGGCCCCACATGTAGGGCACGCCATAATGGACGCCGTCCACGGTGTGCCATGGCGCGCTTTTCAGGCGCTCATCAACGGTTGACCACGAGGGGATGAGGTCGATGTTGATCGGCTGGACACGGTCACCGGCGATCAGCCGAAGGCTGGCATCGCCCGAGGCGGTGACAAGGTCGAACCCGCCTTCGTTCATCAGCGCCACCATCTCGTCCGACGTGTTGGCCGTCTTGACGTTGACCTTGCAGCCCGAGGCCGCTTCGAACTTGGTGACCCAGTCGAATTCCTTCACCGTCTCGCCACGCTCGATATAGCCGGCCCAGGCGACGATGTTCACCTGACCTTCCGGCGCGCCGATTGCGGTGACCTGCGCAAGGACCGGCGTCAGGCCGGTCAGGAGGGCGAGGGCGGTGGTAGCCATCAGTTTCACGCTGTGCATTGCAGTCTCCCTGTAGTTCAGCCGCACAAAGGTGCGGCACGCCGAGTTTGCCGGTCATCGGGTCAGGCTATTGGCGCTGACGGAAATCGCAATAAGAATCTTGAATGCGACCTTGCCCATATGTCGTTGCCCAGATGTCGCGGCTAGGCCAGGAACATTGCAGGCCTGCTTTGGTTGGCCCGGTGAAATCTGGAGGGACGTCATGGAAATGCGCAAGTTGTGGGATGGGGCAGAGGTGCCAGCGCTGGGCCTCGGCTGCTGGGCCATCGGTGGCCCCTGGACTGCAGACGGAGAGCCTGCGGGATGGGGTGAGGTGGATGACGCCGAATCCGCCCGCGCCATCGCCGCCGCCGTTGCGGCAGGCATCAAGGTCTTCGACACCGCGCAAGCCTATGGCGCGGGGCACTCCGAGGCGGTGCTTGGGCAGGCCCTGCGCGGCCATCCCGACGTGCGGGTGGCAACCAAGGTGGGCCTTGCGATCGACCCCGCACGCCGGGCCTTGGTCGGCGTTGACCTTGCCGGGATCGCCGCTTCGGTCGAGGCGTCGCTGCAGCGGTTGCAGCGGGACAGGATCGACCTTGCGCTCCTTCACCTGAACAGCCTGCCGATTGCAGAGGCCGAGGGCGTGTTCGACACGCTTGAAGACCTCCGCCTTGCGGGCAAGATCGCGTCCTATGGCTGGAGCACGGATTTCCCCGACCGCGCCGCCGCCTTTGCCGAAAGACCGGGTTTCGTGGCGATCGAGCACGCGATGAACGTCTTCTTCCGCGCCGATGCGCTGATCCCGGTGATCGAGGAGGCCGGGCTTCTGTCGATCAACCGCTCTCCTCTGGCGATGGGCCTGCTGGGTGGCCGCTACGCGCCGAATGCCACCTTCGGGGCAAAGGACGTCCGCAGCCGGAACACCGACTGGATGGCCTATTTCCGCGACGGTCAGGTCAGCCCCGACATTGCCCGCCAGCTTGCCTCGGTGCGCGACCTGCTGCAGTCGGGCGGGCGGACGTTGGCGCAGGGCGCGATCGGCTGGCTTTGGGCGCGGTCCGCTTCGACGCTGCCGATCCCCGGCTTTCGCACCGTGGCACAGGTCGAGGATCTGGCGGGCGCGCTTGTGCTTGGCCCGCTGCCCGCCGCCACGATGGCGGAAGTCGAGGCCCTGATCCAGCGCCCGCCCGAGGGCCCCCCGCGCGAACGCTAACCGCGCTCCACCGGCTTTGACCGCATCATCGCCACGGTCTCGCGTTCCGCCCGGCGGCAGGCGACCGGGGGCAGGCCGCGGGCAACTAGGTCCATGTCCTCCAGCACCCGCGTCCCGATTTCCCTTAGCGCGAAGGTCAGCGCCCCCGCCCGGTGGGGCGAGAACAGCATGTTTGGCGTGGCGCGGATCGGGTCGCCCTGCGGCAGGGGTTCGACCGGGAAGACATCCGTCGCCACGCGGATGCGGCCGGTTCGCGCGGCGTCGGTCAGGGCGGGGAAATCTGCAGCGGCGGCGCGGGACATGAGGAGGAGCATCGCACCTGGCTGCATCAGCGACAACGCGCGGGCGTCGACCATGCCCTTGTTCGCAGTGGTGATCGTGGCCATGACGAAGACAAAGCGGTTGCTTGCCATCAGCGTGTCGAAATCCACTGGCTCCACGCCCAGCCGCTTCAACTGGCCGGGTGGCAGCCAGGGGTCATGCGCCTGCACCCGGCAGCCGAAGGGGGCAAGCAGGCGGTGCAGTGACCGGCCAAGGTCGCCAAAGCCGATGATGCCGACGGTTGATCCCGCCAGAAGCTCTGACTCGCGGTTGCCGTCGAAGAGCCACTTTTCCTGCCCCGTCAGGAAAGCCGCGTGTTCGCCGTGGATGTTCCGGGCAAGGGACAGGGCCATGCCAAGCGCCATCTCCGCCACCGGGGCCGCAAAGACCGCACCGGGGGCAAGGACATGGATGCCGCGCCGGAAACATTCGTCGTAATCGACGTTGGGCAGGAAATTCGTCTCGACATTGAAGATCGCCCGCAGGGTCGGGGCGAGAGCCAGCCGGTCCGCTCCCATCGCCTGTTGCGACACCAGGATGTCCGTTCCCGGCAGGTGCCGGGCGTAGAAGGCATCACGATCTTCGCCCTGCCATTCGGTGACGTCATACCGGGCGCGGAAGGCGGCGAGGTCTTCGGGCGAGAAGATCTCGTCCGTTGCCCGGGGATCGGGGTCGTAAAGCACGCGCATGGGCTGGTCCTTCCGCTTCGGTCGCCAGACCCTAGGGGTGCGCTGCTTCCCAAGGCAAGCCCCCAACTCCCATCCTTCTCGCGGAGGGGGCGTGGCCTGTCAGACCGAGACTTCGCGGTGCAGCACGTCCCGCTCCAGCGCGTCCTTTCGGCCCTCCAGCGCTACCGAGCCGCGCCGGAAGACGTAGACCTGATCGGCGCGGGCCCAGGCGAAGTCGAAGTATTGTTCGACCAGGACCACGGCCATGGTGCCCTTGGATTTCAGGTAGTCGATGACCTCGCCGATCTGCTGGATGATGTTGGGCTGGATGCCCTCGGTCGGCTCGTCCAGAAGGAGGACCTTCGGCTGCATTATAAGCGCGCGGGCGATGGCGAGTTGCTGTTGCTGGCCGCCGGAAAGGTCGCCACCGCGCCGGTGGAGGAAGGATTTCAGGATGGGGAAGAGGGTGAAGACCTCATCCGGGATCTGGTGCTGGGATTTGGGCAAGACGGCGAAGGCGGTTTCCAGGTTCTCGCGCACGGTCAGCAGGGGGAAGATCATCCGGCCTTGCGGGACGATGGAGAGGCCGCGGCGGGCCATGTCTTGCGGGCGGCTTACGGGAAGGGTTTCGTCATTGAGCGTGACGGTGCCGCCTGACCTTGGATGGGTTCCGGCAAGGGCCTTGAGAAACGAGGTCTTGCCGACGCCATTCGGCCCCATGATGCAGGTGACCTCCCCGGCCTTTGCGGCAAAGTCGATGCCGTGCAGGATCTGGCTGCCGCCGTAGTGGAGGGTCAGTCCGGTGGTGGAAAGCATCAGCCGCGCCCCAGGTAGACGGCGATCACTTGCGGATCGCGGGTGACGTGATCGAGGGACCCCTCGGCGAGGACGGAGCCTTCGTGCAGGACGGTGACCCGGCAGTTCAGGCGGCGGATGAACTCCATATCGTGTTCGACGACCACAACCGCGCGGGTCTTGGCGAGGTTCACAAGGAGGGCCGTCGTCTGCTCACGCTCGGCCGGGGTCATGCCGGCGGCGGGTTCATCGACGAGGAGAAGGCGGGGTTCCTGGGCCAGCAGCATTGCGATTTCCAGCCATTGCTTCTGGCCGTGGCTCAGTTCGCCCGACTTGCGGTGAAGCTGGTCGCCAAGGCCGACTTCGGTCGCCAGCTCCTGCACGCGGGCCATGTCTGCGGGTTTCGGTTTCCAAAACAGCACGCGCCACGGGCTGCGGTTGGCCTTAAGCGCAAGGATCAGGTTGGCCTCGACGGTCTGATCCTCGAACACCGTCGGGCGCTGAAACTTGCGACCCACGCCTTCGCGGGCAATCTTGGCCTCGTTCATGCCCAGAAGCGAAATCGAGCGTTCGCCGAAGGTGACCGACCCCGCATCGGGTTTGGTCTTGCCGGTGACGATGTCCATGAAGGTGGTCTTGCCGGCGCCGTTGGGGCCGATGATGGCGCGCAGTTCATTGTCGCTGATGGAGAAGGAGAGATTGTTGATCGCTCGGTAGCCGTCGAAGGTGACGGAGATGCCGGAGACCTCCAGAAGGGCGGTCATTTCTGCGCCTCCTGTTCCTGCAAGGAGCCGTCATCGGGGCCGAGAGGCGCGCCTTTGCGGTCGGGCGGCAGGATGTGGTGCAGCTTGTCGAAAAGCCCGCCGATGCCCTTGGGCGCGAAGAGGGTGACGGCGACGAAGGCGAGACCGAGGATGACCAGCCACCAGTCGACCCAGTTGAGGGACACCGGGCCGAGGGGGATGTTCGGCAAGCGGCCCGAGGTGAAGAAGCTGGAGAGAAGCGAGACGAAGGCCGCGCCGATGACCGCGCCGTAAAGCCGCCCGCGCCCGCCGATGGCGACCCAGACGGCGAGGTAGATGCTGGCGATCGGGGCGAGTTCGGCCGGGTTGATGATGCCCGCCTGCGGGTAGTAGAGCACGCCCGCCAAGGTGGCGATGAGGGCGGTGAGGGTGAAGAGGAAGAGCTTGTAGACCTCCACCGGGTAGCCGAGGAAGCGGACCCGCGCCTCGTCATCCCGGATGGCGCGGATGACAGAGCCGAACTTGCCGGAGACGATCCAGTTCAGTGTGAGGTAGCCCAGCCCCAAAGCGAGTGCGGAGGCCCAGAAAAACCAGATCGAGACGAGGTCCTGCGAGGTTTGCCCGAGGCCGGGGAGGTTCTGCAGGCCCGAAAGGCCGTTGTTGCCGCGCAGGCCGGAGTCGTTCTGGAAGAGGTAGAGGGCGAGGGCAAGGGTCATCGCCTGCGTCAGGATCGACAGGTAGACGCCGGTGACGCGGGAGCGGAAGGCAAGCCAGCCGAAGACCAGGGCGAGGAGGCCGGGGACGGCAAGGGCGAGGATCAGTTGCAGGGGGAGGGAGTGGGCGAATGACCAGATCGCGGGCAGGTCGGAGGAGCCGACGACGCCGAAGATCTGGGTGGCGATGCCTTGTTGCACTTCCTCGGGCGTGGCAGGCAGGCCGCCTTGGGCAAGGGCCGTGACTACGATCTCCTCGGTCCGGGCATACATCAGCCACATGCCAATCATGTAGCCGCCGAGGGCGAAGAACGCCATGTGGCCGAGGGAAAGGATGCCCGCGTAACCCCAGATCAGATCCATCGCGAGGGCGACGAGGCAGAGGCAGAGGGTCTTGCCGAGGGTTTTCACGAAAGAGGTGGAGAGGAAGCCGACGCCGTAGCCTTCGGAGAGGATCGTGACGATGAGGGTGAAGAGGGCGAGGACGGCGATGAAGATCAGCACGGAGGGGTTCCGGGCAAAGAAGCTGTGGCTGGCGACGGACCGGGGGCCAGCCCCGTCGCCCATCGGTCCTTGAACCGATGGCGGAACCGATGGTCGACCCCCGGGATATCTGGAGACAGATGAATGGGGGGTCATGGCGTCAGTCTCCTGCCGCGCGGCCACGAAGGGCGATGATGCCCCGGGGGCGGAACTGGATGAAAAGGATGATGAAGAGGATCATGTAGGTCTGGGCGGCGAGGGTGTTCGAGGGGTTCAGGAACTCGATCACCTTTTGCAGGGAGCCGATCATCGTGGCCCCCGCGAGCGTGCCCCAGACATTGCCGACCCCGCCGACGACCACGGTCATGAAGGATTGGACGATGTAATCGGCGCCCATCTCGGACGTGACCTTGGCGTAAAGGCCGATGGCGACCCCGGCGATACCGGCGATGGCGCTGCCCAGGCCGAAGGTCAGCATGTTGATGCGGTCGGGGTTGATGCCCATGCTGGCGGCCATCGCGGGGTTCTGAGTGACGGCGCGGACTTCGAGGCCGAGGCGGGTGCGTTTCATCAGGTAGAGGAAGAAGGCGAGGAAGATCAGCGCCAGCACAAAGATCGCGATGCGGATGTAGCTGATCGACACGACGTCGTTGAACTCCAGCGCGCCATCCAGCCAGCCGGGGGCGGTGAGGGGGCGGGCTTGCGTCCCGAAGACGTTCTTCAGGATCTGCTGCAGCGCGATGGAGATGCCGAAGGTGGCGAGCAGGGTTTCCAGCGGGCGCTTGTAAAGGTGGCGGATCACCAGACGCTCCATCGCCACACCGGCGCCGAAGGTGACGGCAAAAGCCAGGGGGAGGGCGATCAGGATGGAAAGCGTATAGTCCGGCACGAACTGCTGGACGACAAAACCGGTATAGGCGCCGATGGTGATGAACTCGCCATGCGCCATGTTGATGACGCCCATCACGCCGAAGGTGATGGCAAGACCGATGGCGGCAAGAAAGAAGATCGCGGCGAGGGAGAGGGCGTCCAGGCCCAGGTCGGCGGCCTGCATCAAGGCGACCTTGCGGTCGATCGCGGCGAGGGCGGCCCTTGCGGCCGAGGTGACGGTGGCGTCGTGCTCGACATAGACCTCGTGGAAGCTGTGGCCTGCGAGGGCGGCGGTCACCTCGTCATCGGTGGCGGCGGTGGGGACAGTGCCGGCCGCCTCCAGCGCGGTGTAGGCGCGGTCGCGGGCGGGTTGGCTGTCAAGCTTGGCCACCGGGACGCCACCGACCGTTTCGCCGACGA
>JANPJZ010000085.1:0-14162 GCA_031425795.1 Rhodobacter sp. | reverse complement strand
GCGAAATCGTCGCCGGCGTGGTAGGACGACCGGGTCAGAGGCGTGGCCGAGACCATCAGGAACCCCTTCCCGAAGGCCGCCATCTCATAGGCCTTGAACTCGTCCGGCGTGACGAAACGGTCCACCCGGTGGTGCTTTGGGGTCGGCTGCAGATACTGGCCGATCGTCAGGAAATCGACATCGGCCGCCCGCATGTCATCCATCACCTGACCCACCGATTGCCGGTCTTCGCCAAGACCGACCATGATGCCGGACTTCGTGAACATCGTCGGGTCCAGCTCTTTCACCCGCTGCAGGAGGCGCAGACTGTGGAAGTAGCGCGCGCCGGGGCGGACTTCGGGGTAAAGGCCGGGGACGGTTTCCAGGTTATGGTTCAGCACGTCAGGCCGCGCCGCGACCACGGTTTCCAGCGCATCCGGTCCGCACCGCAGGAAATCCGGGATCAATACCTCGATGGTGGTTCCCGGGGCGCGGTGGCGGATCGCGCGGATTGTCTGCGCAAAGTGGTCCGCACCCCCATCGGCCAGATCGTCCCGGTCCACGCTGGTCACGACCACATGGTTCAAGCCCAACTCGCTGACCGCATGGGCCACCCTGCCCGGCTCGAACGCGTCCAGCGTCTGCGGCTTGCCGGTCGCCACGTTGCAGAAGGTGCAGCCCCGGGTACAGATCTCGCCCATGATCATCATGGTGGCGTGGCCCTGACTCCAGCACTCGCCGACGTTCGGGCAACCTGCTTCTTCGCAAACCGTCACCAGCTTCTTTTCCCGCAGGATATCGCGCGTGCGCTTGTAGCCTTCCGAAGTCGGGGCCCTGACCCGGATCCAGTCCGGCTTCTTCGGCTGGACGCTGTCCGGCCTGTGCGCCTTTTCGGGGTGCCGTTCGTCGGGAAGCTTGAGGTCACGCACGGGTCATCCCCCCTGACAGGTTCACTGTGTGAAATAGGCGCTATTCTCCCCGATGGCAACGCGTCAGCCCGTGCCTCCGGTGCCGCAGGACCATGCAGCGGCTGCAAAGCATTTGACGCGGATCAAGGCCACCCCCTCGCCCACAGGGTAGGAAGCGGATAATGACGGAGGAATGATGACCACGCTTGAACTCTCGCTCGCCGTGCTTGCGCTGCTCCTGACGCCGGGGCCGACCAATTCGCTCATGTTGCTGGCCGGGGCGGAACGCGGTCTTGCGGCTGCCCTGCGCCTGATCCCGGCCGAACTGACCGGGTACTTCCTGACCGTGGTGCCACTCGCGCTGGTCGGTCAGTCGGCGCTCGAGGCCTGGCCGGGTCTCCGGATCCTGGTGGCTCTGGCGGCTGCGGTCTGGGTGGCAATCCTCGCCCTGCGCCTGTGGCGGCTTCCGGCGGGTATCGGTGCACAAGCCACGGTTGGGGCGCGCGCCTTGTTCGTGACGACGGCGCTCAACCCCAAGGCGCTGATCTTCGGGCTTGTGCTGCTGCCGTCGCCAGATCGGCTGGGTGGAAACCTGACCCTTTTCGCCGCGCTCATCGTCACGGTGGCGATCCTCTGGGCCGGCTTGGGGGCAAGTCTTCGCAGCGGTGGCCTCCGCCAGCCACGCGCGCTCTTCTTTTTGCGGCGGCTGGCTTCGGTGTTCCTTGCGGCGATGTCGGTCCTCTTGGTCCTGCGCGGGGTTTCGGCCTGATCAGCCGATGAGTGGACCCGACTTGCCATAGGTCTCGTCGTAGTGCCGCCGCAGGCGC
Source organism: Rhodobacter sp. (assembly GCA_031425795.1). Lineage (GTDB taxonomy): Bacteria > Pseudomonadota > Alphaproteobacteria > Rhodobacterales > Rhodobacteraceae > Tabrizicola. The sequence goes on along the minus strand of JANPJZ010000085.1, from coordinate 12,448 downwards.
ATCAGCGCGATCCGCAGCACGATCTTGCCCGATCGGGCCGCCCAGCCCATGCGCTTTTCGGCCACCTCAAGTCCTTCGAGGAAACAGCAACACCGCAGGGCCACGTCGCCAAGGCCGGGCCCAAGGTCGCGCAGCGCTGCAGCCACCCGCGCCCTCGCCTGCCCCGGCCCCTCGCCAAGTCCGCTGTCGGGCTGAAACGCCCCCCGGTCACCGCCGCCTGTCAGGAACCTGTCCCAGTTCTGGGCCACGCGAGGGCCCATCTGCGCCAACTCGAAGTCCTCACGCAAGCGCTCTGCAGCCTGTACCAGTTCGTTCTCCAGGAACGGCTTGCCGTCGCGGTCCCTCCGGCGGCCGAGCACCCCCACCGGGCTTTCCGCAAGGTTGTAGCGCACCCGGCGCGGTCCATCGTCATCCATGACCTCGCGCTCGCCCCAGACACGGTGCTGGTCGCCAAAGCTGGCATCCGCGGCCTGGCCCTGGCGGCGGCGATCCTCCTCGTCCACCATCCGGCGCAGCGCAGCGCGTCCGGCCGAGGTGATCTCGTAGGTCGACACCCGGCCCGGCTTGCGACAGGTGATCCAGTCCTTGAGCGTGAAGGCCTGCGCCACGGCGCGCTCCAGCACCGCGGTGCGCAAGGACCGCCCGTCGGGCATCTCGCGCAGGACGACGGCTTTTTCCATCTCGGGCGCGATGGCCATCACCGCACCCGGCTCGGCCAGGCGGCGCAGCACGCGGCGGCCTTCGCGGGCAAGGGATTGTTCGTCGCACAACTGCGGTGCGCTGCCGGACGGGTGACCGGGCCGGGCAGACACTTGGTGGACAGAGGTGGGATGGGCAGACATGGGCTGGTCTTCCTCTCGGGCTGGGTCATCTGCGGATTGTTGGGAAAGACGGGACACCGCCGACAACGCCTCATCCATCAGCGGATCGTCGCGACGGCTTTCGAACCGGCGTACCTGACGCAGGATGGTCGAGGCATGCAGCCCCTCTCGTCGTGCCAGAGCCCTGAGCGACGTGCCGTCTTCGATATGATGAAGGTAATGGCGCACGGCAGCAGGGAGCCAGTCTGGCAGGCTGGCAGCTTTTAGCTCTGGCAAATCAGTCGTCCCGTCCTTGTCGCCACCCGCGGTGAGATGAGTCCAGCCTTGGACTATCGCAACCTTGGGTGGAATTGGTTACCTGTTGGTTAAACACTCGGCCGGTCTGAACAATTGCGCGGAAATCCTAAACTTTTCGGTAACCTCCGTGCGCTCCAAATGCGAAGACGCAACGCTGGGTTGAACAAGCGCATGATGGCCGCTCCAGAACCCGGAGAGCCCGATGTCAGATTTTCGCATGATCCTTGCCAACCTGCGCCGCCCGCGCCTTTTGATGCATGCCGCGCGCTTTGGCCTGGTTGATTACCGGCGCGATCGTGATCTGCGCCGGCTGGTGCGCTGTGGCCTGTCGCCCGAGGAAACCGTGCCGTCCCTGATGTCGGCCGAGGCCGCGATCGAGGCTACCAGGCTGGCGGGCGACGCAACCTATTCGGTCGCGCGCCACATCGAAGTCCTGATTGCCCTTCTGGCCGAGGCGCAACTGCTACGCCGGGCGGACCTCGCCTAAGAGCAGATGTCTCCGGGGGACCGATGTCAGATAAAGGCGTCCGGCATCGCGGCCTTGCGAGAGGCGACGAAGGCTTCCAACGCCTCTCGGGTGCCGGGGTCAATCTCAGGTGGCTGGTAATCGGCCAACTGCTTCTTCACCCGTTCCGCCGCAAGCGCCTGGGTGTCGCGGGCGCCTTCCTCGGCCCAGGTCTCGAACGGCTTGTAATCAAAGAGCTCCGACCGCCAGAAGGCCGACTTGAAGTTCGCCTGGGTATGCTCGCATCCCAGGAAGTGGCCGCCCGGACCAACTTCGCGCAGCGCCTCCATCGCCTGGCCGTTGGTGTCCATCATCACGCCTTGGGCAAGATGGTGGAGCGTTCCAAGCTGGTCGGCATCCATCACGAATTTCTCGTAGCTGGACACCAGCCCGCCTTCCAGCCAGCCGCAGGCGTGCAACATGAAGTTGACCCCCGCCAGCAGCGCCATGTTCAGCGAATTCGCCGTCTCATAGGCCGCCTGCGCGTCCGGCAGCTTCGATCCGCAAAAGCTGCCGCCCGACCGGTAGGGCAGGTTCAGCCGCCGTGCGAGCTGCCCGGCGCCATAGGTGATGTGCGCGGCTTCCGGTGTCCCGAACGTCGGCGCGCCCGAGTTCATGTCGATGCTGGTGACAAAGGCGCCAAAGATCACCGGCGCACCGGGCCGCACCAACTGGCTGTAGGCCACACCTGCCAGCACTTCAGCCAGAACCTGCGTCAACGTGCCTGCCACCGTCACCGGGGCCATCGCGCCACCCACGATGAAAGGACTTATGATCGCCGCCTGGTTCGCCTTCGCATAGACCTCCAGCGCGCCCATCATGATGCCGTCGAAGGTCAGCGGCGAGTTGATGTTGATGAGCGAGGTCATCACCGTGTTGCGGTCAACGAAGTCGTCCCCGAACAGGATCTTCGACATCGCCACCGAATCCTCGGCCCGGCTGGGTTCGGTGACCGACCCCATGTAGGGCTTGTCCGACAGCACCATATGCGCGTGCAGCATGTCGAGGTGGCGCTTGTTCACCGGCACGTCCGTCGGCTCGCAGACCGTCCCGCCGGAATGGTGCAGCCATTTGGACATATAGCCCAGCTTCACGAAGTTCTGGAAATCGTGGATCGTCGCGTAGCGGCGACCACCTTCGGCGTCACGCACGAAGGGTGGGCCATAGACCGGGGCCAGCACCAGATTGCGGCCACCGACCTCGACATTCCGCTCCGGGTTTCGGGCATGCTGGGTGAAGGAAGACGGAGCCGTAGCGCAAAGCTTCCGCGCCAGCCCACGCGGGATATGCACCCGCTCGCCCTTCACATCCGCGCCCGCATTGCGCCAAAGGTCCAGCGCCGCAGGGTTTTCCACGAAATTGACCCCGATCTCCTCCAGAACGGTTTCCGCGTTCCACTCGATGATCTGCAGCGCTTCCTCGTTCAGGATCTCGAAGTTCGGGATGTTGCGCTGAATGAATCGCGCGCTCTCGAAACTGACCGCCGTCCGCTCTGCCCGCCGCGAGGCCCCGCCTCCGCTGCGCGCCCTGCGTCCTGCCACTTCGTTCATCTGTAGGCCTCCGATCCGTTTGCCGTCCTTATGCCGCCAAACCACCCTGCCCCGCGCCCCGTTTCCGTCGCCTGCGAACCAAAAGCGACACGTGCCGATCCGGAAAACGACTCCGGCTTTCTTTCTGCAAAAGTATCCCACGGGGGTCCGGGGGTGTGAAACCCCCGGTCGCAACGCCTGCACCCCTTGCACCCTCGCAAACCTCGCGCTACGCGGACACATGACCCAGGAACATGACCGCCTTCTGATCATCGACTTCGGTAGCCAGGTGACGCAGCTGATCGCGCGCCGCCTGCGTGAGCTGAACGTCTACTGCGAAATCCATCCCTACAACCGCGTCGACGATGCCTTCCTGCAGGCGTTCCAGCCAAAGGCGGTGATCTTCTCGGGCGGCCCGGCCAGCGTCTACTGGGACAACGCGCCGATGCCGCCGAAAGGAGTCTTCGACCTTGGAGTGCCAATTCTGGGCATTTGTTACGGCCAGCAGGTGATGATGCACTGCCTTGGAGGCCATGTCGAAGGCGGCCACGGCACCGCAGAGTTCGGCCGCGCCTTCGTCACGCCGACCGAGCAGACCCACCCGATCCTGAACGGCTGGTTCCCGGCCGAGATCGGCCCCCTCGCGCGCGAGCAGGTCTGGATGTCGCATGGCGACCATGTCTCGAGGCTCGCGCCGGGCTTCAAGGTCTATGGCAGCTCGCCCAACGCCCCCTTCGCCATCACCGCCGATCCCACCCGCCACTTCTACGCCGTCCAGTTCCACCCCGAGGTGCACCACACCCCGAAGGGTGGCAAGCTATATGAGAACTTCGTCAAGCTCGCCGGGTTCAAGGGCGACTGGACTATGGGTGCCTACCGGGCCGAAGCCATTGCCAAGATCCGCGCGCAGGTGGGCGACGCCAAGGTGATCTGCGGGCTTTCCGGGGGCGTCGATTCCTCCGTGGCCGCCGTCCTGATCCACGAGGCGATCGGCGACCAGCTGACCTGCGTCTTCGTAGACCACGGCCTCCTGCGGCTCGGCGAGGCCGAGCAGGTCGTGACCATGTTCCGCGACCACTACAACATGCCCCTGATCCACGCCGACGAAAGCGCGCTCTTCCTCGGCGCGCTGGAAGGCGTGTCGGACCCCGAGGTCAAGCGCAAGACGATCGGCAAACTTTTCATCGACGTCTTCCAGAAGCACGCAACCGATGTCGGCGGTGCGAAATTCCTGGCGCAAGGCACGCTTTACCCCGACGTGATCGAAAGCGTCAGCTTCTCCGGCGGCCCTTCGGTCACGATCAAAAGCCACCACAACGTCGGCGGCCTGCCGGAAAAGATGGGCCTCAAGCTCGTCGAACCGCTGCGCGAACTCTTCAAGGACGAGGTCCGCGCCCTCGGCCGCGAACTTGGCCTGCCGCAAAGCTTCATCGGCCGCCACCCCTTCCCCGGCCCCGGCCTTGCGATCCGCTGCCCGGGTGAGATCACGACCGAGAAACTCGACATCCTCCGCCGCGCCGATTCCGTCTACATCGACCAGATCCGCAAGCACGGGCTTTACGACGAGATATGGCAAGCCTTCGCCGCGATCCTGCCGATGAAGACCGTGGGCGTGATGGGCGACGGCCGGACCTACGACTACGCCCTTGCCCTGCGCGCGGTGACGAGCGTCGACGGCATGACCGCCGATTACTACCCCTTCACCCACGACTTCCTTGGCGAAACCGCCACGCGGATCATCAACGAGGTCAAGGGCATCAACCGCGTCTTCTACGACTGCACGTCAAAACCGCCGGGGACGATCGAGCTGGAATGATCGCCTGGCGGCACGGTGACATGCACCTGGGCCGGGGGTGCAGCGCTGGTATCTGCGTTGCCCGATCACATTAGCCAAGCCGCGCCAAGAGGGGAATTTGTCAGGCGTCTAGAAACCAGACATCGGCCTTCCGGACGATCGGTAAAGCTGAAAAGGCCACCGTGAACGGCGGCCTTTCAGACTTGAGATAGATCAGTGCTGTCAGAAGCGGATACCTGCACGCAGACTGAAGCTGTCGATCTTCGCATCGATATCGACGTCCTGATCGGCATCGTAGAAATCGAAGTTCCGGCGCTGGTACTCCGCCCCAACAAAGTAACGGTCAGCAATCTGATAGTCGGCTCCCACACCAAGGATCATACCGGTGGTATCCGTGCTTTCGGTCACGCCCGAAATGAAGCGCGCACGAGAGACGCCCAGCGTCCCGTACAGCAGAACGTTGTTCAGCGAATAGCCAACCCGGCCCTTCACATCGAGAAAACGAGTGTATTCGTATTCATCCTTGTAGGAGGTCACGCCATCCACTGTTACCTCGTAGATGCCGCCCCTGCTCGCGGCGACTTCTGCGCCGTAGGTCAGGTTACCCTGGTCCCACATGTAGCCAGCGAAAGCACCGAAGTTAGGGCCTTCCAAATCGTAGAAATCGTCTTCGCCGACATATTCGTGCGAGCCCGTGCTCGTTGCCATGGCCACGCCCCCGTAGACGCCGCCCCAGTCCAGCCCTTGGGCCGAGACAGAGCCTGTCGCAAGGACAAGAAGCGTTACAGAGCAGGCAAGTGTGGTGCGCATGTGGTCGCCTTCCTTAGAAATTATGATTTATGCATTCGTAACAGACCCTTCTCCCGAAGAACACTCGAACGCTTCGCGCCTAAAGCCTACTGTGGTCTTTCGGCCACGGGGTTGATGAGGGTCCAAGGCATTCCATACCCTCTTCTGCTTGATCTGGCGGAATAGCTGACCCGACAGGTAGGCGGCTCGGCTGCTACCGTTCTCCGACGCAGCCAACCGCAAGGATCCCAGATGGGCATTACCCTCGTCACATCACTCGCCCTGACCCTCGCCTTCGCCACTTCAGCCCATGCCGCCTGCAAGCAGAACTTCGCTGTCCTCGGCCTGCCGCTCCTCAGCCAGGTCGAATACCGCACGTCCGAAACCTACAAGGGCCTTGGCCAATCCACCGCTGCCAAACGCCTCGCCGCGCGGCTGAAGGCCGAGGGCTATTCCGCCGTTCGTCGCTCGGGTGGCGTCGTCACGGCCTTGCAGGAAACCTCTGGCTCGGGTCGCCCGCAAAAGCTGCGCTTCATCGTCACCGAACGCGGCGCCACAACCACCATCGAGGCTATCTTCACCATCCAGCAGGGTCAGGTCGCCGGCGAGCGTGTCGTCCGCAACGAGCTTTGCCGTCTGATCGCAACCGCGGCGGGATAGTGGCTGGACAACCGCCGCCCGCGCGGCAAGTCTGCCCCCATGTCCCAGCCCCATCGCCCCCTTGCCGCCGCCCTCTGGATGACCGGCTCGATCGCCGCTTTCTCCTCGATGGCCATCGCCACCCGCCAGATCAACGGCGTCCACGACACCTTCGAGATCCTCGCCTACCGCTCGGTGATCGGCTGGGTGCTTGTCGTCGGCATCGCGGCCAGCCTCGGCCAGCTTGGCCGCATCCGCGCCGACCGGCTGCCCAGCCACCTCTTGCGCAACGTCTTCCACTTCTCCGGCCAGTCGCTCTGGTTCTATGCCGTCACCCTGATCCCCCTCGCCCAGGTCTTTGCGCTGGAGTTCACCTCGCCGATCTGGGTGATTCTGCTGTCGCCGATTTTCCTGGGTGAGCGTCTGACCCGGCGCAAGCTTGTGTCAGCCGCGCTTGGCTTTGCCGGCATCTGGATCGTCGCCCATCCCGATTTCGGAAAGATCGAGATTGGCGTGCTTGCGGCAGCGGGGGCGGCCGTGTTCTTCGCCGCGACCACCTTGATGACCAAGGCCCTGACCAAGGGCGAGGCGATCGTGTCGATCCTGTTCTGGCTGACGCTGATGCAGGCAGTGTTCGGCAGCGTGATCATCCTGGTCAGCGGCAGCGCCACTCTGCCCACCCTGGCAACCCTGCCCTGGCTGGCGCTGATCGGGGTGGCGGGGATCACGGCGCATCTTTGTCTGACCACCGCACTGTCGCTTGCTCCGGCGAGCATGGTCGTCCCGGTCGACTTCGCCCGCCTTCCACTGATCGCTGCCGTGGGCGCGTTCTTTTACGCCGAACCGGTGGAAGGCACGCTCTTCATCGGTGCGGCGTTGATCTTTCTCGGCATCTGGCTCAACCTGCGGGGTAGCGCTGCAGCAGCGCCACAGAAACCGTTGGTGACAAATCCGTGACGCCGCGTCATTCGTTGACCGAATATGCGCTTGGGGCATAGCGTCGCAGGCAGGGGAAATCTCGATTAGGGATGAGGACAATGAAGCGCATTCTGACAACCGCGGCCGCACTGGCCGCAGCGGCCACCGCCGCACAGGCCGGAGGGGTCGAACGTTCGACCCAGTCGGTCGCAATCCTGTTCGAACAGGGCCGTTATGCCGAGCTGAGTTTTGGTCATTTCGACCCAACTGTGGAAGGCACAAGCGCAACCGGAGCGCCGTCCGGGGACATGTCGTCAAGCTACAACACCTGGAGTTTTGGCTACAAGATGGACATGGGCGATCGCATGGCTCTCGCGATGATCCTTGACCAGCCAATCGGCGCAAACGTCGCCTACCCCACTGGTGGAACCTATCCGCTGCAAGGGTCGACGGCAAAGCTGACCTCCAGTGCCGTTACTGCACTGCTGCGCTACAAGTTTGAAAACAACGTTTCGGTTTACGGTGGTCTGCGCTACGAGACGGTAAAGGGCGTTGTTTCGCTACCGACCGTGGGCGCCTACACGCTCAATACGAACAACGACTCAGAGCTCGGATATGTTGTCGGCATTTCGTGGGAGAAGCCGGAAATTGCGGCCAGGGTCGCCCTGACCTACAACTCATCGATCACCCATACGCTGGACGCGACCGAAGGCGGCCCACTTGCCGGAGAAAGCCAGTTCGACACCGAGGTGCCTCAGTCAGTCAATCTCGAGTTTCAGACCGGCATTGCTCAGGACACCCTGCTCTTCGGCTCGATCCGCTGGCAAGAGTGGAGCGCTTTCACGATCGATCCGATCGGCTACTTTGTTCCTGGGCCACTCGTCTCCTATGCCAGTGACCGCGTGACCTACAACCTCGGACTAGGGCGGCGCTTCAACGAAAACTGGTCGGGAGCAGTGACCATCGGCTACGAAAAGGGCGACGGCGAGATCACCGGCAACCTCGGCCCCACCGATGGATTCGCCAGCGTCGGCCTTGCTGCGACTTACACCCTGGACAACATGAAGATCACGGGCGGCGTTCGCTATGTGGACATCGGGGATGCCACCACCTCGATTGGCGCGAACTTCGAAGGCAACTCGGGCGTGGGCGTTGGCCTGCGTGTGGGCTACACGTTCTGACACCTCCGCAACACCAGCTGGAACCCCGCCCCTCACCCGGGCGGGGTTTTTCGTTGTGAAAGCGGGGACCCGTCGCTAACACGGGCTCCGAAGAGGTGATGCGATGATCTACCGGTCCGGTGACGACTACCTGAAGTCCGCACGCAAGCGTGTGATGCTGTTCGGCATGTCGGGCCTCGGCAAGACCTACCTCTCCGCCATGCTGCGCGATCAGGGGGACTGGTTCCACTATTCGGTCGATTACCGGATCGGCACCCGCTACATGGACGAATTCATCGCCGACAACTTCAAGCGCGAGGCGATGAAGGTCCCTCTGCTGCGCGAATTGCTGATGACCGACTCGGTCTACATTGCCTCCAACATCACCTTCGACAACCTCGCCCCGCTGTCCACCTACCTCGGCAAGCCGGGTGACCCGGCCAAGGGGGGCCTCCCCTTTGCCGAATACATGCTCCGCCAGGACCAGCACCGCGGCGCCGAGATTGCCGCCACGCTTGACACCGCCCGCTTCATGGACCGGGCCGAGGCGATCTACGGCTACCCGAACTTCATCAGTGACACCTCCGGCTCGATCTGCGAGGTGGTGGAACCCGAAGATCCGGCCGATCCGGTGATGCGCCAGCTGTCCGATACCCTGCTCCTTGTCTGGATCAAGGGCTCTGACGCCCATACCGCGGAACTGGTCCGGCGCTTTGACCGTGCCCCGAAGCCGATGTATTACCAGCCCGTCTTTCTTCACGCCATGTGGGAAGAGTATCGCGCAACCCATTCCGTTGCAGAAGAAACCTGCGATCCGGATCACTTCGTGCGCTGGACCTACGCCCGCGCCCTTGCCCACCGGCAGCCGCGCTATGCGGCAATGGCGCGCTGGGGCGTCACCATCACCGCCGAGGACGCGGCCACCGTCCGCTCCGCGGCGGAGTTCGACAGTCTCATCGCCCGCGCCATCGACGGCTGAACCCAGGCCTTGAAGCTTCTGCCCGTTTCCCTTAGCTCTGCCCCGCCCCGAAGGACCCGAACCCGATGCCGATCAAGCTGCCCGAGACCCTGCCCGCCTATGACGTTCTGCGGAACGAAGGCGTCATGGTCATGTCGCCGGAACGGGCGGCACGGCAGGACATCCGGCCCCTGAAGATCGGCCTTCTGAACCTGATGCCGAAGAAGATCCAGACCGAGAACCAGTTCGCCCGGCTGATCGGCGCCACGCCCCTGCAGATCGACCTGCACCTGATCCGCATGTCGGAGCATCAGACCAAGAATACAGCCGCCGCGCACATGGCAACCTTTTATCGCCCCTTCCAGGAGGTGAAGGATGAGAAGTTCGACGGCCTCATCATCACCGGCGCCCCCATCGAACACCTCGCCTTCGAAGACGTCACCTACTGGGGCGAGCTGCAGGAAGTGATGGACTGGACCCAGACCCACGTGCAATCCACCTTCGGCGTCTGCTGGGGCGGCATGGCGATGATCAACCACTTCCACGGCGTGCAAAAGCACATGCTGCCGGCAAAGGCCTTCGGCTGCTTCCGCCACCGCAACCTCTGCCCCACCTCGCCCTATCTGCGGGGATTCTCCGATGATTTCGTCATCCCGGTCTCCCGCTGGACCGAAATGAAGGCAGCCGAGATCGACGCTGCCCCCGGCCTTCACACCCTCCTTGGGTCGGACGAGGTCGGCCCCTGCCTGGTGGAAGACGCCGCCCATCGCGCGCTCTACATCTTCAACCACTTTGAGTATGACAGCGACACGCTGAAGCAGGAATATGACCGGGACATCGCCAACGGCACTCCGATCAACGTGCCGCTGAACTACTATGAGAACGACGACCCGTCCAAACCTCCCACCAACCGCTGGCGCAGCCACGCGCATCTGCTTTACGGCAACTGGGTCAACGAGATCTACCAGTCCACCCCCTATGACATGGCCGATATCGGCAGTGCCAAGGTCTGACCATTATCTCGATTTTCGCCACAATTGGCTGCTAGCCGATTCTGCGCAAAGAGATGGCTGAGACAGGGCAGGCTGCAGGATGGATTTCTGGGACATCGTCACCACTCCCGTAAGGATCTTCTTCGATCTGTCCAACCGGATGGCCTATCTCTACCTTCTCAGCGCGCTGGTGATCTCTATCATTGTCTACATGGTCGAAAAGACCCGCCGGGGTGAAGCCGAAGCCGTCCCCCTGCTGCGCTGGATGATGCCGAAGCGCATTCTGCTGCACCCCTCGGCCCAGACCGATTTCGCCTACTATGTGATCAACAAGATCGTGGCCACCGCGATCTACAGCACCGTGCTTGCCACCACCCCGCTAAGCTACGAGGCGGTCACCGGCCTTCTTGAAGGGGCTTTCGGCGCCCCGACCGCCACGTTGCAACCGCATTTCGGCTATTCGATCCTGGCGACGCTGGCCATTCTCATCGTGCTCGACTTCACGCTCTGGGCCATGCACACGATCTTCCACAAGGTTCCCTTCCTGTGGGACTACCACAAGGTCCATCACTCGGCCGAGGTGATGACCCCGATCACCGCAGCCCGGATGCATCCGGTCGAGGAGATCGCAGACAGTCTGGTCGTCGGCCTGACCACAGGCGCCACCTATGGCGTTCTCAGCCACCTGCTGGGCCCCGCCGCGATCACGATCAATCTGTTCGAAATCAACATCTTCCTTGCTGTCTTCTTCCTCGCAGCCTTCCACCTGCGCCACAGCCACGTCTGGCTGCGCTATCCCTATTGGCTGCAACATATCCTCGTCTGCCCGGCCCAGCACCAGATCCACCATTCGGTGGACCGCAAGCACTGGGACAAGAACATGGGCTTTGTCTTCGCTTTCTGGGACTGGGCGGCCGGAACCCTCTACGCCCCGAAGGGCAAGGAAGAGATCACCTACGGCCTTGGCACCGAAGAAGATGGCGGCACCTGGCACTCCGTGCGCGCACTCTACGTCCTGCCGTTTCGCCAGAACCTCGACCGGTTGCGCAGCAAGAAGGTCACGCCGACCGAACCGGCGGAATAGTCCTGACGCCCGGGCATTGCCGCACACGGCCTGCAGCACTATCTCGTTGGCCGCAGCATAGCCCAAGGACAGGCGCGCGATGACGTCACATCTGAAGACCACCGTTCAGGCGGAACCCGTAGGCCGGTCCGCGTGGACCTGTCCCGCATGACCTTCGCCCGCGTGACGACCACCGCGCTTCTGGCTGTCGCCGCTCTTGCGGGCGCTGCCCAGTGGCGCGCCACCTCGCGTGAGGCGGCGGCGCTTGCGGCAAACCCGCCGACCGGAAGCTTCCTTTCCGTAGACGGCCTCCGCCTGCATTACGAGATGTCGGGCACCGGCCCTGATCTGGTGATGATCCACGGGGCCAGTGGATCGTTGCGTGACCTGACCTACAGCTTGCGCGACCGGCTGACCGACCGCTACCGCGTGATCGTCGTCGACCGGCCCGGCCTTGGCCATTCCGATCCGCTTCCCGAAGCCAGCCTGCGCGCACAGGCGCTTGTGATCAAGGCAGGCCTTGCGCAGCTTGGGGTCACCGATCCGGTCGTCGTTGGCCAAAGCTATGGCGGGGCCGTCGCCCTGGCCTGGGCGATGGAGGGCGGTCCACGGGCCCTTGTGCTCGTCGGCTCGCCTTCGATGCCCTGGCCCGGGCTGCTCGACCCCTGGTACCGGCTGACGGACACCGGGTTCGGCCGTGCCATCGGCATACCGCTGGCCTCGGCTTTCGTCCCACAAAGCTATGTGACGGCCGCCACCACTGCCGTCTTCGCGCCTGATCCGGTTCCGCCCGGCTATGCCGACTTCGTGGGCCTGCCCCTGATCCTGCGCCGCGACTCCTTGCGGGCCAATACTGCCCAGATCAACGCCCTGCGCGCCCAACTGGTGGAGATGGAGCCGCTTTATCCCACGCTCGATCTGCCCGTCGAGCTGATCCACGGCACCGCAGACACCATCGTGCCCCTCCACATCCACTCACAGC
>JANPJZ010000084.1:0-27832 GCA_031425795.1 Rhodobacter sp. | reverse complement strand
GTGTTCCTGACGGTGACGCTGCCCCTGATCCTGCCGGGCCTGATTGCCGGGGCCATTCTGGCCTTCGCCAAGGCGATGGGTGAGTTTGGGGCGACAATCACCTTTGTCTCCAACATCCCCGGCCAGACCCAGACCCTGCCTTCGGCGATCTATGCCTTCCTGCAGGTGCCGGGGGGCGATGCGTCGGCACTCCGGTTGGTGGTGATTTCCATCGTGCTGGCCATGGGCGCGCTGGTGCTGTCGGAATGGCTGGCGCGGCGGGTGGTGGTCAGATGAGCCTTTCGGTCAACCTTGCCCACCGTTTCCGCGATTTCCAGCTTGAGGTGGCGTTCGATGCTCCAGCGGGCCTCACTTGCCTGTTCGGACGCTCCGGGTCGGGCAAAACCACGGTGATCAACGCGGTGGCAGGGCTGATCCGGCCGGACCGTGCGCAGATTGTGCTGGACGGGGTGGCGCTGCACGACCTCGCACCACATCAGCGCCGCGTCGGGTATGTGTTTCAGGACGCACGGCTGTTCCCGCATCTGACGGTGGCCAGAAACCTGACCTATGGCGCGCGGGTGCGGCGGTTGCCCCTGTCGGGGTTTGACCGGATCGTTGACCTTCTTGGCATCGGCGGGCTTCTGGACCGCCGCCCCGCCAACCTTTCGGGCGGTGAGAAAAGCCGTGTGGCCATTGGCCGAGCACTTTTGTCAGGCCCGCGCATCCTGCTGATGGACGAACCCTTCGCCGCCCTTGATGAGGCACGCAAGGCCGAGATCCTGCCCTATGTCGAGGCGCTGCGTGACCAGATGGATCTGCCGATCCTGTATGTCAGCCATTCCCTGCCCGAAGTGGCACGGCTGGCAACCACCATCGCAGTGATTGACGCGGGCAGGCTGATGGCCTTTGGCGCGGCGGCGGCGGTGCTGTCAGATCCCGTGACGGCACCCTTGATGGGGCTGGCCAATGCGGGAGCGATCCTGACCGCCCGCATTGCCGCGCACGAGGCGGACGGCCTGACCCGGCTTGAGACCGGCGCTGGCCCCCTTTGGTTGCCACAGCTGGCGGGAACTGTGGGCGCGCAGGTGCGTGTCCGGATTGCCGCGCAAGACGTGATCCTGGCCCGCCTCCGCCCCGAGGGGTTGTCGGCGCTGAACATCCTGCCCTGCCGGGTGACCGCGGTGCACGAGGGGCTCGGCCCCGGGGTTCTGGTGCAGCTTGACCTTGGCGATGAGGCGCTTTTGGCGCGCATCACAAGGCGGTCGGCACAGGCGTTGGGGATCGTGCCGGGCGTTACGGTCTTTGCCGTGGTCAAGACCGTGGCGGTGGCCCACGGCGACGTGGGTGCGGCAGGCAGAACACCCCAAGGTTGAACCTGTCGCACCACAACGCGAATCGGCCGGGGCCGGACCCCGCTCCACTGCAGGATCATGCCGCAGCCCAATGCTGCAAGCGACTGCAAAATTGGCAGAAAAACGCACCGCCTTGGGTTTTGTCGCGGGCCGTGAGTGGCAGATTGACACGGACGTGGGGAACCAGAGTAAAGTGACACGCAACCGCTGCATCCGGCGGATGACATCTGTCTGTTACCAGGCAGCGCTAGCCGAACGGATGCGTGCGAACTGTGCGATACCATAACCAGAAAAACCGGGGACAGCCCGTACCTCTGATCCTATCAAACCAGGGAGACTACTTGTGAAAAAATCAACCTCTGCCTTCAACCGTCGCCGGTTCCTGCAAGGCTCTGCCGCGGGTGCAGGCATCCTTGCCGCCCCGGCGATCATCTCGTCCAAGGCGCTGGCCTCATCGGGCGAAATCAACTTCACCGGCTGGGCCGGCTATCCTGCGCTGGCCGAAAAGGTGTTCCCGGCCTTCACCGCCGCGACCGGTATCACGGTCAACTTCAAGGAACTTCCCGATCAGGACACCATGTTCGCCGAAGCCAAGGTGGCACTGGAAGCCGGCGGGATCGACGTGATCGAGCCGACGATCGACCGTTGGGGCGGCTGGAACTCTAACGGGCTTCTGGCTCCGTTTGATGAATCCAAGCTGGCGATGGACAACTATCTGCCCGGTCTGGCCGATGGATCTGCTGGGGAGCGTAGCCGTGCCGACGGCAAGCTGTTCTATGTGCCGTCGAACTGGGGCACCGAATCTTTGGTCGTGAATTCGGCCGATGCGAAAGTGTCAGCACCGCCGTCGCTGGGTGACCTGTTCAACGCCGAAAACGCAGCCGTGATGCGCCCACATTCGGCACTGGCCGCGATGGGTCGCTGGCTGGATGCAACCGGCCAGCTGCCGCGCCCGTGGATGGACGGCTATTCGGACATGACAGCCATGGTCGAAGTCTGGGACATCGCGCTGGCCAAGGCGGTCGAGATGAAAGGCAACGTCGTCCAGTGGTGGTCGGGCGAAAACGAAGCCAACGCCGGCTTCACCGCGAACGGTGCAACCATCGGCCTGTGCTGGGATTCGACCGGCTACAACCTGCGCAAGGATGGCTTTGCCTATCTTGCCCCCGTGGAAGGCGCGTTTGCCTGGCACCAGGGCTTTGTGCTGATGAAGAATGCCGTGAACGTCGACCAGGCGCATGAATTCGTGAAGTTCGTGTCGACCGGCGAAGGGTCTGCGATGTGGGCGGCTGCCTTCTCGTCCAACCCGGTTGGCAAGGGCTCGGCAGATTTCGTTGATCCGGAAGTTGCGGCGTACTATGGCGGCACCTTCAACGACGATGCGCTGTCCAAGCTGTGGTGGTGGCCCGAGCAGTCGGCCGAATTCATCGCCAAGCGCAGCGAATACGCTGACAAGTACAAGGCGGCCTGAGTGCGGAACGCCTGAAAAACACGCCGGGTCCGAAAGGGTCCGGCGTGCCTCTTTTGTGCGCTGCCATGTCGCTGCAGACCCTAACACCGTGGCGAACTGTCGATACCGATTGAACGATCATGCCTGCCTGCTAGCCTGCACTTGGTCAGGCAGCCCATCTATCCGGTCCGCAAGAAAGCGGGTCTGCAACAAAAAAGACGAACACCTCAGGGGGACGACGCGACATGAGCGCGGGAATTGATCTGGAAAATGTCTGCTGCGACTTCGGCACCTTCCGGGCCGTGGACAACGCCAATGTGTCGATCCGGCCCGGTGAGTTCTTTTCGTTCCTCGGGCCGTCCGGCTGTGGCAAAACAACGATCCTGCGCATGGTGTCGGGGTTCATCGAACCTACCGAAGGCACGATCCGCATCGGTGGCAAGGACATGAAGGGCCAGCGCCCGAACCAACGGCCGACGGCGCTGATCTTCCAGAATCTGGCGCTGTTCCCGCTGATGCCGATCTGGGAGAACATCAGTTTCGGGCTGGAGGTGCGCGGGGTGGACAAAGCCACCCGCCGCAAACGCGCCGAGGAACTGCTGGCGCTGGTCGATCTTCCCGGCGCTGCCGACAAATACGTCAGCCAACTGTCCGGCGGTCAGAAGCAGCGCGTGGCCATTGCCCGCGCGCTTGCGGTGGAACCATCCGTGATGCTTCTGGATGAGCCGCTCTCGGCCCTCGACCTCAAGCTGCGCCAGCATATGCGGGCCGAATTGCGCGCGATCCAGAAGCGGACCGGGGTGACCTTCATCTACATCACCCACGACCAGGGTGAGGCGCTGGCGATGTCGGACCGTGTTGGCGTCATGTCACAAGGCCGCATCCAGCAGATTGCCGACCCGCGTGAGATTTACAACAACCCCGTGAACGGCTTTGTCGCCAGTTTCGTCGGTGAAAACAACGTCTTCACCGGTGACGTGCAGCAGCCAGCCAGCGGCATGGCCAGCTTTGCCACCCCGCATGGCACCTTCCGCGCCCGGTTGGGCGATCTTGGGGGCAAGGTTGGCAAGTTGTACGTGCGGCCCGAACATACCCAGCTTTCGGCCAGCGCCGGGGTTGAAAACGCCATTCCGGTGACGGTCGGCGATGTGTCGTTCGAGGGCAATTTCCTCACCGTCCACGCGACAAGTGACAGTGGCGCCGCCCTGACCTCGGAACTGCGCAACGACGGGTCCGCCACCGTGCCGGAACGTGGGGCAAAGCTGTTCATGTCCTTTGATGCCGCGCGGGCCTCGATCCTGCCCGACGCCAATGTGAGGGCGTAGCATGCAGGATCTGCTGCGCCGCTATGGTCCGGGCCTGACGCTGATCATGTGCCTTCTGGTCGCGTTCTGGCTGGTGATGCTGGTGATCGTGCCGAACATCACGCTGTTTGAACAAAGCTTCCGCCCTTATCTGCCGGTGGTCGATGTGGGCGGGCCGAAGGATACCTACAGCATCGCCAACTACCTCAAGGTCTTTGATGGCAATGTTGAGAAAAGCCTGTTCGGCTACACGTTCTCGATCCCTGTCCACGTCTACACCTTCAGCCTGACCATCCTGTATTCGATGCTGGTGACAGTGCTGTGCTTTCTGCTGGCCTATCCATTGGCGTATTATCTGGCCAAGATCGTCAATCCCACATCGCTGCCCACGCTGATCCTGCTTCTTTTCATTCCGCTTTGGGTGTCCGAGGTGCTGCGCGCCTTTGCCTGGTGGATCATCCTGGCCTTCAAGGGCCCGCTGAACGCGCTGTTGCAGGGAATCGGTCTGATCGAGGACCCGATCCGCTGGACCAACATGGGCTATACCGGCGTGGTGATCGGGCTGGTCTATACCTATGTCTTGTTCATGCTGTTCCCGATCTACAACGCCATCCAGTCGCTGGACACCAACCAGATCGAAGCGGCCGGAGACCTTGGTGCGCCGTGGTGGAAAATCCATTGGCGCATCGTGCTGCCGCACTCCAAGCCCGGCATCGCGTCCGGGTCGGTGATGGTGTTCATGCTGTCTGCGGGGTCGTTGCTGGTGCCGTCCATCCTTGGCTCTACGACGTCGCAATGGTTCACCCAGACCATCGACCAGTGGTTCAAGGACGCGCTGGACTGGAACACCGCCTCGGCCTACGCCTTCATCCTGCTTGCCATGTGCACCCTTTTCGTGACGATCGCGATGTGGCTGTTCAAGGTAAAGCTGTCCGATATTGCGAAATGAGGGGGAGGCGCGTCTGATGCATAAATTCCGCCAGAACCTTGCGCATGTCTACATGGGGCTGTTCCTTTTCTACCTTCTTGCGCCCCTGGTGGTGATGTCGGGGGCGGCTTTCAACGACAGCAAACTTCCGTCCATCGTGCCGTGGAAGGCCTGGACCACCCGCTGGTTCAGCGAGATGTTTGCCGATGACCGGATGATGTGGGCTTTCGTCAACACGCTTTGGGTGGCGGTCGCGGTGGCGTTGATTTCCGTCATTGTGGGGACGGCTGCGGCAATCCTGGTGAACTCGGTTTCAGGCAAGGTGCGCACGGTGCTTTACGGGATGATGATCTCGACCATCCTCATCCCCGGCGTGGTCATCGGCATTTCGACGATGATCCTGTGGACCAAGATGGGCAACGCGCTGGGGACGGAGTTCTTTCTGTTCAATCCTGGCCTGCATCTCAGCGTCCTGGGGCAGGTGAGCTACATCGCCGCGATGGTGATGCTGCTGGTGCTGGCCCGGTTGCAATCCTTTGACTCAGGTCTGGAAGAGGCCGCGCTGGATCTTGGCGCCAGCCACGCACAGGTGATGCGGCGTATCCTGCTGCCGCATCTTTACCCGGCCGTCGGGGCAGGGGCGGCGGTGGCTTTCTTTCAGTCGATCGAAAATTTCAACGTCACGCAGTTCACCCGTGGCGGGGCCGATACGCTGACGGTCTATGTTTTCTCCAAGGTGCGGTCAGGCATCACGCCGACGATCAACGCGCTGGCCTTTCTGTTGATCCTGGTCACCCTGGTGCTGGCCGTGGTCTACGAGATCAACCGCCGCCGGAAAGCACGGATCGAAGCTGCGCGAGAGTCTGAAGCCCGTCGCGCAGAGGAAGCTGCACTGCTTTGACCTTTGGCTGCAAACGGTAACTGCGCGGAGCGCGTTCCGCGCGAAGGCCATTTGTCTCAGGTCATGCAGGCGCAAAGTGCGCCCGCATGACCTTCGGACGCTGGGGGTTTCACACCCCCAGACCCCCGTGGAGTATTTCCGAAAAGAGCAAACGCCAGTGGCCTAGACATGCTCAAGCAAGGTTTCGACAAGGGGGGACGCGGGATCTTCCAGCGCCTCGATCACGTCAAAGTGGTGGCGATCGGCGGCGGTGGTCCACGGGCAGGCCCAGACCTCGGCCAAAGTACGGGCGTGCCACAGGAAGGCCGGGCGTTCGGCTGCGCCGACCCAGACATGTGCCGTGGTGCCAGTGCGAAGGGCATGGCGCGTGGGGCTTTCGGTGGCCGCTTCCGCCGCGTCGATGCCAAGGGTTGTGTTCATCGTCGTCGCGATCAGGGGGCCAAGTTCCGTCAGGGGTGAGATCGGGACCACGTGGGCGACGGGCAGTGCGAGGTCGGCGCAGCCCATGCGGGCGGCGAGATGGCCGCCAGCGGAGTGGCCGGTCACGACCATCGGCCCTGGCACGCGGGCGGTTAGTTTACGGCAAGCGGCGGCGATTTCGGCGGTCATCTCGGCCAGCCGCGCCTCGGGCGCAAGGGTGTAGCCGGGCATCGCCACGGCAAAGCCCCGCGCCAACGCCCCGGCGGCGAGGTGGGACCAGAGCGACTTGTCAAAGAGGTGCCAGTAGCCACCGTGGACATAGACCAATGTGCCGCGCGGTGTGGTTTCCGGCAGGAAGAGATCAAATCTTTGCCTCGGGGCAGGGCCGTAAGGTTGGTCAAGCAGCGCGCGGGGGCCGAGGGCTGACCGAAAGGCGGCGGCCCTTGCCTGCCAGCGTGGCGGATAGTCCGCGCCGCCCGGGATGAAGGCCCCGTTCATGTAATCGCGGTCGGGGTCGGGCCAGCGGTAGGGGGGCGGGGTCATCTGAACGGCCTCATCCCGGTTGGCCAAAGGTGCTGCCCCAGCGATAAGGGCCGCAGGCACCGAAAAGCGAGCCCATCACATCACCGCCCCGATCTGCCAGGGCACGAATTCCGCTCCGCCGAAACCAAGTTCCTCGGACAGGGTCTGTTCACCGCTTGCAGTGGCGATGATCTTGTCCAGAATCTCTTGCCCCTTCGCCGCGATGCTGACGCCATCAAGGATGTCGCCACAGTTGATGTCCATGTCCTCCTTCATCCGGGCATACATTTCCGAGTTGGTCGCCAGCTTGATGCAAGGACTGGGCTTGTAGCCCGAGACTGACCCCCGACCCGTGGTGAAGACAATCAGGGTGGCCCCGCTCGCGATCTGGCCGGTGACAGAGCAGGGGTCATATCCGGGGCTGTCCATATAGACGAAACCCGTCGTGGTGATGGGTTCGGCGAACTTGTAGACGCCGGAGAGGGGGGCAGTGCCGCCTTTGGCGACCGCGCCCAGCGACTTTTCCAGGATGGTGGTGAGACCCCCGCGCTTGTTGCCGGGGGAGGGGTTGTTGTCCATCTCGCCCTCGTTGCGGGCGGTGTAGTCTTCCCACCACTTGATGCGTTCGAGGAGGGTCTCGCCCACCTCGCGGCTGACGGCGCGGCGGGTGAGAAGGTGTTCGGCGCCGTAGATCTCGGGCGTTTCCGACAGGATCGTGGTGCCGCCCATTTGTACCAGAAGGTCGGAGGCGTGGCCGAGGGCGGGGTTGGCGGTGATGCCGGAGTAACCGTCCGAGCCGCCGCATTGCAGGCCGACCATCAGCTTTGACACCGGGGCGGGGGCGCGGGGGGTGCGGGAGGCGACTTCGCCCATCTCGCGCAGCACCCCGAGGGCGCGGTCGATGGTGGCGCGGGTGCCGCCTTCGCCCTGGATGGTCATGTAGCGGAAGTTGCCGTCGGGGCGCAGGCGGCCCTGGCCGACGAGGTCGGGGACTTGCATCACCTCACACCCCAGACCCACCAGAAGGATGCCGCCGAAGTTGGGGTTGCGCGCATAGCCCTTCAGGGTGCGCATCAGGGTCAGGTAGCCCTCGTTCGTGCCCGACATGCCGCAGCCGGTCTGGTGGACGATGGGGACAATCCCGTCGATCCCCGGCATGGCGGCGAGGATCGGGTCCTTCTCTGCCGCCTCAGCGATGAAGCGGGCGACCGAGCCGGAGCAGTTCACCGAAGTGAGGATGCCGAGGTAGTTGCGCGTGCCGACCGTGCCATCGGGGCGGTGGTAGCCCATGAAGCTGCGCGGCGGAATCGGGGGCAGGGGGCGGCATTCGGTGCCGATGGCGTAGTCGCTGGAATGCGGGCCCATCCCGAGGTTGTGGCTGTGAACGTGGCCCCCGGCGGGGATGTCCACCGTCGCCTGCCCGATGATCTGGCCGTAGCGGATGACCTGCTGCCCTTGCGCGATGGCGCGGGCGGCGATCTTGTGGCCACGAGGCACGGCGGCGGGCAGGGGAAGGGCCAGCTCTGGCACCGCCGCGCCCGAGGGCAGGTCCTGCAGCGCGATCACCACATTGTCCGATCCGTGCAGCCGGATTACCCCATCAGCCATGGCAGCCCCTTCCTTGACTATGCGGCACAGTTGCCTAACATGTTAGCATGTTACAACCACCGGATGCCGCCAAACAAGAGCCAACCTCGACCGTTCCGCTGCGGCCTTTGGGCGAGTTCAGCGGTTCGCTTGGGCAGCGGGTCTACCAGACCCTGCGGCAGGGCATCCTGTCGCTGGCATATCGTCCGGGCGAGATCCTGCGCAAACCCGAGATCTGCGCCGCGCTCAAGGTCAGCCGCAGCCCGGTGGCCGATGCCGTGGCGCGGCTGCAGGCCGAGGGGTTGGTCGATGTGGTGCCGCAGGCCGGCACCTTCGTTGCCCGCTTCTCGATGCAAGAAATCCGCGAGGGCGCATTTCTGCGCGAGGCGATCGAAGTCGCCGCGATCGAGCGGGTGGCCGCCCGGATCAGCGATGACCAGTTGCAAGTGCTGCGCCGCAACCTGACGGTGCAGGCGGCGCTGGTGGCCGATGGCGATATTCCCGGCTTTTACGCCATGGACGCCGCGATGCATGAGTTGCTGCTGTCCTTCACCGGTTTCCCCAAGCTGGCGCTGGTGGCTGAAACGGCCTGGCTGCATGTCAATCGGGCACGCCAACTGATCCTGCCGGTGCCCGGCCGGGTGCAGGCGACGCTGACCGAGCATCAGGACATCCTT
Source organism: Rhodobacter sp. (assembly GCA_031425795.1). GTDB lineage: Bacteria > Pseudomonadota > Alphaproteobacteria > Rhodobacterales > Rhodobacteraceae > Tabrizicola. The sequence continues at coordinate 18,709 of JANPJZ010000084.1, read as the reverse complement.
CTGGCGCTGGAGGCCCGTGATCCGGCAGCGGCACGCAAGGCGGTGCAGGCCCATCTGCGCCAGCTTCTGACCTATCTGGAGCCGTTGGAGCGGGACCGGCCGGAACTTTTCAGTCCCGCGCATTTCACTGTGCAACAGGGGCCAGCATGATACCGAACCGCCCCCGCTATGCAGCACGGCTGAACGCCTTCAAGGTCAAGGGAGGCTCTGTCGCCGAGATGATCGCCGGCGCAGGTCGGGTGGGCGGGCTGTCGGCCGCCGACCTGAACTATCCCGATCATTTCGCGGTGCATGATCAAACGCAGCTGTCACGGATGCTGGGTGATCAGGGTCTGGCGCTGAACGGTCTGGCAATGCGGTATTACACCGAAGCCGGCTTCAAGCTTGGCGCGTTCACCCATCCGGATGCGGCAGTCCGGCAGGCCGCCATCGACCTGACCAAGCACGGAATCGACGCCTGCGCCGCGATGGGCGGCAGCCAGATGACGCTGTGGATGGGGCAGGATGGGTTCGACTACAGCTTTCAGGCCGACTATGGCCGGATGTGGGACGACACCGTCGCCGCCATTGCCGAGGTGGCCGACCACAACCCCGCCATCGACATCGCCGTGGAATACAAGCCGAACGAGCCGCGCGCCCATGCGCTGATGCCCGACATGGCAACGACCCTGCTGGCGCTGGGAGAGGTCGCGCGTCCGAATACCGGGCTGACCCTCGATTTCGCCCACATGCTTTACGCGGGCGAAATGCCGGCGAAGGCTGCGATGCTCGCAGCGCGGAAAAGCCGCATCCTCGGGCTTCATCTCAACGACGGCTACGGCAAGCGCGATGACGGGCTTATGGCGGGGTCGGTCCATCCGGTGCAAACGATGGAGCTTCTGGTGGCGATGGCGCGGGCGGGGTACAACGGGGTGATCTACTTCGATACCTTCCCCGACCTGTCCGGTCTTGATCCGGTGGCCGAGGCGCGGACCAACATCCGCCTGACCGACCGGCTGGTCGACCTGGCGGCCCGGCTGGCGGAGGACCCCGCCCTGGCGGCCGCCACCGCGCGTCAAGATGCCGCTGCGGCCACGACCCTGGTGATGGCAGCAGTTCTGGGGGCCTGACGGGATGCGGTTCAGGCCGCGCATCTTTCCTGTGCACTACGCCCTTGCCAGATGCATACCATCGTCTACCATAGCGAACCAACCGTTCCAGTCCGACCGTTTGCAGATGTTCCGAAGCTCTTCCGCGACCCATCCCCCCGCGCATCTGCCTGCGCTCTGGCCGCCGCGCCTGTGGAACATGTGATGTCGCCCAAACCTGTTGTCCTTTGTGCCGGGTCCTTGCATCACGACGTCATCGTCGAGGCGCCTGGCCTGCCACGCTCTGATCAGACGCTGACCGGCACCGGGGTGCGGTATGCCTTTGGTGGCAAGGGCGGAAATCAGGCCGCCGCAGCCGCTCGCGCCGGGGCAGAGGTGCACATGGCCGGGGCGGTCGGTTCGGACGATGCGGCGATGGTGCTGCGCAGCGCGCTGGATGGGGCCGGTGTCAGGCGCTCTGGCGTTCAGACGCATCCCGGCCCTTCGGGCATGTCGGTTGCCGTTTCGCTGCCGGATGGGGCCTATGGCGCGGTCATCGTGTCGGGGGCGAACCTGCTGTTGCGTCCCGATGCGGTGCAACTGCCCCGCAACTGTGCGGTGCTGCTGTTGCAAAGCGAGATTGCCGAAGCCGCGAACCTGCAGTTGGCCCGGCGCGCGCGGCACGGAGGCATCCAGGTCATCCTGAACGCGGCCCCCGCGCGCCCGGTCCCGCTTGACCTGCTGGAGCTGGTCGACCTTCTGGTCGTGAACCGGGGCGAGGCGGCGGATCTTCTGGGCCGATCCGAAACCGGGCTGGACGCCGCCCGCGCGGCCGAGGATCTCTGCACCCTCGGGCCCCGCGCCGTGATCGTGACGCTGGGCGCAGACGGTCTGGTGCTGGCCGAAGGGGGCCGGCTGACGATCCAACCGGCGCTGCGGGTGAAGGTCGTGTCGACGCACGGGGCGGGGGATGCCTTCATCGGCGCGATGGCTGCGGAATGGGCGCGCGGGGCGCGGCTGGCCACTGCCGCCGCGTTCGGCCAGACCGCTGCGCGCCTGCACGTCAGTTTGCCGACCGACCAGCGCCACAGGATCGACGAAAGCATGATCCGCGCCGCGCTGGCCGAGCACGCGTGATGCCCCAGCCGGTCGCGCGCGTTTCGGGCGCGCGCCGGTCAGCGGAGACAAGAAGTTGCCGTGCAGCTGCCTTGTTCAGTTGCCGTGGGGCGGGGGGGCTTGCGTCCACTGAAGCAGTCCCTCGGCCGCGAGATCCTGCCACACCGCATCGGGGATGGTCGCCCTTGCAGCCTGCAGGTTGCTTTCCATCTCGGCCATGCCCTGCCCGCCGGGGATCACGCTGACGGTTGCCGGGTGAAGCAGCGGAAACCGGAACGCCGCATCGACGAGGCGGACCTTGTGGCGGTCACATACCGTCTGCAACTGCCCCACCCGGTCCAGCACTGCCTGCGGCGCGGGGGCATAGTTATAATGGGCGCCAGGCCGGGGGCCGGTGGCAAGGATACCCGAGTTGTACGGCCCGCCGATCACCACCCCCACACCCTTTTCCGCCGCACGGTCCATGAAGGATTGCGCGCCCTGCTCCAAGAGGGTGTAGCGCCCGGCGAGCAGGAAGATGTCGAACTCCCCCCGCTCCATCAGCCAGTCGCAAGGCTCCACCTCGTTCAGGCCGGCCCCGAAGGCCTTGATCACCCCCTCATCGCGCAACCGGCACAGCGCGCGGTAGCCGCCGGCGAGGAACGCATCCAGCCGGGCCTGCATCGCCTCGCGGCTGCCATGGGTGAAGATGTCAAGGTCATGGGCGTAAAGGATGTCGACCCGGTCGAGGCCCAGCCGCTCCAGCGAGGCTTCGAGACTGCGCAGAACCCCGTCATGGCTGTAGTCGAACCGCTCGCGCCGCGCCGGCACGTCGACCCATTTGCCAAACCCGTCCCGCGTCTCTGGCGTGGTCACCTCAAGCAGCCGGCCGACCTTGGTCGAAATCACATAGTCTTCGCGGGGCTTGCCGCGCAGGAAATGGTTGAGCCGCGTTTCCGAGAGCCCGAGGCCGTAAAGCGGTGCCGTATCGAAGTAGCGCAAGCCGGCTGCCCAGGCTGACTCCAGCACGGCCTGCGCCTCGGTCTCCGACACCGCCTTGAAGAGGTTGCCCAGAGGTGCCGCCCCAAAGCCCAGTTCGGTGAACGACAGTCCACCCTGCCCCCGCCCTTTCCACTGCCGCCGTGCCTGCATGCCCACCTCCCGCGCTTTGCTGACATGCTAGTATGTTGCTCTCTTCCCGACCACCCGCTTTCGCGTTAGCCTTCGGTCAAGGGGAGTGAGTCATGACACGGTTTGAACAGGTTTTCGGGCGCGCAAAGCCCGTCATCGCGATGGTGCATCTGGGGGCGATGCCCGGCACGCCCTTGCATGACGGGGCAGGCGGGGTGGGGGCGATCCTGTCGGGGGCCGAGGCGGATCTTGCCGCGCTGCAGGCCGCCGGGGTCGATGCGGTGATGTTCGGCAACGAGAACGACCGGCCCTACGAGTTGAAGGTGGACGCGGCCTCCACCGCCACGATGGCCTATGTGATCGGCCGCCTGCGCGACCGGATCACCGTGCCCTTCGGCGTCAACGTGTTGTGGGACCCGATGGCGACCATGGCCCTTGCGGCCGCCACCGGGGCCGCTTTCGTCCGCGAGATCTTCACCGGCACCTATGCCAGCGACATGGGGCTCTGGGCCCCCGACGCGGGTGCGGCCCGCCGCTACGGCACACGGATCGGGGCGGGCGGGGTGGCCACGCTTTACAACGTCTCGGCCGAATTCGCGGGGTCCCTCGATCCGCGCTCGCTTCCCGACCGGGCCCGCAGCGCCGTCTTCTCCTCGATCCCCGATGCGGTGCTCGTCTCTGGCGCGATCACCGGTGAGGCCGCGCGGATGGAGGATCTGGAGGCGGTCAAGCGCGTCCTGCCGACGACGCCGGTGCTCGCCAACACGGGCGTGAAACACGCCACGGTGGCCGATGTGCTGCGGATTGCCGACGGCTGCATCGTCGGATCGGCGCTGAAGGTTGGCGGCGACACCTGGGCTGCCGTGGACCCCGACCGCGCGAAGGATTTCATGGACCGCGCCCGTGCGGCCAGGGGAGGCACGTGATGGCTGGCGCCAAATTCCTTCGAAGGAACTTGCAAAAGTTTTCCAAAACTTTTGCACGCGAGGGCTGCCGATGATCCGCGACACCCTTACCGAGCTTATGCTGATCCCCGGCCTGTCGGGCCACGAACAGCGCGTGGCAGCCGCCATCGCCGCGCACCTGGACCGTCTGGGCCTGCCGCATCGGTCGGATCGGCTTGGCAACCTGATGACCACGATCCCCGGTGATCCGAACCTGCCCTCGGTGATGGTCTTCACCCATATGGACCAGCTTGGTTTCATCGTCCGCAAGGTCGAACCCTCGGGCCTGATCCGGCTGGAACGGCTTGGCGGCGTGCCCGAACGCGCGCTGCCGGCGCAGGCGGTTGTCCTCTGCACCGCGCAGGGCGACATCCCCGGTCTCATCGCGAACAAGTCGCATCACGCCACCGGGCCGGAGGAGAAATACAAGGTCCTGCCCTACGCTGACCTTTACGTCGATGCAGGCTTCGCCTCTGCAGCCGAGGCCGAGGCGGCCGGCGTGCGCATCGGCACCCCAGTCACCTATCTGCCCCGTGTCCTCCCGCTGCAAGGCGACCGGATCGCCGGCACCTCGGTCGATGACCGGGCCGGCTGCGCGGTGCTTCTGGCCCTTGCCGCCGCGCGCAAGGGCAAGCCTGGGCCCACGCTCCACCTCGTCTGGTCGGTACAGGAGGAGTACAACCTGCGTGGTGTGCTGCCTGCCGCCACCGCGCTCAAGCCTGACATTGCCCTGCAGATCGACCTGCTGCTGGCCTGTGACACGCCGGACATGACGGCGCGCGGCGACGTCACGCTGGGCGGCGGGCCGGGGATCAGCCTTTATTCCTTCCACGGGCGTGGCACACTGAATGGGGTGATCCCGCATCCTGCGCTGGTGCAACTTGCCGAGGCGGCAGCGGAAACCGGCGGTCTGCCCCTGCAGCGGTCGGCCCATACCGGGGCGCTGACGGACCTGAGCTATATCCAGTTCATGGGGCCGGAGGGGGTCGCTTGCCTCGACGTCGGCTTTCCCATGCGCTACTCCCACTCCGCTCTGGAGGTGGTGGATACCGCTGATCTCGACGGCCTGACCCGGCTGTTGGACCTGATGCTGGACCACATCACCCCCGCCCTGCAATTGACCCGAGCCCCATGACCCACACGCTTGGCATCGACATCGGAACCTTCGAGACGAAGGGAGTTCTGGTTGCCGCTGACGGCACCATCACCGCCACGGCAAGCCGTCCGCACAAAATGCTGGTGCCGCGCCCCGGCTGGGCCGAGCACCGCGCGGAGGAGGATTGGTGGGGTGATTTCGTCCATGTGACGAAGGCGCTGCTGGCGCAGTCGGGAATCGACCCCAAGGCGATCCGCGCGGTGGCGGCCAGTGCGATCGGCCCCTGCATGCTGCCGGTGGACAGCGCGGGTGCGCCCTTGATGAACGGTGTCCTTTACGGCGTCGACACGCGCGCCACGGCCCAAATCGCCGCGCTGGATGCTGCCATCGGGCCGGACGTGATCCTGCAGACCTGCGGCAATGCGCTGACCTCGCAATCGGTAGGGCCGAAGATCCTGTGGCTGAAGGAAACCCACCCGGACCTTTTCGCGCGCACCGCGAAGGTCCTGACCTCGACCAGCTACCTGACGTGGAAACTGACCGGGGCTTACGCCATCGACCATTACACCGCCGCGAACTTCTCGCCGCTTTATGACGTGAACACACTGGCCTGGACCGATGCCCTCGCCGATTTCCTGCCACTTGACCGCTTGCCGCGCCTGATGTGGTCGACCGACATTGCCGGGCACATCACTGCCGCTGCGGCTGCTGAAACCGGGCTGGCAGAGGGGACGCCCGTCACCTGTGGCACCATCGACGCGGCAGCCGAAGCGGTGAGTGTCGGCGTGCAGGCCCCGGGCGAGATGATGGTGATGTATGGCTCCACCATCTTCATCATTCAGGTGACGGCGGCGCCGGTACGCGACGCGCGGTTGTGGTATGCGCCATGGCTGTTTCCCGGCCGACATGCCAGCATGGCGGGGTTGGCGACCAGCGGCACGCTGACCCACTGGTTCCGGGACCAGCTGGCGCGGGACAGCGACTTTGCCACCCTCGCCGCCGAGGCGGCGGCCTCGCCCAAGGGGGCCAAGGGGCTGCTCTGCCTGCCCTATTTTTCGGGCGAGCGGACGCCGATCCACGACCCCCTCGCCAAGGGGGCCTTCTTCGGCCTGGACCTGACCCACACCCGCGCCGACCTCTTCCGTGCGGCCATCGAAGGGGTGGCGATGGGCACCGCCCATGTCTTCGACACCTGCCGCGAGGTGGGGGCTGCCCCCGAACGGGTGCTTGCCGTCGGTGGCGGCACGCAGAATGCGGTCTGGATGCAGGCGACCTCCGACCTTGCCCGCACGCCGCAGCTGGTCTGCGAAAAGACCATCGGGGCGAGCTATGGCGATGCCTTCCTTGCAGCCGTCGCCATCGGTGCCGTGATGCCGGACGAGATCACGCGCTGGAACCCGGTGGCCCGAACCGTGACGCCGGAAGTCGTGCCGGCCTACGCGCGGCAGTACCCGCTGTGGCAGGCGCTTTACACGCAGACCAAGGACATCGCTCATGCGCTTGGGGGCGTCTGATGCAGTTCGACCGCATGCGCCCGGACGAGATTGCGAAAGCGGTGGTTGCGGGCACGCCGGTTGTCCTGCCGATCGGCGTGATGGAGTATCATGGGCCGCACCTGCCGGCCGGGGTGGACCTCCTCATCGTGACCGAGACGCTGCGGCGGCTGGGCGAGCGTATCATCATCCTGCCGCCCTTCGCCTATGGGGCCGCCAGCCATGCGGTGGCAGGGCCGGGGGCGGGGACGCTGCATCTTGACCCGGCAACCTTCCTGCCGCTGGCCGAAGCGCTGTTCGGCGCCTTGCTGACGACCGGCTTTCGCAACCTGCATGGGGTGATCCACCACCAGACCGAGAACTTCGCCCAAGGGATGCCCACCGACCTGACCTTCCGTCTTGCCGCCCGCAACGCGATCTTCCGGCATCTGGATGCCGCGCGAGGCCCCGGCTGGTGGGGCGACCGGGGGACGCAGGACTACTACGCCCAGCACGCGGCAGGGGCGGACCCGTTCAACTGGATCCGCATCCACCCGCTGTTTCCCAAGGGCGCGGAGTTTCCCTTCGATCATGCCGGGGTGGGAGAGACCTCGCTGATGTTGGCGCTGGCCCCCGACACGGTGGACCTTGCCCGGGTGGGTGTGGGTGGGCACTGGTATGTCGAGGGGGCCGAAGACGCCTCGGCCCCCTTGGGGGAGCGGGGGGTCGAGATCGCGCTGGATCACCTGCGGAAGGTGCTGGGGCTGGACTGACGGACCCGCTCGTCGTCGGCTTCGCCGCTCCTCACTGGCGCTCGGCGAAGACTAGCAGCGCGAGAGGAGCTATGCGTCAGAGTTCAGGCAGGTCGATCACGCCCTTCTTCAGGATGAAGCAGCCATAGGGGCCGGAGTCGGCTGTGCGGATGATCGCGAAGGATCGGCGGGCAGCTTCGTAGAAGGCGAAGCGCTCCAGGCTTTGCATGCCCACGGCTGCGCCCTCTGCGCTGTCTGCGACAGCTTGCATTCGGGCAAAGATCGGCCGGTCGGCCGTGGGGTCGCCCACCACCTGCATCCGGGTGATCGGGGCCGGGACGAAGCTGTCGAGGGGCATGAGGCTTAGGATCGCGCGGGCGGCGGTGGGGATGTCGCAGCCTGAGAGGTCCACCAGCCTGCCGTAGGTCGTGGCGGCGGCGATGCTGGCGGCGGGGTGGTTCACGTCACAGAGGACGAGGTCGTCGCCGTGGCCCATCAACATCAGGATGTGGACCACCTCGGCCGAGAGGCGCTGGTCTATTCCTTTCAGCATGATCCCCCTGTCCCGGGCAGGGACATCGCCCCGCGCCTTGTGAAATCAATGGCTTGCTTGGCCATTTTCAGGTTTTGTTAACCGGTCATTTCACCGCGCCTGCGGCCATACCCTTGATGATGAACCGCTCCAGCGCGACGCCGATCACGATCAGGGGCAGGATCGCGGCAAAGCTGAGCGCGGCCATCGACCACCAGTTGATGCCCTGGCTGCCGGTCTGGCTGGCCACCATCACCGGCAGGGTGTTGGCATGGGTCGAGGTCAGGAGGGCGGCGAAGAAGTATTCGTTCCAGGTCAGGACCAGCGACAGGATGAAGGCCGCGACCATGCCGGGCAGCGCAATCGGCAGGATGATGGTGAAGAAGGCCCCCCAAACGCCGAGGCCGTCGACCATGGCGGCCTCTTCCAGCTCGGTCGGGATGGTGGAGAACTGGTCGCGCATGATCCAGATGACGATGGGCAGGACCGACAGGGTGTAAAGCAGGATCAGGCCGATGCGCGTGTCGAGAAGCGCCAGTTCCTTGTAGAGGACGAGGAAGGGCAGGGCGAGAACGACGGGCGGCAGGATCAGTTGCGACAAGAAGAAGAACGAGATGTCGTCATTCTTCATCCAGGCCCATTTGTACGTGAAGCGCGACAGCCCGTAGGCGGCGAGGCTGCCGAGGATCACCGCAAGCAGGGAGGAGGTCAGCGAGATGATAGCCGAGTTGGCGAAGCGCTTCAGGAACTCGTCCCGCACCGTGCTTTCTTCGCCCAGGCGTTCGGGGGAGAGGCCGATCGCTTCCCACCCTTTCCACTGCGGGGTGAAATCGACCCAGGGGATCATGTTCCCCTTCATCACGTCGGGGGCCATCTTGAAGCTGGTCGTCAGGGTCCAGTAGATCGGGAAGAGGCAGATGATTGCCCAGAGGATCAATGCTCCGTAGATCGCGAAGCGGCTGGACCACCAGGCGGCGCTGTGGCCCCGGTCGGCGGCGCTGTCCTTGAAGATCGGGGTGGCGGCGGCGTCCGTCATGTCGGGCGTCTCATGTCTTGCGTCTCATGTCTGGGGCCTTGCATAGCGGCCGGCCCATTTCATCAGGACGGTCATGAAGATCACGATCAGCACGAGGTAGACCATCGCCAGCATGGTGCCGTAGCCGACGTTGGACCGTTCGCGGTATTCGCGGAAGATGAAGCTGGTGACGGTGTCGGTCGCGCCCCCCGGGCCCCCGGAGGTGACGTTGATGACGATGTCGGCGAGCTTCAGCTTGAAGATGATGCGGATCAGTATCGCGGTGACCGAGACGGGCAGCATCAGGGGGAAGGTGATCTCCCAGAAGGCTTTCCAGCCTTTCGCGCCATCGACCTTGGCGGCCTCGGTCAGTTCCTTCGGGATGGACTGGAGGCCGGCGAGCAGCATGATCATCATGAAGGGGATGAAGGTCCAGGCATCGAGGATCATGATGGTGGCCTTGGCCATCCAGGGGCTTTCGAAGAACGAGGGGTTGTCGAAGCCAAGCGCGCGGGCGAGGCGGGAGATCGGGCCGAAGCGCGCCTCGAGCATCGATTTGCCGACCATCCAGCTGACGGCGACGGGCGAAAGCATGAGCGGCAGGAGGAAGGCGACGCGGAAGAACTTGCGGGCGCGGATCTGGGAGTTGAGCAGGAGGGCCAGGCTGAAGGCGATGGTATATTCGACAACGATGACAAGCACATACCAGACCATGTTGCCCATGGCGTTCCAGTAGAACGGGTCATTCCACATCTGCACCAGATTGGCCACGCCGTTGAAGGACCGCCCGTCGGGGTTGGAGAGGTTCCAGCTGGAAAAGGCGATGATGAGGCCGAAGAGCAGGGGAAACACGGTCAGCGAGATCACGAAGAGGGCGGCTGGCAGGACAAAGAGCGTGCGCTTGCCCTGTTCGCCCCGGATGATGACCTGTGCCCAGCAGAGCGCGGTGGCCCAAAGGCAGAAGGCGTAAAGCGTGGGCCGCCAGGTGGTGAAGCCCGCCTGCCACCAGCCCTGCGTCTGGCCAAGTTGCGCCAGCGCCACCAGCGCCATGAGGGCGGCGGTGCCCCAGATGAGCAGCTTGCCCGCCCTGATCCGGCCGGGCGTGATGTCATCGGAGGTGACGACGTGGAGTTGGTCTGAACCGCTCATGCTAACATGTTAGCCGGTGCCCAGCCCGGTGGAAAGCGAATTTCCAGAGGGGAGTCGCGCTGGAATCACCCGGTTTTTGACAGGGGCGAAAAGCGGTGGAACGCCACGTTCTTGCAGAGCTTGCGCCCAAACAATGCGACAAAAAGTTTTCTGGAGTTGCAGGCCGGTTGGTATCAGGACGGTAGAATGACATTCCTTTTCAGCCTGATGCGGGATCGTCGCAGTTGACGCGTCCCAAAAAGTGTATCGCCAAGCTTACAGTTGATTATGTAAACAAAAGGTGACAAATTGTCGCTGGCTTCTGGCGTTGGAAATAGTTTCAAGACGTTAGGGGTCCGGGGCAGGCGGAAGGTCGTCAACCTGCTTTGCACGACAGCGACGACTCGGGCAGGGAGGGTGCATTTCATGTCCAATGATCCTGACAAGGTATGGCCGACAGGTCTGACCCTTGGGGAAGCCGAAGAAGTCCACAGCTATCTGATCGACGGCACGCGCGTGTTCGGGGTCATTGCCCTGATCGCGCACATTCTGGTTGCCGTTTCCACACCATGGCTTGGCTGAGGAGAGCAAAATGAACAACGCGAAGATGTGGCTTGTCGTCAAGCCGACTGTCGGAGTTCCGCTCTTCCTTTCCGCCGTCGCCATCGGGTCCTTTGCCGTGCACGTCGCCGTGCTCAGCAACACGACCTGGGTGGCCGACTTCCTGTCCGGCAAGCCGATTGGCGGCGGGACAGCGACGGCCGCGCTTGTGGTGCCGGATGCGGAGGCCACGAAGGTGGCTTTTGCCGCCGGTGGATCGCAGGAAGTCTTGATCACGATGCCGGATGGCAGCACGGCCCGCGCGGTGCTGCAGATGCCGGATACGCTTGCATCGCTGAACTGACTTTCTGCACGCCAACCTGCTGCGCGGGGTCTGCGCAGCATATCAACGGGCATGAGACCCCCTGGCTCAAGGGCGGGGGGTCTCATGTCTCGGCCGCCTTGGCCGCAGGGCCAGTCAGGCGGGATCACGGACGAATACTGCAAGGGCCGGTTGGTGATGTTCGAGTACAAGCGCTTTGCCCTGCGAAAGCTTTCGGCCATCGGGCCGCGCTGGCTTCCGTTTGCCGACGTCGCGTCGGAGGCAGTGCCGCTGTCCCGATTGCTGCGGCTGTCGCTGTTTCAGGTCACGGTCGGGATGGCGCTGGTGCTGATGGTCGGCACGCTGAACCGGGTGATGATCGTCGAGTTGCGGGTTCCGGCGTCGCTGGTGGCGCTGATGCTGGCGTTGCCTCTGGTCTTTGCGCCGTTTCGGGCGCTGATCGGGTTCAAGTCGGACACGTTCAGGTCGGCGCTGGGGTTGCGGCGGCTGCCGTGGATCTTCAAGGGCACGATGTACCAGTTCGGCGGCTTCGCGATCATGCCCTTCGCGCTGCTGGTCCTGTCGGGCTATGGCGAGGCGGTCGATGCGCCGCGCTGGATCGGCCTGGGCGCTGCGGCGCTGGCGTTCCTGCTGGTCGGGGCGGGGATGCATATCGTTCAGACGGTGGGCCTGGCGCTCGCCACTGACCTTGTGCCCGCGGAGGACCAGCCGAAGGTCGTCGGGCTGATGTATGTGATGCTTCTGGTGGGGATGATCGTCGCCGCCTTTGCCTATGGCGCGCTGCTTAAAAACTACTCGCCGGGTCGGCTGATCCAGGTGATCCAGGGCACGGCTGTGGTGACGATCGCGCTGAACGGCATCGCGATGTGGAAACAGGAGGCGCGGGACCGCAGCCGCGCGCAGGCGGTTGCGACCGCCGCCACGGGCAGCTTTGCCGAAGCCTGGGCCAGGCTGTCGGCGCGGCCTGGAACGCGGCGGCTGCTGATGGTGATTGCGCTTGGCACGGCGGGCTTCGGCATGGCGGATGTGTTGCTGGAACCCTTCGGCGGGCAGGTCCTGGCGATGACGGTGGCCCAGACCACGCGGCTGACGGTGGTGCTCGCCTTTGGCAGCCTGATCGGCTTCGGGCTGGCCTCGCGCTGGCTTGGCCGGGGCGGGCGGCCGCTGGACGTGGCTGCGGCCGGGGCGCTGATCGGGATACCGGCCTTTGTGCTGATCCTGATCTCGTCTCTGTCGCTTCAGGTGCCGCTTCTGATCGGGGCCACGCTGCTGGCCGGCTTTGGGGCGGGCCTCTTCGGCCACGGCACGCTCACCGCCACGATGCGGGCCGCGCCCCGTGACCAGATCGGACTGTCACTCGGGGCCTGGGGGGCCGTGCAGACAACGGCGGCAGGGCTGGCAATCGCGTCGGGAGGGGTGATCCGCGACACGATGCTGCTGGTGCCGGGTCAGAGCGACCTTGCAGCCCCCTATGTACCGGTCTTCGCACTCGAGGCCGCCCTTCTGGCGGCAGCCTTGATAGTCGCACTACCACTTTTGCGGCAGGGGTGGCGCGGCAAACTGGACCAGACGACTCCGCCGCCTATGTCGGACGCCAAGGCCGGTCCGATGATTGGCGCTGCGGCAACAGGCAAATGAACGACGGCACGGTGGACCTAACGCCATTCAGCAAGGAACGGGGCGAAACATGACGACAATCATCACGAGACTCTATCCGGATCTGGCCACAGCCACACGCGTCGTTGCGGCGCTGAAGGAGCGTGGGCACGATGACGCGACGATCAGCATCCTGACGCAAGACGGCGACGGCTCGGCTTCGAACCGCATGGCGCAGGCCCGCATTCCGGCGGCCTCGGCTGCGGCCTATGCGCCGGGGCTGGCCAGGGGCCAGGTGCTGGTCGTGGTGCAGGCACCCTTCGCCCCGATGGGCACGGCGCGCGACGCGATCAAGTCGGTGAACCGCACCCCGGCGATCAACGTGGGTCTGGCGGATGAAGACCACTATATCCGCGAGCAACCACGGGTCCAAACCTCGGGCAAGATATTGCACGGCACGGTGTTCTTCATGTCGAACCCGCTTCGGCCGGTGTCGCACGGGCATGCGCTGGGCGGAAACCCGATCCTGCCCTCGCGCGAGCGGCGGTCTGCGATCAGGGGCGGGGCCTACATGTCGACCAAGTTCTGGCCGATGCGACTTTTGTCCCGGTCGCGTGAGGCGAATTCCGTGATCCACGGCGGCTTTCTGTTCTCGTCGCTGTTCGGGATGCCGACCATCATCCGCGACCTTGCCTCGCGGGAGTTGATCCCGACCAAGATCTAGGTCGGGCCGACCGAGCAGCGCCTCGGGGAAACGGCGCCAAGTCATACTGTCCGGCCTGTGACAGGCCGGCCAGCCTCAGGCTATCCCGCGTAGAAGACATAGGCGCGACGGGTCTTGGGCACGATGACCGCGACCAGTCCGCCGGGGCCGAAGGCGTAGAAGCTGCCGGGGGTGTTCAGGGCGGCGTCGAGGGCGATCTGGTGGTCTGGCGGGACTTCGAAGTAACCATACTGATTGAGGACGGCCAGGACCGTGGGATGGGGCCAAGCCCCCATGGCGCTGCTTGTACGTCCCATCCAGAATTCGTCGCGGGGAACGGGGGTGGTTCGCCAGCCACGCTTGATGCGGCCGCCGGGCTGGGCGCATTGCAAGTATCGTCTTCCATCATGGAGAAGGCGCGCCGGTTCCCCGCCGCGCCTTGTGTCAACGAAAGATGGGCAGATTGCCCATCCTACGCAATCATATGCCAAGCGAGGCCTTGTAGAGCGCGATCTGGCTGTCGCGGCCGATCTGGTCGGTGATCTTCTCCCAGGCGGCGGCGATGGCGTCTGCCGTTTCTTGCGCCGAGGCGTACTGGCCCGCGAAGCCTTTGGAGAGCTCATCCTCGGCGACGGAGTAGTACTGGAAGATGCCGGGGATTCGGGGTTCGATCGCCGCGTTCGGGTGGTTGTAGCTGTCGGCGTTCGAGGAGAGATAATCCTCGATATAGGCGCGGTCGTAGCCTGCCGTCTCCCACTCGTCGATCTGGAAGTGGGAGTTGCGATAGGGCTGGAAGCCCGACGGGTAGGCAGCCGTCCAGAGCGACAGGTCCTTGCCACCAAGATGGGCAGCGGCGGACCAGGCGGCCTTGCGCTTGGCCTCGTCGCCCGAAACGCGGTTGGTGACATAGATGCCCCAGCCGATGTAGGCCATGAGCGGAGCCTCGTTCGCCGTTTCCTCCCACGCGCCGGCGGCGGAGTTGTAGCGGCGGGTGGAGCCGGGGTTGATCCCGAAGCCCGCGACGTCACCGACGACCGAGGTGTCGGAAGTGCGCGCCGAGGAGCCGACGTCGCCCCACCACATCAGCATCGAGCCGGTGCCGGCGAGGAACTGGCTGAAGGCGGTGGTGCCGGGGTCGGCGTTGATCTGGTCGGCGGGATAGGCGCCTGCGGCGATCAGGTCCATCACGTCCTGGATCGCCTGGACCCAGCCCGGGTTGTTGACGCGCGGCTTCATCGTGTCGGGATCGAACAGCCATGCCGGATCATCCGGGTGCTTGACGTAGGCCGTGGCGCGGTTGGCGATGAAATACATGCCGAAGCCGCCCCAGCCCTTGAGCGGGTCAAGATAGCCATGCGCGGGCAGGCCGGTCAGCGGGTCGGTCTGGCCAATGAGCGCCTTGGACACGGCATTGACGTCCTGCCAGGTCTTCGGAACCTCGGCCCCGCCAATCGCGCCCTCACCGAAGTAGTCCTTGCGGTAGGCGAAGGTGTGGCAGTCGCCGTCGATGGTGATGCGGTAGGACTTGCCGTCCCAGGTGCCGACGGGCGGCTGGAGGTAGCCCACGAGGTCATCCGCCTCGATCTGGGTCTTCACCCACTCGGGCATCTCGTCCAGAAGGCCGCGGCCTGCCGTGTCGCCTTCGAAGGGGGCGCCCATCTCGATGATGTCGAAATCAACCGTGCCGGTGGCGATGGATTGCTGGAGGCGCGAGTTGTAGTCCGCCTGGGCAAGGTCGATCCAGTTGATCTTGGCGCCGGTATAGGCCTCCCACGGCTTGAGGAAGCCGCGGAACAGGAAGTTGTGCAGGTTCTGGTTGTTCAGA
This sequence comes from Rhodobacter sp., assembly GCA_031425795.1. GTDB lineage: Bacteria > Pseudomonadota > Alphaproteobacteria > Rhodobacterales > Rhodobacteraceae > Tabrizicola. Next base: position 3,470 of record JANPJZ010000084.1, on the reverse strand, counting down.
CCCATGAAGGTCAGCTCGATCCCGGCAAACTCGCCCTCGGCGACGGAGGCCTTGGTGGCCCCGAGGCACATCTCGCCGACCTTCTGCCAATCGGCATCGGTGGGCGAGCCCATGCCGACGCCCGGGATCTTCAGGATCTCGGCGCGGACGTTGCCGTGGGCTTCGGCCAGCGCAGGCTTCATCGATGCAGGCACCAGCGCCATGGCCGAGAGCGCGGTCGCGCCCTGGAGCATCCGGCGGCGGCTCAGCTGCGCGCCCATCAGGGTATTGTAGAGTCCAACCTTCACGTTCAGTCCTCCCTTGTCGTGGACGGCGGATGGCGCGTCTGCGCCAGTCCCGGTCCCTATTGTTGCGATTATCGTTGTTGCGGAACTTGCGACCTGCAGCACGGGGCAACCGGCGGCAGGCAGAATTGCGGGGCCTCCCCTCCCCGGCGCAGCCATCTCTTGGGTGCAGCTTGGCAAGGGGCAGGGGGCCTGTCAAGATTCTAACATGTTAGTATGATCAGCCGATGGACAGCCAAGGCCGTGACGGTTAGCTTTGGGCGCGCACCGGGGGTGCGTCTGGGGGAAGGAAGGGCCGATGGCCGTCGTCACGATCCGCGATCTGAAGAAGTTCTACGGTGGCGTTCAGGTCGTTCATGGCCTTGACCTCGACATCGCGGATGGCGAGTTCGTGGTGCTTGTTGGCCCTTCGGGCTGCGGCAAGTCAACGCTGCTGCGGATGATCGCGGGGCTGGAGGAGATCACCAGCGGTGACATCCGCATCGGCGAGCGGCGGGTGAACAACCTGCCCCCGTCTGAGCGCGACATCGCGATGGTCTTCCAGAATTACGCGCTTTATCCGCACAAGACCGTGGGCGCGAACATGGGCTTTGCGCTGAAGATGCGGGGCATGGACAAGGCCGCGATTGCCGAGAAGGTGAAGCGCGCCGCCGAAATCCTAGGGCTGACCCCCTACCTTGACCGCTACCCGCGCGCGCTGTCGGGCGGGCAGCGCCAGCGGGTCGCGATGGGGCGCGCCATCGTGCGCGATCCGCAGGTCTTCCTGTTCGACGAACCGCTGTCCAACCTTGACGCCAAGCTGCGGGTGCAGATGCGGACAGAGATCCGCGAACTGCATCTGCGGCTGAAGACGACCACGGTCTATGTCACCCATGACCAGATCGAGGCGATGACGATGGCCGACAAGATCGTGGTCATGCAGGGTGGGCGAATCGAGCAAGTCGGTGCTCCCCTGGAGCTTTACGACAGACCGGCGAACACCTTCGTCGCAAGCTTCATCGGCAGCCCGGCGATGAATTTGTCCCCCGGTGTGGTGCGCTCGGGCAGGGTGGTGCTGGAGGACGGCACGCGCCTGCCGATGCCGCGCGGCCTTGACGTGGCCGAGGGGCGCGAGGTCACCTATGGCGTGCGCCCGGAACACCTGACCGTGGCGACGGAGGGGATTTCCGGGACAGTGGCGGTGGTAGAGCCGACGGGGTCGGAGACCCATGTCGTGTTGCGGACCGGCGGTAGCGGGGTCGGCGGGCATGAGGTTGTGGCGATGTTCCGTGACCGGGTGCCCTTCCGGCCCGGAGACGCGTTGACCTTTGCGCCGGACGCAGAGAAGGTGCATCTCTTCGACAGAGCCTCGGGCGTGCGCCTGGGGTAGGCGGCCGAGGTTGGCGCCTGGGGGAGGCGGCGGAGCGGGGGTTTCACACCCCCGCACCCCTGTGGGATACTTGCACTAAAGTGAAAGGGCTTGGGGAGGGCCTGCAAATGCTCAAGGGAATCGACAACCGGCTGAATGCCGAAGTGCTGGGTTGCCTGCGGGCGATGGGGCATGGCGATGTGCTGATCGTGGCGGACACGAACTTTCCGTCTGACTCTGTCGCGCGGGCGACGGTGACGGGGCAGCTTTTGCGGATGGAGAACCTGACCAGCGCCGAGGCGGTGAATGCGATCCTGTCTGTGCTGCCGCTGGATACCTTCGTGGACGACTTTGCGGGGCGGATGGAAGTGGTCGGCGCGCCCGGTGAGGTGCCTGCGGTCCAGGCGGAGGTCCAGGCCGAGATCGACCGGGCCGAGGGGCGGTCGCGGCCGATGGTTTCCATCGAGCGCTTTGCCTTCTACGACGTGGCGCGCGAGGCCTATGCGGTGATCCAGACCGGCGAGCGGCGGTTCTACGGGTGTTTCATGCTTCGCAAGGGCGTGATCCCGCCGGATGCGTAAGCTTGGGGAATGAGCCGATGAAACTGTCTACAAAGCCAATCGTGATCCTTGGCATATTCGTGGCCGACACGGCCTATCGTGCCGACCGGCAGCCGAAGATGGGGGAGACGATCCTTGGCACCTCATTCGTGCTCGGGCCGGGGGGGAAGGGGTCGAACCAGTCTGTTGCGGCGGCGATGGCGGGGGGCACGACGCATTTCATCACGCGGCTCGGCCGGGATGCGTTCGCCGATATCGCCCGCGCCACCTGGGCCCGGGCCGGCGTGGTGCCCGAGGTGACGGAGGACCCCGACAGCTATACCGGGGCTGCCTATATCTTCATCGAGAATGCCACGGGCAACAATGCGATCATCGTGGCACCCGGGGCGGCGGGGCGCGTCTCGGTCGCCGATGTCGAGGCGAAGCGCGGCTTGATCGAAGGGGCATCAGTCTTTGTGACGCAACTGGAGCAGCCGATTCCGGCGGCGCGGCGGGGGCTGGAGATTGCGCGGGCGGCGGGGGTGCTGACGATCCTGAACCCGGCCCCGGCGGCACCGCTGGACGATGCGATGCTGGCACTGTGCGACTTCGTCACGCCGAACGAGAGCGAGGCAGAGGCGCTGACCGGGCTGCCGGTCACCTCGGTCGCAGAGGCGGAGGTGGCGGCGGATGCGCTTCTTGCCAAGGGTGTGGGCGCGGTGGTGATCACGCTGGGCAGCAACGGGGCGCTTTTCCGCGACCGGATACGGTCCGTGCATGTGCCGGTGATCAGCGCCGGGCCGGTGGCAGAGACGACCGGGGCGGGCGACGCCTTCAACGGCGGCTTTGCGGTGGCGCTGAGCGAGGGCCGCGACGTGGTGGAGGCGGTGCGCTTTGGCTGTGCCACGGCCGGCATCTCGGTCACCCGGCCGGGAACGGCGCCGGCGATGCCCACACGCGCCGAAATCGAGGCGCTGCTGGCACGCGGCTGAGCGCCTGCTGCCGAGCTTGTCATTTAGCTGTTACAAAACCGACGCATAGGGGTCATGTTGGAGGCCTATGCGCAATGGTGACGGTCGGCGCAGCGGCAAGGACCAGGGACGGAGCAGGTTAATGGATGATGTGCGCAGGGTGGGCCAGGACATTTCCGCGGCCACAGCCAAGATCGAGGCGCGGGGGGTGCAGGTTTACTATGGCACCAACCATGCGCTGAAGGATGTGGATGTCACGATCCTCGACAAGGCGGTCACGGCGTTCATCGGGCCGTCGGGCTGCGGCAAGTCGACCTTTCTGCGCTGC
>JANPJZ010000083.1:0-16670 GCA_031425795.1 Rhodobacter sp. | reverse complement strand
GTGGGCGCAGGCGCTTTGGGCGATCTCGTTTTCGTGGTGGGGGAATTGCAGGTCCAAGCCGCCGCCGTGGATGTCAAAACTTTCGCCCAGAAGCTCATGCGCCATGGCGGAGCATTCGATGTGCCAACCGGGGCGGCCTTTACCCCAGGGAGACTCCCAGCCTGGTTCTTCGCCGGTGGAAGGTTTCCAGAGGACGAAGTCTTGAGGGTTGCGCTTGTGTGGCGCTTTTTCGGCCCGTGCTCCCGCGATCATATCCTCTAGAGATCGACCTGAGAACTTTCCGTATTCTGAGTAACTCTCAACATCAAAGAGCGCATGCCCTTGATCATATGATGCCCTGTCGAAATGCACATACTGATACGGAGGATTGTTCGACTTGTCTCGCACGACGTACGCGTTTTTCCGCTCGATCAAGACATTGATCATGTCAATCATCTGATTGATGTAACCAGTCGCGCGGGGTTCATGGTCGGGCCGCAGGGCGCCCAAAGCGTCCATGTCGGCGTGATACCACGCGATGGTTTCCTCGGTCCGCTCGTGGATCAGGTCTTCCAGCGTTCCGGGGCTGCCGGCCTTCTGGCGGCGCAAGGCCTCGGCGTTGATCTTGTCGTCGACGTCGGTGAAGTTGCGCACGTAGGTCACATGCCCCTCCCCGTAGAGGTGGCGGAGGAGGCGGTAGAGCGTGTCGAAGACCACCACGGGCCGCGCGTTGCCAAGGTGGGCGCGGTCATAGACGGTGGGGCCGCAGACGTACATGCGGACGTTCTTGCCGTCGATCGGAACGAAGTCTTCCTTCTTCCGGGTCTTCGAATTGGTCAGGCGGATCGTCACCATGGCAGTCGTCCCTTGGGCACGCAGGCGCGCGGGGGTGGCTGTTCATCCGGGAAGGGAATGACGAAGCGCCCGCGCGACCGAAGTCAGCGGGTAATGCAGCAGATGCAGGGGTTGCGCAACGTCGTCATGGCAATCGGCGTAGCATGGCGAGGCGGCGGAACGCAAGTTCTGTCGGCAAGCCGTGGCTGGCCCTCTCCCCCGGCAGGGGGAAAGGAGGCCAGCGGTTCGGGCAGGCGGGCGCGCCGCAGCGCCGATCAGTTGCCCTGACGGCTGAACTCACCCCGGTTGTCGGGGCCGGTGCCCAGCCAGCCGGCAACGGTACGGGCGACGTGGTTGGTGATCATCGATTTCTGCGACTGGCCGTTGCGGCGCGCTTCCCTCATCTGGTTACCGGAAAGGGCCGGAAGCTCGGCGCGGATCAGGGTGGGTGCCACCAGCACTTCACCGGTGCCGGCATCAAGCACCTGGGCGGTGAAGTCGATGTTGTGGACGCCCCAGTTCTGGCCACGCAGCTCTGCCTCGAAGGTGAGGGCGTGGAAGCGCGACACGGTCACGTCGATGATGACCCGGCGTGAACCGCGCAAGCCCTGGGCACCGCGGGTGATGGCATCGGTCAGGATGGTGTCGACCTGGGCATAGCGGTCCCCCAGAGGGTCTTCGCGCCAGACGATGTCAGCGACGGGCAGAAGCGTCTTTGCTTCCGAGACGACGAGGGTTCTTGGCACATCGACCCGCACCTCGGCCAGGCGCCACGCGCTGGCGGCTTCGGCCGGGAGGGGGGTGTATTCGGTCTTGAAGGTCCCACCGCCGCCAACGCAGGCGGAGAGGAGGGCGGCGGACAGCCCGAGCAGGGTTGCGCGGCGGGTAAACGACATCTGGAGCCTCATTCATACAAAGTCACACTGACTACTCGCGAAAGATTAAGGATTCAGAATGTCCGGATCAAGGAAGTCGGGTGTCAGGCCCGGGGTGGCGGCTTGCCGTTCCGCCCCGATCATGCCCATTTGCAACCCGATCAAGTCATTTAAGGGGGGCGGGCCATGGATCACGAGGCATTGCGGCTGTGGTCGAAGCGGGCGGCGGACTGGGCGGCGGATTATCATGCGGGCCTGCGCGACCGCCCGGTGCGCGCGCCTTTGGTGCCGGGGGCCATTGCGCGGCAGTTGCCCGAGGCGGCGCCCGAGGCCCCCGAACCGATGGAGGCGATCTGGGCCGATTTCGAGGCGATCGTGCCGGGCGGCATGACGCATTGGCAGCATCCGCGCTTCTTCGCTTATTTCCCGGCCAATGCGGCGCCTGCCAGCATGCTGGCCGAGCAGTTGGTCAACGCGATGGGCTGCAACGCGCTGATCTGGCAGAGCTCGCCTGCCGCGACCGAGATGGAACAGGTGATGGTGCAGTGGCTGCGCGCCGCCGTGGGCTTGCCGGAGGGCTTTGTCGGCACGATCCACGACACCGCGACGACGGCAACGCTTTCGGCCGTGCTGACGATGCGGGAGCGGGCGCTGGACTGGCGCGGGCTGGAGGAGGGACTGTCGGGAGGCCCGGTGCTGCGGTTCTACGCAAGTGCAGAGACGCACAGCAGCGTGGACAAGGCGATCCGGCTGGCCGGGATCGGACAGCGCAACCTGGTCAAGGTGGCGGTGGACGAGAGCCGGGGGATGACCGGGGAGGGCTTGCGGGCGGCAATCGTGGCGGACCGGGCGGCGGGGATGGTGCCCGCAGGGGTGATCCTCTGCGCCGGGGGGACGAGCGTCGGGGCCTTCGACCGGATCGGGGAGTGCGTGGCGGTGTGCAATGCGGAAGGTGTGCCAGTCCACGTCGATGCGGCCTGGGCGGGGGCGGCGATGATCTGCCCGGAGCTTCGGGCGTTGTGGAACGGGGTGGAAGGCGCCGATTCCATCGTGCTCAACCCGCACAAGTGGCTTGGCGCGCAGTTCGACTGCTCGGTCCAGTTCCTGAAGGACCCGGGCGCGCAGGTGCGCACGCTGGGCCTGCGGCCGACCTATCTGGAGACGGCGGGGCGGGAGGAGATCGTCAACTTCAACGAATGGACGGTGCCTTTGGGGCGTCGGTTCCGGGCGTTGAAGCTGTGGTTCGTGCTGCGGGCCTACGGGTTGGAGGGCCTGCGGCACCTGATCCGCAACCACATCGCCTGGGCGGTCGAACTGCGCGACCAGCTTGCAGCGATTCCCGGCGTCCGGATCGTGACCGAGCCGCGGCTGTCTCTCTTTACCTTTGCTTTGGAAACAGAAACGGCCACCGAGGAGCTTTTGCAGCGGATCAACGACGATGGACGAATCTATCTGACGCAGACCCGCGTGGATGGTCAGTTTGCCATCCGGGTTCAGGTCGGATCGTTTGACTGTGGCCGGGAAGATGTCATGCTCGTGACAAAGACGGTAAAAGAAATGCTTGCCCCATGATCATCAAAGCCCTTGTCACCGCGCTGGCCATGGCGCTGGCCGTTACGGCCATGCCGCTGATGGCGCAGACCGAGCCGGAGGCGGTCGCCCCGGTTCTGCCTGTACCGGAGAGCGAGACGCTTTCCGACTTCTCCCGCGCGCTTGACCCGACTGCGGAAGGCCGGATCGTCGGCCAGCTCCAGGCGCTGCGTGAGGCGACCGGGGTGCAGGTGGTTGTCGTCACCCTGCCCCGCATCGGCCTTTATGGCGGCGAGGGGATGCGGCTTGACGCTTATGCCAAGGCGCTGTTCAACGCCTGGGGCATCGGCGACGCAGAGCGGAACGACGGCATCCTGATGCTGGTCGAGACCGAGGCGCGTGAGGTCCGCATCGCCCTCGGGTCCGGCTATGACGCGGTCTATGACGGGCGCGCGGCGCGGGTCCTGTCGACCGCCGTGCTGCCCGAGCTGCGCGAGGGTCGGCTTGCGACGGGAATCGAGGCAGGCATCGCACAGATTGGCGAAAGGCTGATCACCCCCTTTCAGGAAGGCCGTCCAGTCAGCCTTACCGAGGGGTTCGAGGAGGGTGGCCTGCAGGTGACCCCCTGGGCCCTGGGCGGGCTTGCGGCGGTCGGGGGCGTGCTTCTGGTCTGGCGCAGCAAACGGGCAAAGCTGCGCTGCCCGCGCTGCGGCGAGTCGACGCTGAAGCGGGTGAAGGAAGTGATCGAACCCCCGTCGCGCGACAGCGCCGGCACCGGCATCGAGCATCAGACCTGCAGCAGCTGCGGCTATGTGAACCGCCGGTCCTTCAGCGTCCGGCGTGGCAGCAGGTCGGACGGCACCCGCCTTGGCGGCCTTGGCGGCAGCAGCGGTGGCGGCAGCAATGGCAGCGGCTTTGGCGGCGGCCGATCCTCTGGCGGGGGGGCAAGCGGCAAGTGGTAGTGCGCGCGCCAACGCGGGGCGCCACGGCCTCTTGATCAAAGGGTCGCGTGCTGGAGGTTTCCTCCGACCGGGGGGATGACCGCAGCTTCGTGATGCAACGGCCAAGGGCCTGTAAACTAAAAAGGGCCGGGGTGCATGACACCCCGGCCCCGATCAGATGTCGCAGACGCTTAGAAGCGCAGCGAAACCTTTGCCTTCACAGTCGTTGCGTCGAGATCAACGGTGGTGCCGTCAAAATCGTCGAACTTGTGCTGGAGCAGCTCACCACCAACAGACAGGCTGTCGCTGATGGCATAGTCCATGCCTGCACCAAGGAAGTAACCGTTGTCGGAACGATCAACACCACCGACCGTGGCATTGGCATAAGCCGCGCCGGCGGTTGCGTAGACGAGTGCGCTGCCGAACTTGGCGCCGCCCATCAGCTTGAGGCGTGCAACGTCGTCAAGCGTGGACGTGCCGCCAGCGAGGTCGACGTCAGAGGTGTCATAGTCAACCTCGGCACCGGCCACATACTGACCGAAGTCCATGCGGTAGCCCGCGTGCACGCCGCCGAGAAATCCGTTGCCGTCAAGGCCGGCACCGTTGGAGTCAACATCGGCATAACCGAGTTGGACACCGACATAGGGGCCCGACCAATCGACGGAAGGCGCCATCGGCGCGGGTTCGGCCATGATGACCGGCTCGGCTTCGACAACGGTCGGACCACCAGCCAGGGCGGGGGAGGCCAGTGCGAAGGTAGCAAGTGCTGCTGCGATATATTTCATTTTCATTCTCCTGGAGGGCGGCCTGCCACGTTGGGCAAGCAGAGTGCGAAGGACATGAAGCCTTTCGGCGGGCCGCACAATGCCGGTTCACGCGACGGTGATCTTCCGCGATTAACCTACGTTAATCGCTGGCAATAATCCGCCGATGCGACCGGCCTTGGTGGCGGGAAACAGCGAACCTCGATCACACACGGTCGGCGAGCTCCAACCATTCGGCCTCAGCTACGGCCAGCAGGGATTGACGCTCGGCCATGGCTTCAGACGCCTTGCGGAACTTCGCGGGCTCACGCGTGAAAAGGTCTGCGTCGGCCAGAAGAGTGGCAAGCTTGGCAATTTCGGCTTCCAGTCGGGCGATGACGGCGGGCAGGTCTTCCAGACGCTTGCGTTCGGTGAAGGACAGGCTGGCGGCGGCCGGGGCAGCAGATTTGCCGGCTGGAGCGCTGCGGCCCGCAGGTTTCGCGGCACTGTCCGGTTCCGGCGCGGCGCCCCGCTGGGCGGCATAATCGGACCAGCCGCCGGGGTAGACGGTCGCCCTGCCCTCGCCTTCCATCGCGACGGTGGCGGTGGCGATGCGGTCGATGAAATCGCGGTCGTGGGAGACGAGGAGAACGGTGCCGTCATAGTCACCGAGAATGTCTTGCAAAAGGTCGAGGGTTTCGACGTCGAGGTCGTTCGTCGGTTCGTCCAGGATCAACAGGTTCGACGGCTGCGCCATCAGCTTGGCCAGCAGAAGCCGGGCCTTCTCGCCGCCCGACAGGCTGCGCACGGGGGCGCGGGCGCGGGCTTCGTCGAAGAGGAAGTCCTTGAGGTAGGCCACCACATGCCGGGGCGTGCCGCGCACCATGACCTGATCCGCCGCGCCCGAGACGCGCATCAGGGGGTCGCCGGTGAGGTTGTCCCAGAGGCTCGCGTCGGGGTCTAGGCGGGCGCGCGACTGGTCGAAGACGGCGATCTCGAGGTTGGTGCCAAGGGCGACCTTGCCGAAGTCCGGCGCAAGTTCGGTGGTCAGCAGCTTCAGGAGCGTGGTCTTGCCCACCCCGTTCGGCCCGACGAAGGCCACCCGGTCGCCGCGCAGGATGCGGAGGGAGAAATCGCGGACCAGGTGCTTGTCGCCGAAGGACTTGGTCAGGTGCTGCGCCTCGATCACCTTCTTGCCGGAGGTCTGGCCGCTGTCGAGCGCCATGGCGGCGGTTCCCTGACGGCGGATCTGCGAGGACCGCTCCTGCCGGAGTTCTGCCAGCGCGCGGACTCGGCCCTGGTTGCGTTTGCGGCGGGCGGAGATGCCTTCGACGGCCCATTTCGCCTCGGCCTTGATCTTGCGGTCAAGCTTGTGGCGGGCTTCGTCTTCCTCGGCCCAGATGGTTTCGCGCCATTCCTCGAACCCGTCAAAGCCGGATTCACGACGGCGCACCTCGCCCCGGTCGATCCAGAGGGTGGCCTTCGTCAGCGCGCGCAGGAAGGCGCGGTCGTGGGAGATCAGGACAAAGGCGGTGCGGGTGGTCCGGAGTTCCTCCTCCAGCCACTCGATCGCCTGGATGTCGAGGTGGTTGGTCGGCTCGTCCAGCAGCATGAGTTCGGGGGCTTCGGCGAGGAGCTTGGCAAGGGCGGCCCGGCGCTTTTCGCCGCCGCTGGCGGTGGAGACCGGGGCCTCAGGACGGAACTTCAGGCCTTCGGCGACCACGGCCAGACGGTATTCCATGCCGTCCGGCAGGTTCGACGCGGCGAAATCGCCCAGCGTCTCGTATCCCGACAGGTCCGGGTCCTGCTCCATGTAGCCGACGGTGGTGCCCGGCGCGATGGTGCGGGTGCCGCGGTCAGCCTCGACCAGCCCCGCCATCACCTTCATCAGCGTGGATTTACCAGACCCGTTGCGGCCGACAAGGGCCACCCGGTCGCCGGGCTGGACCACGAGGGTCAGGTCATCGAAGACCGGATTGCCGCCGAAAGTCAGCGAGATGCCGGAAAGCTGAAGGAGGGGTGCGCGTGCCATGGGGGCGAGGTAGTGGGGGAATTGATCCGCGTCAACGCCCGGCCTTTGAGTTGCTGTCATGCTGCGGGGATAACGCTGCGAAAGGGACGCAAGATGGCACCGCTGGACGGCATCACGATACTGGACCTGACGCATGTCCTGGCCGGCCCCTTCGCCAGCCACACCCTGCAGGACCTCGGCGCCCGGGTCGTCAAGGTCGAGCGTCCGGGCACCGGCGACGACACCCGCGCGTTTCCACCCTTCGTGGAGGGTGAGAGTGCCTATTTCGCCACGCTGAACGCAGGCAAGCAGTCCATCGCCTTGAACCTGCGGCTTGAAGCGGACCGGGTGATCTTTGATCGCCTGCTGGCGCGGGCGGATGTGCTGATCGAAAACTTCCGTCCCGGTGCCATGGCGCGGCTGGGCTATGGCTGGACGGCGGTCCATGCGCGGCATCCACGACTGATCTATGCCTCGGTCTCGGGCTTCGGTCAGACCGGGCCGGATGCGGGCAAACCGGCCTATGACATGGTCGTGCAGGCACGCGGCGGGGTGATGTCGATCACCGGCGAGGCCGGGGGGCCGCCGGTGCGCGTGGGTGCCAGCATTGGCGACATCACGGCGGGGATGTTCCTGACCCAAGGAATTCTTGCGGCGCTCTATGAGCGCGAGAAGACCGGGATCGGGGCCATGGTCGATGTGGCGATGCTGGATTCGCAGTTGGCGATCCAGGAGCATTCGGTGGCGATCACCACCGCAACCGGGGTGCCGCCCGGCCGCATCGGCGCGCGGCATCCGACGATCACGCCTTTTGCCACCTACCGCGCAGCGGATGGGTTCTTCGTGATTGCCGCGGGAAATGACGGGATGTTCGCGCGGCTTTGTGCGGTGCTCGGCCTGCAGAGCGACCCGCGCTTTGCCACCAATGCCGCGCGCTGCAAGGATCACGCGGTCCTCAAGCGGCTGATCGAGGCTGTGACCCTGGGAGAGCCGGTGGCCCACTGGATCGCGGTGCTGGAGGCAGCGGGACTGCCGACGGGGCGGGTGCAGGACATGGGCGAAGTCCTTCACGATCCCCAGATCCTGGCGCGAAACATGGTGCTGCCGGTCACGCCGCGCGCCGGAGGGCCCGCCTTCACGGCACCGGGAAACCCGATCAAGATGAGCTCCCTTCCCGAGGCTGTCCAGCGTGCGCCGGCCCCCGCCTTGGACGGGGACCGGCAAGAGATTCTGGCCTGGCTGGACCTGTCCTAGGCGACCTGCATCCGTGCGCCCCGCCGCAGCGGGAAAAGGAACAGCGCGAGGAACACAAGATTGCCGCCCACGTTCAGCGGCACCCCGGCCAGGACCGAGCCGGTGCTGTCCACCGCGAACCAGACGAGGACGGAGGTTCGGATGATCGTCCGGACCACCTCGGGCATGCGTTGCAGCGGTTCGCCCGTAAGCTGCCAGATCATCAGACCCCAGCCCGCCATCACCCCGCCGGCGATTGCATATCCGACGCGTGTTTCAGCGGCGGAAAGGGTCTGGGCCCGATCGAACGGCCAGGCCATCAGGTCGACGATCAGGCGGATCGGCAGGTTCATGGCAGGAAGGGTTGCCAGGGCAAGCAGCAGGCCAAAGCCGAGTGTAAGCGCTGCGGCGAGGCGCAGGCCCTTCTGTTCGGGGGTCATCGGGTCGGTCATGAGATCTCTCCATCATTGCGATGACGCAGGTTTGACGGTCAGGCCGGGGCAATCCAATTCCCTGGAAGGTAAGTGAAAGTGGTTTGTCCCTGCGGTAGGGTTCTGGCGGGAGGACACGCAATGCAGGATTTTCCGGTGGTGCTGAAGGACTGGCGGCGCGCGCGGCGGCTGTCGCAGCTGCAGCTTTCGGTCGAGGCAGGGGTGTCGTCGCGGCATCTGGCCTTTCTGGAGACCGGGCGCGCCCGCCCCTCGCGCGGGATGGTCCTGCGGCTGGCCGAAGTCCTGGGCCTGCCTCGGGCCGAGGCGAACGGGATGCTTGGCGCGGCGGGCTTCTCGGCACAGTTTCCGGCACTTGGGCTGGACGCGGCAGGCATGGCAGAGGTGCGGGGCGCGATGGACTGGACGATCAACCGCCATGCGCCCTACCCCGCCGTCATCATGGACCGGCTCTGGCGGATCGTGGCGCTGAACGGTCCGGCCGACCTGATATTCGGACCAGCGGGGTTTCGGGTGGGGTCAAGCCTGCTGGAAGCGATGGTGGACCTGTCGGTCTTCGCAGCGTTGATCGAGAACTGGGAGGAGGTCGGGCATCATACGCTGCTCCGCCTGCGGTCCGAAAGCGCGCGGGCGGGCGGGATCAAGGCGCTGGACCGGGCGGCGGCGGCCCTTGTGGCCGAGCCGCGGATCGCCGGATTTCAGGCCAAGGGGCCCGCGCGGGCCGTGGTCCCGACGATCTACCGAGCGGGCGCGGCGCGGCTGGCGCTGTTTTCCACCTATGCGCAGTTCGGCAGTGCCGAAGAGGTGGCGCTGGCCGACATGAAGATCGAGCTGATGTTTCCCGCCGATGCAGAGGCCGAGGCTTTGCTGCTGGAAATGGCCGGGTAGCCGGGCCAAAATCCTCTGAAGGATTTTGCAAATTTCTTCGAAGAAATTTGGCGGCCATCCTGATACGTCTGCGGCATGCCGTTTCGCACGCTTGACCCTGCCCAGATCCTTGTCACGGCCGAAAGGCTGGAGGCGCGCATTGTCGAACGCTTTCCCGACCGGGGCCTGGCGCAGGTCGCACGCGAGGTCGTGGCGCTGTCGCGGTCGGTGACGGCCGAGGTACAGGCGCTGACCCCGCCCTTGTGGTGGCTGCGCGCACTGGTTGCGCTGGTGGTTCTGGCGGGTGGGGCGGTGTTCATCTGGGTCGGCTCGCTGGTGCCGCTGAACCAGGTGGGGCGCGACACCATCGGGTCGGTGCAGGGGATCGAGGCGGCGATCAACACGCTCTTGCTGGCGGGCTTTGGCCTCTTGGCGCTGGTGCGACTGGAGGCGCGGGTCAAGCGGCGGCGGGTCGCGCTTGGGCTGCATGGGTTGCGGTCGGTCATCCATGTGATCGACATGCACCAGCTGACCAAGGACCCGGTGACGCTGAGCCCCGGATTCCAGCCCACCGCCACCTCGCCCCGGCGTGACATGGATGCGGTCGGGCTGTCGCGGTATCTGGACTATTGTTCGGAGCTTCTGGCGATCACGGGCAAGCTGGCCGCCCTTTACGCCCAGGCGGTGCCGGATGAGGGTGTCGCCTCGGCGGTCAATGACATCGAGGTGCTGGGCGCATCGCTGTCGCGCAAGATCTGGCAGAAGATCACCCTGATCGAGGCGAAGCCCGCCGCCCGGCGGAAGGGCTGACGCTGCCGGATTGCGCGCCTGACCTGCCGCTTTGGGGCATTGCTGCGGCCGGGTCCGGTCCTACAACTGCGGGAAAGCCGTGGGGGACCCCGTGACGACCGTGACGCGCATCGACGCATCGACCTTGCCCGACGCACGCTGGGATGACCCGGCGCGCGGCACAATCCGCTTTCGCACGCTGATCTCGGCCCCTGGCACCACGACCACGGGCATCGTCTGCGGGGTCGCGATGCTGTCAGCTGGCGACAGGTTCCCGCTCCACTTCCACGCCGAGCCCGAGGTGTATTTCGGGCTGGAAGGCACGGGCGAGGTGCTGATCGACGGGATGCCGCATTCCCTTGGCCCCGGGGTCGCACTTTACATCCCCGGGGGTGCCGTGCATGGCGTGCCTCTGGCGACAGGGCCGATGACATGGTTCTACACCTTCGCCGCCGACCGCTTTGACGACATCCGCTACCACTTCCTGCATGAGAGCCCCGAATGACCGACGATGCATTGGTGATCTTCACGCCCTCCGGCAAGCGGGGGCGGTTTGCGCTCGGGACGCCGGTCCTGACGGCGGCGCGGCAGTTGGGGGTTGACCTTGATTCCGTCTGCGGCGGGCGGGGGATCTGCTCCAAGTGCCAGATCAGCCCCGGCTATGGCGAGTTTTCCAAGCATGGGGTCACAGTCGCCGAAGACGCGCTGAGCGAGTGGAATTCGGTCGAGGAGCGGTACAAGCGCATCCGGGGACTGACCGAAGGGCGGCGGCTGGGGTGTCAGGCCAAGGTCCTTGGCGACGTGGTGATCGACGTGCCACCGGAATCCCAGGTCCACAAGCAGGTGATCCGCAAATCCGCAACCGAGCGGGTGATGGTCATGGACCCGGCGACGCGGGCGGTGTTTGTCGAGGTGGATGAGCCGGACATGCATGAGCCGACCGGGGACTTCGAGCGTTTGCAGCGGGCGCTTGCCGCCCAGTGGCAGGTCGAGGGGGTGACGGCTGACCTGTCGGTGCTGCGCCGTCTGCAGCCTGCACTGCGCAAGGGCGAGTGGAAGGTGACGGTCGTCCTGCACAAGGGCAACCATGATGCGGCTACCCGCCTGCTCGACATCTTCCCCGGCTTTCATGAAGGGCCGCTGCTGGGGCTGGCAGTGGACCTTGGGTCGACCACGATCGCCGCACATCTGTGCGACCTGTCGGATGGGCGGGTGCTGGGGTCCAGTGGTCTCATGAACCCGCAGATCAGGTTCGGCGAAGACCTGATGTCCCGTGTCAGCTATGTCATGATGAACCCCGGCGGTGATGTGGAGATGACCTCCGTGGTGCGCGAGGCGCTGAATTCCCTCGCCCAGTCGATTGCCGAGGAGGCGGGCGTCGATCCCAAGGCGATCTACGAGATGGTCGTGGTCTGCAACCCGGTGATGCACCACCTTCTGATGGGCGTTGATCCGGTTGAACTGGGGCAGGCGCCCTTTGCGTTGGCAACAAGCGGCAGCATGTCTCTGGACGCTCGGGAACTGGACCTGGCCGCGTTGAACCGCAATGCGCGGGTTTACGTGCTGCCCTGCATCGCGGGCCATGTCGGCGCGGACTGCGCGGCGGTGGCCTTGTCGGAAGAACCGCAGAAGTCCAAGGACATGGTGCTGATCGTCGACGTCGGCACCAATGCGGAGCTGCTTCTGGGCAACGAGACGCGGGTCCTTGCCTGCTCCAGCCCCACGGGGCCGGCCTTCGAGGGCGCGCAGATCTCCAGCGGCCAGCGCGCAGCGCCCGGGGCGATCGAGCGGGTGGAGATCGACCCCGTGACCAAGGAGCCACGCTTCCGGGTGATCGGCTCGGACCTCTGGTCGAACGAGCCCGGCTTTGACGCGGCCGTCGCCTCCAGCGGGATCACCGGCATCTGCGGGTCCGGCATCATCGAAGCGGTGGCCGAGATGCGGATGGCGGGGCTGGTCGACCCCGGCGGGTTGATCGGCAGCCCAGAGCAGACCGGCACCGACCGCTGTGAGGCAACGGGCCGGACGCACAGCTACCTTCTGCACGACGGCAGCGCCGACGGTGGCCCCCGGATTTCTGTCACCCAAGGCGATATCCGCGCGATCCAGCTGGCGAAATCGGCGCTCTATGCGGGCGCGCGGTTGCTGATGGACGAGATGGGTGTGGACACCGTAGACCGGGTGACGCTTGCGGGCGCGTTCGGCGCACATATCAGCCCGAAACACGCGATGGTGCTGGGGATGATCCCCGACGCGCCGCTGGACAAGGTGACAAGCGCGGGCAACGCCGCCGGCACCGGGGCACGGATTGCGCTTTGTTCGGTCGCCGCGCGCGACAGCATCGAGGCGACCGTGCACCAGATCCACAAGGTGGAAACCGCCATCGAGCCGCGCTTTCAGGAGCATTTCGTCAACGCCAACGCGATCCCCCATGCGGTGGACCCGTTCCCGAACCTGATGGGAATCGTCACCCTGCCCGATGTCAGCTTCAACACCAGCGGCAGCGGTGGCGAGGGTGGGCGCAGGCGGCGGCGCGGGTAACGCCGTGACGGCTTGCGCTCGCGCCCAAAACCCGTAACGTCGTGATATGTCCGACGAACCCGCCGCCGACCCCATTGCCGACCTGATCGCCCGATGCGCCGCCACTGACCGGGCGGCGTTTCGCACACTCTATCGTGACAGCTCGGCGAAACTCATGGGTGTCCTCCTCCGTATCCTCAAGGAACGCTCGGAGGCTGAAGATGCATTGCAGGAGGTCTACACCAGGGTCTGGTTGCGCGCGGGTCGCTATGACCCGGCGAAAGGTCGCGGAATGACCTGGATGATCGCGATTGCGCGCAACCTTGCCATCGACCGCTTGCGTGCCCGGCCGGCGCCGTCCAGCGACGACGGGCTGGAGTTCGTGCAGGACAGCGCGCCGCGGGCCGAAACCCGGCTGATCGCCATGGGCGAGGCGCGGCGGATGTCGGATTGTTTCGCCACGCTGGAGCCCGACCGGGCCGATGCGGTGCGGGGGGCCTATCTGACCGGCCTGTCCTATGTCGAGCTGGCCGCCCGCCATGCCGTGCCGCTGAACACCATGCGGACCTGGTTGCGCAGAAGCCTCCTGAAACTCAAGGAGTGCCTGGACACATGACCGACGCACCCCTTTCCCAGCGCGATGCGGATGACGCCGAAGCCGCCGAATATGTGCTCGGCGTGCAGGATCTGGCCGAGCGCAGTGCCTCCGAGGCGCGGCTGCGGCGCGACCCGGCCTTTGCCGGAATGGTCGCAGCCTGGGAAACCCGGCTGGGCGGAATGAACGACGGCTTTGCCGAGGCCCCTGCCCCGAACCTGATGCCCGCCATCGAGGCGCGGCTCTTCCCGAAGGCCGCGGTCCGGCCCCGTCAGGGCTTGACGCTGTGGCGCTGGCTGTCGGGCGCCACGGTCGCGGCTGTGGTCTTCCTCGTCGGCATGGCGATGCTGGTGCCGCCACAGGCCGGGCTCGTGGCGCGGCTGGCCACCGCGGATGAGCGGCTGGCCTATGAGGTGCGCCAGTTCGGCGACACGCTGCAGGTCACGCGGGTGGCTGGCGTTCCGGCGGTGCAAGGCCGCGTGCACGAGCTTTGGGTCATCGCGCCGGGCGCGGCTCCGGTGTCGCTGGGCCTTCTGGACGACGCAGAACTGGTCGTGACCTATCCGCGCCCGCCCGCAGGCTGGACCATGGCAGTGTCGATCGAGCCGGAGGGCGGCTCGCCCATCGGCACACCGACCGGGCCGGTGATCCTTGCGGTCGAGATCGGGACGGAAACCTGATCACGTGAGCGTGAGGCGTGTGGGGCGCTGAAACTTCCTTGCGCACCCCTCCGTAGCTTCTGGGGCAAGGCGGGATGGTCCCGCCAGAACCCAAGGGAACTGCCACCATGAAAGCTCTCAAACTTGCGACCGCCATCCTGGCGCTGACCTCCGGCATGGCGCTGGCCGAAGCTCACGGCAACCCGGATGTGGGCGGTGCGGCGATGTTCATGGACAAGAACATCATCGAAAACGCGGTGAACTCGGCCGACCACACCACGCTCGTGGCCGCGGTCCAGGCCGCCGGTCTGGTGGAAACGCTGCAGGGCGAGGGTCCCTTCACCGTCTTTGCGCCGACCAACGACGCCTTCGCCAAGCTGCCGGCCGGCACCGTGGAGACCCTGCTGAAGCCCGAAAACAAGGACCAGCTGACGAAGATCCTGACCTGCCACGTCGTGGCCGCGAATGCCCTGTCGGGTGACATCGTCGGCATGATCGAGGCCGATGGCGGCAGCCACAAGGTCGGCACCGTGGGCGGCTGCGAGTTCACCGCGACGACCAAGGACGGCACGGTAATGATCGAGGACGGAATGGGCAACGTCGCCACCGTCACCATCGCCGATGTGAAACAGTCGAACGGCGTGATCCATGTCATCGACACGGTGCTGCTGCCGGCGATGTAAAGTCCCCAAGTCGCAGGCCAGCCGGGCCGTCGGGCAGTCACTTGCCCGGCGGCTCAACTGCATCCGGCCGTTGGCCGCTTGATCGGGTGCTTCGTGCGACGGGCAGTTGTCCCGACATCGACGCTGGATCTGGTGGCACCGGGGGACGTTTACCTGTTGCTGACGAGGCGCGGCGATCTGCAGATCTCCAGCCACGGCCAAACCCCGCGAGCACCGTGAAATCAGCGGGCCGAGACCCCACCCGCGCGCCGTTCGATCTTGACGGGGCGCGACGGCTGACTTAGGTCAAAAGCATCGCGGGTGTAGCTCAATGGCAGAGCAGAAGCTTCCCAAGCTTACGACGAGGGTTCGATTCCCTTCACCCGCTCCACGCCTGTCCGACGCCGCACCGAAAAGCCGTGAAGGGTTTGACCGATGCGCATCGCCGTTCTGGCCTTGATGGCCACCCTTCCCCTGGCCGCCTGCGTCACCGACGACGTTCCGTCCGAACCTCATGCCTTCGTCGGCACCTGGGATTGCGGTGTCGGTGTCTTCCGCTTCACCAACACCACCTACACCACCGGCAGTGACACCTATCCCATCCTGTCGGTCGAGCGGGACAGACGCAATTACACGCTGCGTTTCGCCAATGGTTACATCGTCGGCTTGGGCGCGGTGACGGCCACCGGCCTGACCTGGGTGTCTGGCACTACGGGCGACCAGCTGAACTGCCGCCGCGTGAACTGACTTCCGTTCCCCGCCGCGACAGGCTAGCAAGCGGCCGAGAACATCAGGAGGGTTTCATGAACAACGACATCACCCGCTACGGCACTGGCGCCCGCATGTCCGAAGCGGTGGCCTACAACGGCATCCTCTGGGTGGCCGGACAGGTGGGCCAGCCCGGCGCATCGGTGGCCGACCAGACCCGCCAGTGCCTCGCCGAGGTGGACCGCATCCTAGCCGAAGCCGGGACCGACAAGACCCGCATCCTGTCGGCGCAGATCTGGCTGGCCGACATCGCCACCTTCGCCGACATGAACGGCGTCTGGGACACATGGGTTGCGCAGGGCCACACCCCCGCCCGGGCTACGGGCGAGGCGAAGCTTGCCACGCCGGACTACAAGGTCGAGGTGATCGTCACGGCGGCGCTGAAGTAAGCGCCGGAATTTTCAAAAATTCCGGACCGGAGCCTTCAAAGGCTCCGGTCCGATTTCTTGCAAGAAATCGGTGCCTCAGGCCCGCAGAAAGGCCACAAGCGCGGCGGTAGAGCTGTCCTTGCCTTCGGTGCCGACCTTGCCTTCCAGCACCGGCTGCAGCGCGAGGGCGAGTTCCTTGCCAAGCTCAACCCCCCACTGGTCATAGGAATTGAGACCGAGGATCACGCCTTCGACGAAGACCCGATGTTCGTACAGGGCGATGATCTGGCCCAGCGTGAATGGGGTCAGCTGGTCATAGGCCAGAAGGGTCGAGGGGCGGTTGCCGGGGAACACGCGGTGGCGGGCCTGGCGTTCAAGCTCTGCCCCGGTAGCACCCTTTGCCAGCATGATGCTGCGCGCTTCCTCGAGGGTGCGGCCACGCAACAGCGCTTCGGCCTGGGCGAGGCAATTCGAGACGAGGAGCAGGTGCTGGTGGGCAAGGTCCGGCTCATGGCCACGGCGGGCCACCAGGAATTCGCAGGGCACAACGCGGGTGCCCTGGTGGATCAGTTGGTAAAAGGCGTGTTGCCCATTGGTGCCGGGCTCACCCCAGACCACGGGGCCGGAATGGGTAAGAAGGTCCGTGCCGTCGATGGCCACACGCTTGCCGTTGCTTTCCATCTCAAGCTGCTGGAGGTAGGCCGGAAGGCGGCTGAGCCGCTGATCGTAGGGAAGGACGGCGCGGGTGGCATGGCCGCAAAGCTGGTTGTGCCAGATGCCGACAAGGGCCAGCATGACCGGCATGTTCTGCCCGAGGGGCGCCGCAAGAAAGTGGTCATCCATCGCC
>JANPJZ010000082.1:0-8396 GCA_031425795.1 Rhodobacter sp. | reverse complement strand
TCCCTCGTGCTTCTCGATGCGATGGCACAGACCTCGGCGGCCCTCGCCGAAGTCGAAGCCCTGTTCTCCGACGCACGGGGCGCGCTGCGGGCCGAGGCGATGGTGGATGGGCGGCTGTCCGCTGCGGTCTTGGAAGAGCGGCAGTATCAGGCGCACGCGCTGGCCTGGCTCGCGACCTATGTCGAAGGCCTGCGCCAGCTGCGTGCCTGGGCCGGACGGGTGGCCGGAACCGGTCAGTTCGGCGAGATGGAAGCCCTGATCCTGCAGATCGGCTTTGGCGAATACCTGGCCCAGATCGCCGGCGGCATCCCGATGAGCCAGGGCGAGATTGCCCGCCTGTCGGACCTGGGCCTGACCTGGCAACCGGGCGAGGCTGCGGCGACGCTGATCACCCTTGGCAACACGCCGGCCGCGCGGATGCGGCTGGTGGAGCTGATGCTGGACAACCACGGCCGCGCGACCTTTGGCGCGACCGGGCTTGATGAAGAACTTGAGATGATCCGCGACCAGTTTCGCCGCTATGCCGATGAAAAGGTCATCCCCGTCGCACACGACTGGCACCTGAAGGATGAACTCATCCCGATGGAAGTCATCACCGAGCTGGCCGAGATGGGCGTCTTCGGCCTGACCATCCCCGAAGAATACGGCGGTTTCGGCCTGTCAAAAGCCAGCATGGTCGTCGTCAGCGAGGAACTGTCACGCGGCTATATCGGCGTCGGCAGCCTTGGCACCCGGACCGAGATTGCCGCCGAGCTTATCCTCTGCGGTGGGACCGATGCACAAAAGGCCCATTGGCTGCCGAAGCTGGCCAGCGGAGAGATTCTGCCAACCGCCGTGTTCACCGAGCCGAACACCGGGTCGGACCTTGGCGCCCTGCGCACCCGTGCGGTCAGGGACGGCGATGACTGGAAGGTCACCGGCAACAAGACCTGGATCACCCACGCTGCGCGCACGCATGTCATGACCCTCCTCGCCCGGACGGAAGCGGACACTACCGACTATCGTGGGCTGTCGATGTTTCTGGCCGAAAAGACCCCCGGCACCGATGAAATCCCCTTCCCCAGCCCCGGAATGACCGGCGGAGAGATCGAGGTTCTGGGCTATCGCGGCATGAAGGAATACGAGCTGGCCTTCGACGGCTTTGCCGTGAAGGGCGAAAACCTGCTTGGCGGCGTGACCGGTCAGGGCTTCAAGCAGTTGATGCAGACCTTCGAATCCGCCCGCATCCAGACCGGCGCGCGGGCAGTGGGCGTGGCGCAATCGGCGCTGGAAACGGGGATGCAATACGCGCTGGACCGCAAGCAGTTCGGCAAGCCGCTGATTGCCTTCCCGCGCATCGCCGGGAAGCTGGCGATGATGGCGGTCGAGATCATGATTGCCCGGCAGCTGACCTACTTCTCCGCCTGGCAAAAGGACCACGGCCACCGCTGTGATCTCGAGGCCGGAATGGCCAAGCTTCTCGGGGCCCGGGTGGCCTGGTCGGCAGCAGACAATGCGCTCCAGATCCACGGCGGCAACGGCTTTGCGCTGGAATACCGGATCAGCCGCATCCTCTGCGATGCCCGCATCCTGAACATCTTCGAGGGTGCCGCCGAGATTCAGGCCACCGTCATAGCCCGGCGTCTGCTGGATTGATCGCTTGACTTCTCGCTGCCCTGTCTATCTTTTCAATGGAAAGATCGGCCGGAGGTGAGGATGGACACGGTTCTCTTGACGGGCAGCTCGGGCTTTATCGCCAAGCATGTCGCGCTGAAACTTCTGAACGCAGGCTACAACGTGCGCGGCACCCTGCGACGGCTGGACCGGGCCGACGAGGTGCGCGCCGCCTTGGCTCCCCACTTGACGTCAGGCGCAGGCACCCTCAGCTTCACTCAGGCCGACCTTGAGGCCGACGCCGGCTGGGCCGAGGCGATGGCCGGCGTGGCTGCGGTCCTCCACACCGCGTCTCCCTTTCCGATCGCGCAGCCAAAGGACCCCGCAGTGCTGATCCGCCCGGCGGTCGAAGGCACCGGGCGCGTGCTGAAGGCCGCCGCTGCGGCAGGGGTGACACGGGTGGTCCTGACGTCCTCCATCGTGGCGATCATGAACGACACCAAGCCTGGAACCCTGCACGACGAAGCGGACTGGTGCGACGTGAACCTGCCCTCAACCTCGGCTTACGCCAAGTCCAAGACCCTTGCCGAACGCACCGCCTGGGATCTGGCCAGGTCGCTGGGCCTGCAGCTGACCACGGTGAACCCGGGCCTGGTGGTCGGGCCGCCGCTGGACGAACACTACGGCTCTTCCCTGGGGCTGGTCGAACGTTTCCTGAAGGGCAAGGACCCGATGCTGCCTGGCATCGGCTTTCCGGTGGTCGATGTGCGCGATGTGGCGGAGATGCATCTTCGTGCGGTGCAGCGTCCGGAAACGGCAGGCAAGCGCTACATTGCGGCGGCTGGCACGATGGCGATGGTCGACATGGGCCGCACGCTGAAAGCCACCTACCCCACCCGCCGCATCGCCACGCGCGAAGCGCCCGCCTTCCTCCTCCGCCTGCTGTCGGTATTTGACCCGCAGATCAAGTCGATCCTGCCGAAGATCGGGACCCTGGACCGCGTGTCCAACGCCCGCGCCGTGCAGGAGATGGGGATGGAGTTCATCGCCCCGAAGGCCGCCCTCCTCGCCGCGGCCGATTGGCTGGTCAAGCACGGCAAGATCTGGGCCTAGGCCCCGCCCCGCGACGGGCGCGCCATGCCCAGCCGGGGATGAAGCCGTCCCGCCGTGGCCCAGGCGGCCAGCAACCCCACCCCGGCCGCAAGGAAGATCCCCGGCAGCGGCGCCACCCACAGCACCAGCCAGGCCGCCCCCGGCGTCAGGATGCCCGACACGTCCCGGAAACTGGAATAGACCGCCGACATTTCCGTCCGCTCGCTGGGCTTGACGGACATCAGGAACGGCAGCCCTCCCACCACATCCAGCATGACCAGAAAGACCGAGGCGCACATCACCAGCGCCACCGTGGCCCAGGGCAGGAAAGACAGCAGCCCCGCCACGCAGAACAGGGCCCCGCACAGGCCAAAGGCAGTACGAACCGACCGACGCACCGACAACCGCCGCGCCAGCCGGTTCAGCGCTGGTGCCAAGAACAAAAGCGCGTTGGTGGTCGACAGGGCGATCCCACCGACCTTGTCGCCCAACCCTGCCTCGATGCAGAAGATCGGCAGATAGACGACATAGACCCACCAGCCGCAACTGCGCATCACCGCGAACATCCACCCGGCGATCAGACGGGGCTGGCTGAAGAACCGCCCCAGATAGCCCAAGGGGTTGACCGCAGGCCGCTTGGCCCGGGTGATCTGCTTGCCGTTCCCCAGCCGCAACACCCAGAAACTGACCAGCAGCACCAGCGCAAACCCTCCCGCCACCAGGAACGGCGCGGGGGCCCAGGTGTGGTACAGCCAGACCCCGCTCATCGGTCCAAGGGTCCAGGCTGTGGCGGCATAGGCCATCTGCGTCGACTGGCTGCGCCCAAGGTTGGCGCGGTCGACATAGTCCAGCACATAGGCGTTCAGGCAGACGAAGATCGTCACCGTCGCCATCGCGTTGCACATCAGCGCCAGCGGGACCGACCATGTCGTCCCAAGCGCGCCCAGCCCGTTGCCGATCAGGTACAGGCACACCCCGCCGGTATAAGCCCAGCGCCGCGGGATACGCCGCGTAGCCCAGGGCACCATCAGCCCCCAGACCAGCGCCACGATCCCAGAGAGGAAGAACACCACCGACGTCGTCTGCGCATCGCCCAGCGCATCGTAGACCACCAGCGGCATCGTCGAAATCAGCATTCCCCGGATCGCGGCATCAAGGCCGGACAACAGGGCGAAATGCTCGATCCGGGGGGTGGGGCTATGCTTCAGCGCTAGCGGCAGGTAACGGGTGGCCATGCCCGACTTGGACCGGCGAACCCCGGTTCGTCTGTCACTGGTGCGACATTTCGCGTCGTTTCAGACCTGACGCGACAGGAGGTCGACCAGCCGTGCCCGGGCCTCGGGCAAGGGCTTGTCCTGCAAGACCGGACGCAAGCATCTGTCCAGGAAGAACCCGGTCAGCCGCAAGCCTTCCGCCACCTCCGCCTGGCCAATTGCCCCATCGGCCAGCAGCCCCGCGGGCAGCGGCAGCAACCGGTCCGCCCAGTCTCCCGCGCCCTTGGCTGACACCGCGCGGCCAGACTTGGGGCTCACATAGGCCAGCCCCTCGGTCGCCCCGGTGACAGCGCAGGAGGAAAGGTCCAGCCCGAAGCCCAGCTCCTCTAGAAGCCGCATTTCCCACCGCAGGTAGGCGCCGGTCCAGCCCTCCGCCCCCAGCGCATCGAACAGGCGCAGTGTCACCCCCCATAGTGCCGGATGCGGCTCACGCTCGGGCAGCGCTACCCGCAGCAGGCCGCAGATCGACATCAGCCCCGCCAAGGCAAGCCGGTCCGACAGAAGATGTGCCCGGCTCTTCAAGGGCTCCACCGTAAAGCTGCCCAGATGCTCATCCAGCCGCGCGCGCCATTCCAGTTTCAGCCCCGTCCCTGGCTGCAAACTGGCCGCCATCTTGCGCGAGGCACCGCCGCGCACGACCCCGGCATGACGGCCATGCGCCGCCGTCAGCACCTCGATGATTGCCGAGGTTTCGCCATGCGGTCGCATGGCAAGAAGCACCCCTTCGTCGCGCCATTCCATGGTGGGACTATCGGACGTGCCGTCCGGGGGCGCAACTCAATCCGACAGCCCGTCCTGGTCCAGCAGCGTGCGGCCCTGCCGATCCTCCAGCTCAATCACCCAAAGGTCGGGGTCCCGACTGCGACTGCGGGTCAAAAGCGCGTCCACCTCCGCCTCTGCCCCCTCCGCCAGCAGGATCCAGGCCCGCGCGCCGGTCATCAGGTCCGACCTGCGCTCATAGGCCCGCGCGGTCCCGTCCAGGAGCGCCACCTTGACCACCACCGCCCCGGCCGTCGCGTCGCCCTTGGCCGTGACATAGGCCGCAATCTCCGCCAGCCGAAGCCGCGTCAGATAGGCCGAAACCCAGACGCCCGTGGCAAGACGCACACTCATCGGATTTGCTCTTTTTCCAAATACTCCCGCCGGAGGCTCCGCCGCCACAATGGGTACGCTAGGGGCAGAACCGGGCCAAATTCCTTCGAAGGAATTTGCCAAAGTTTTCGAAAACTTTTGCGCGCCTTACGCATCGCCGTCCTTGAAATCCAGACCCATCTCGGAATAGCGCTCCGGCTCGTCCAGCCAGTTCGGCCGCACTTTCACCTGCAGGAAAAGGTGCACGGTCCGGCCCAGGAACTCGCTGATGTCGGCCCGCGCCGACTGGCCGATGGCCTTGATCGTTTCACCCTTGTTGCCAAGGACGATGCCCTTGTGGCCATCGCGGGCGACATAGACGATCTGGTCGATCCGCGTGGTCCCGTCGGGCTTGTCCTCCCACTTTTCGGTCTCGACCGTCAGCTGGTAGGGCAGCTCCTCATGCAGGCGCAGCGTCAGCTTTTCGCGCGTCATCTCGGCGGCGATCATCCGCATCGGCAGGTCGGCAATCTGGTCTTCGGGGTAGAACCAGGGTCCGTCCGGCACTTCATACGCCAGCCATTCCTTCAGGTCCTGCACGCCATAGCCCTTTTCGGCGCTGATCATGAAGGTGTTCTTGAACGGATAGGCCGCGTTTACCTCTTCCGCCAGCGCAAGCAGGGTTTCCGCCTTCACCCGGTCGATCTTGTTGATCGCCAGCGCCACCGGCTGACCCTTCGGCATCTCGTCGGCCAGCCGGTCGATGATCATCTTCACGCCCTCGGTCAGCCCGCGCGTCGCCTCGATCAGCAGCACGATCACATCGGCATCCGAGGCCCCGCCCCAGGCCGCCTTGACCATGCTGCGGTCCAGCCGCCGCCGTGGCCGGAAGATCCCCGGCGTATCGACGAAGACGATCTGCGCCACCCCCTCGATCGCGATGCCCCTGATCCGGGTCCGCGTGGTCTGCACCTTGTGCGTGACGATGGAAACCTTCGCCCCCACCATCCGGTTCAAGAGCGTCGATTTCCCGGCATTTGGCTCGCCGATCAGGGCGACAAAGCCCGCGCGTGTGTCAGTCATCAAGGCCTCGTTCAATCCAAGCCCGCCGCTTACAGCAAACGGCCTGCCTTAGCCAGTTCGTCAGTTGTGGTACCTTATTTAGTTGGTTTTATGTTGAAGGGTTTTCCATTCTAGCAAACATGCATTGAACAAACTTGGACAACGCAAAAATGGGCTTGATTCGCATCTTTCTCCGCGCGCTTTTTCCCCGCAGGCGTCCAAAGAAGATTGAAGTGGTCCATGAAAGGCTTCCCGATCCTGACTGGAGCGAACTTCGCGAAGTGTCTAACAGATCCCTGGCCCGATACAGTGATGTCAAGAATCTCACCCAATCACCCTCGACAGAGACGCATCGGGTCACCATCAAGGGTCAATGCTACGTGGTTGATGGCGATACGATCTTTATCGGAAACGCAAGCATTCGCCTTTCCGGAATCGACGCGCCAGAGCTGGACCATCCCTACGGAAAGAACGCGAAATGGGCGTTGGTAAAGCTGTGTAAGGGGAAGATCGTGCGCGCAGTTCTGGACGGGGCTACGTCCCACGATCGCACCGTTGCTACCTGCTATCTTCCCGATGGTCGCGACTTGTCCGCGGAAATGGTGAAGCTGGGAATGGCTATTGACTGGCCGAAATACTCGGGCGGAAGGTATCGCCAGTTCGAACCGCGAGACATTCGGAAAAAACTCTGGCGTTGCGATGCCCGGCAAAAGGGACGGATGCCGTCCACACTGCCCTACTAGGTCGCACCATTCTCCAGCCGGGCCAGCAGCGCCCTCGCGGCCTGCTGTTCGGCGATGCGTTTCGATCCGGCTTGCGCCTCGGCCGTCTCGCCTGAGGCGAGTTGCACGGCGACGGTGAACATCGGCTGATGGTCCGGTCCGCTTCTGGCGGCCTCCACATAGGCTGGCGGGGGCATGCCCCGGGCCTGGGCCCATTCCTGCAGGGCAGTCTTGGGGTCACGGGCGTCGGGCGCGACCGCGGCGATGCGATCTCCCCAGAGGTGCAGGATCACCACGCGGGCCGCCTCGAATCCGGCGTCAAGATGCACGGCCGCAATGACCGCCTCCATCGCGTCGCCCAGAAGCGCCTCTTTGCGGCGTCCACCCGTCAGCATTTCGCTGCGCCCCAGCTTCAGCACGTCACCCAGGCCGATCTCGCGGGCGACGGCGGCGCAGGTTTCCTTGCGGACCAACGCATTGAACCTCGGGGCCAACTGGCCCTCACGCGCGCCGGTGTCGGCGGACAGAAGCGCCTCTGCCATCACAAGGCCAAGCACCCGGTCGCCCAGAAACTCCAACCGCTGGTTGTCGGGCCGCGTGGCCGTTCCGATCGACGCATGGGTCACCGCGTGCATCAGAAGATCCGGCCGGGCGAAGGCATGGCCAAGGCGGCCCTCGAAGGCCTTGAGCTCGGCCGAAAGCCTCACTCGATCGCCTGGAAATAACGGTCGGACCGCCAGGTCCAGAAGTAAAGCATCCGCGACCCTGCTGAAGAGAAGATGACGCGGTCGGCACGGCCGATCAGGAACTCCGCCGGCACGAAGCCCACGCCACCCGCCGCTTGGGCATAGCGGCTGTCCTGGCTGTTGTCGCGGTTGTCGCCCATGAAGAAATACTGCCCGGCGGGGACGGTGAAGACCTCGGTGTTGTCGCCGAAGCCGTCGGGGTCGATGTTCAGGACGTTGTGGCTCTGGCCTTCGGGCAGGGTCTCGACGAACCGGGTTTTCGTGCAGGTCCCGCCCGCGCCCACGGCCCCGTTTTCGCAGCGCGGCAGGTTGCGCATCGGACCCTGGGGCTCATAGACCTCGGAGAACACGCCGGCGGGCTCTTGCGGAGCAGCGACGCCGTTGATGTAAAGCACGCCGTCCTGCATCTGGATCCGGTCGCCCGGGAGGCCGATCAGCCGCTTTATAAAGTCCGATCCGTTCACCGGATGGCGGAACACGACCACATCTCCACGCTCGGGCTCGGAGGCGAGGATACGGCCTTCGAAGGGGCACATCGCGAAGGGGCAGGAATACTTGGAATAGCCGTAGGCCATCTTGTTGACGAAAAGGAAGTCGCCGATCAGCAGCGTGTCCTTCATCGATTCAGACGGGATCCAGAACGGCTGGAAGAACAGGGAGCGGAAGATGCCGGCGATGAGCAGTGCCCAGAAGACGGTCTTGATCGTCTCGAGGATGCCGCCTTCGGCCTTGTCCTTCGCCATGATGTATCCGTTCCTTGCCCTTGATCCCGCGCTTCTTGCGGGCAAGCGTCGGGAGGAGTCAAGGTGGAGCGGTCGGGGATGGGCGATGGTTGG
>JANPJZ010000081.1:0-18995 GCA_031425795.1 Rhodobacter sp. | reverse complement strand
CTCGGCGCGCATCAGGCGGGCGGCGCGGTCGTCCATCTCGGCAAAGCCGGGCGGCACCCCAGCCTCCAGCGGAAAGCGGCGCAGCAGACTGCCGCAGAAGCCGTGGATCGTCTGGATGCGAAGGCCCCCCGGCGTCTCGATTGCGCGGGCGAAAAGCTGGCGGGCACGGGCCAGGCGGGGGGCGGACATCTCATCCTCGCCCAGTTCCAGGAGGTCGCGCCGCAGCTCGTCATCAGGTTTCATCGCCCAGGTGCCAAGGCGCTTGAACAGGCGGTTCTGCATCTCGGACGCGGCGGCCTTGGTGTAGGTCAGGCACAGGATGTGCTGCGGTTCCACCCCGTTCAGCAGCAGTCGCGCCACCCGGTCGGTCAGGACGCGGGTCTTGCCCGATCCGGCATTGGCAGACAGCCAGGTGTTGCGGCCGGGATGTGACGCCTCCATCTGCATGCGGCCGGCGGGGGTGATCGTCATTCCAGATCCTCGGCCACCGGGTCGGCGGTCATGTCCCATTCGCCGAAGCGCGAGAGGTGGTCATAGTCGGACACATCCTTGACCGTCTTCATCGCCCGCCGCGCGGTATAGCCCTGGCTGGCCCGGGCGTAGCTGGCCATGAGCGTGCCGAAGTCCTTCCAGACCTCGTCCACCTCGCCCGGTTGCAGGTCCTGGCCCAGGGTCTTCAGCGTGGCCTTCACGCCGACAAAGGCGATGCGCGCAACCTCTGCCGGGTCGAGGCCCTTGAAGGCCCCGCGTTCGGCCATCGCGGCGGCGAGGAGAAGCTGCTTGTCAAAGTGCCTTTGCTCGTCGGTCGAAGGCGGATCGCCGGTCTTGTAGTCTATCACCATCAGGCGACCGTCCGGCAGCCGGTCAATCCGGTCGGGCTTTCCGGTGAGGGTGAAGTCGAGAGCGTCCAGCACTGCCATCCCCCGCTCCTCCAGCAGGACCGGGCTGCCGCCGGTGCTGGCGGAGAAGGCGAGAAAACCTTCCGCCGCCTTCTCGATCCGCGCGCGCCAGATCGCGCGGGCCAGGGGCCAGGCGACGCGGGCGGCAAGGACGGTATCGGTGATCTGCAAGAGGTCTTCGCGGGTCGTGCCGCCGGTGCGGACGAAGCCTTCCAGGATCTCGTGCAGGACCACGCCGCGCAGGCGCGGGTCTGCTTCCGGGCGGAGCGGGTCAAGCCGGCGCAGCCGCAGGACGTGGCGGGCGTAGATGGCATAGGGGTCGCGGATCAGGGTCTTGATCTCGGTCACCGACAGGCGCTTTGGCCTCACCCCCACCGGAGGGCGGGGCGAGGGGCGATTGGCCGGCGCAACTTCACCCGGGGGGGTGTCGAAGGCGGCGGCGCGGTCCAGCCAGAGCGCACCGCGCTTTCGCATCGCCCGCAGCGCCTCTGGCCCGTTGCGTTCGCCCAGGCCCTCCATCAGGTTGACCAGCCGGTTCACCCAGCGCGAGGGGACCGTCTCGGCCTCGGCGCCACGGACAGCACGGGTCAGCACGACCTGTCGCGCGGCCACCGCCTGCTGGTAGTCATGCGCGGACAGGCCGATCTTGCGGTCCGGCAGCAGAAGACCCGCCTCTTTCCGCATTGCGCGGTTCAGCCAGGGGTCGGGCGGCGGCTGCGCGGGCCAGGTGCCCTCATTCAGCCCGCCAAGGATCACCAGGTCCGCGCCCTGCACCCGCGCTTCAAGCGTGCCCCAGATCATGATGCCGGGGTGAACGCTTTCCGTCTCGCGCACCTCGTGCCGCTGCAGGACGGCGCGGAAGAGGTTCGCATAATCGCCGGGCGTCAGGATACCCGCCACGCCTGCCTCACGCTCCAGTTCGGTCACAGCCTCCAGCGCTTTCTCGCCCGGTTCCTTTTCCCACAGCGCGCCGTCGCCACTGTCGGCAAAGCCTCGCGCCAGCTGACGGGTGATGTCGAGATGGCGGGCGACGAAATCGGCCAACGGCAGGCTGCCCACCGCCTCATGCCCGCACAGGGTGGCCGCCAAGATTCCCGCCCAGCGCTCCGCCCCGTCAAGGCGCGAGGTCGCGGCCCAGGCCATCAGGCTTTCCGCCGTGGGAAAGGCCGGGCCGTTGCGGCGGGCGTGAAGTTCGTACTCGCGCGTCAGCATCAGGTGCTGGCCGCGACCAAGATCACCCTGTCCGGTGAAGGACAGCGGGTGCTTCAGCAGCGCCAGTGCCATGTCGACCGTCAGCCGCTGGCCGAAAAGCCCCGCCCCCTGCCGCAGCATCCGCCCCGGCGCGGACAGTGCCAGCGGGCGACCGGCACTGTCATCGGGCCTGATGCCCCAGCGGTCCAGCGCCGCCGTCACGCGCCGCGTCAGGTTGCGGTCCGGCGTCACCAGAGCCGCGCGCTGCCCCGTCTCGGCCGCCTCCCGCAGGATCAGCGCGATGGCCAGCGCCTCGGCCCGTTCACCGGGCGCTTCGATCAGCGTCAGGTCTGCGGTGACGGGCGGCAGGTCAGGCAGTTCCGGGCCCTCGGCCAGCCACTGGTCGGTGATCGGCGCGGGGCGAAGCGAAAGCGAGATCAGCCGGTTGCGCCCCGGCGACGGGGCCTCGGCCTCTGTCCAGCGCTGGACACCCTCGCGGCCGATTCCCAGCCCCTGCATCACCGGAAGGAAGCGGTATTGCGGATGGTCCTCGGCGGTCAGGGCGTCATCCATGCTGTCCCAGACGGCGGCAGGCTGGTCGAAGTCGAAGCCCGGCAGCACCACCGCCCCCAGGGGTTGTCGCGCCACGGCCTGCATCAGAAGGGCCGTCGTCCCGCGTGACCCGGTAGAGCCTGCAACGATCATCGGATTCGCGGGTGGCAGGCTCGCCGACCCGGCCGCCAGCGCAGTCACCGCCTGCCGCAGCCGGGCGTCACCCTCGGGTGCGTCATCGGCAAGCACCTGCGAGACGATCCCGAGAAACGCCTGCGTCCGCGCCCAATGGGCCGAATGGTTAGCCACGTCCAGACCGGCGATCCGGTCCGCCGACACACCTTCGCCCTGCATCTCGTCCATCAGCGCGGCCAGACTGTCGGCCAGATCGTAAAGCGCCGAGCGGGGGAAGGCCGTCGTTTTGGTCTGCAGAAGGCCGTCCAGCAGCACCGAAAGCTCCAACCGCCGCCGCAGGGGCGGCACCGGGGCGGGCAGCGCCACATTGGCCAGCGCCGCCACATCGGTCACCAGCAAAAGGCGCGGCAGGAAACGCGCGCCGCCGGTCTGGAATGCCTCGGTCACCCGGCGGCGCATCCGCTGCGTGTTCAGGATCAGCGTGACGCGGGCCAGCGCCTCGGGCGGCTGACCGGACATGCGGTGCAGAAGGCCAGCCACAAGCTCGGCCGGAAAATCCACGCCGGGCGGCAGGGCGAACAGGTTCGGGGAGGGGTCAGTCATGCCGGGCAGAGTGCAGGAGCAGCTCTGCCTCGGCAATCCCTTCCGGTCGGCCCACGTCGCACCAGCCGCCTTGATGCACAATCCCGTAAGCCGTCCCCGCCGCGATCATCTCGTTCCATGGCTCGTTGAGGGAAAAGACGTCTTCCGCCACGGTTGCGAGCCGCTCGGGCCGCAGGATCATCGCGCCGATGTAGACCTGATCCTCCCCGCCCTGCCCGCGCGAAATCCGGCCCGTGGGGTCCAGCCGAAAGTCAGCCCTGATGCCGTGGCCCACGGTCTTCTCTACCGGAAGCAGCAGCAAAAGCGCCTCCATCTTCCCGGCGTCCCAGGCCTTGGCAAGCTGCGCCAGCGGATTCGCCCCGGTCCAGACTCCATCGCTGTTCAGCACGGCCACCGGGCCGGGGCCCAGCAGCGGCAGCGCGGCACGCAGGCCCCCGCCGGTCTCCAGTATCCGCGCGCGTTCGTCGCTGATCAGCACGCCGCGCCCGGCCAGATGCGCTTCGATCTGGTCGGCAAGGTAATGAACGTTCACCACCACTCGACCGGCCCCGGCTGCCTGGCCGGTATCGAGCGCATGATCGATCAGCGCCCGCCCGGCTACCGGGATCAGCGGCTTTGGCCGGTCGGCTGTCAGCGCGCCCATCCGGGTGCCGAAGCCGGCGGCAAAGATCATCAGCGGGAAAGGGAACATTGGCGCTGGATCCGGGTCAGGATGTCGGGGGTGGGTTCGGGAAGCACGGCATCACAGACGCTGCGCAGGTCGGCAAGTGCCGGGTGGGCCAGGTTCTGCTGCAACTGACCCCAGACACGCGGGATCAGCGGCACATAACCGGGCTTGCCCCCCACCAGGCAGAGCCGCGCAAAGACGCCAAGGATGCGCAGGGCCCGCTGTGCCCCCAGCACGGCATATTGCGCGGCGAAAACGTCGGGGGCAATGCCTGACGCACCGGCAAAGCGCGCAACCATCGCAATCTCGGTCCCTGCCGCCACATCGCGGCGGGCGTCCTGGAGAAGCGACACAAGATCATAGCCCGGCTGCCCCAGTTGCCCCAGCTGGAAATCCAGCAACCCTACCCGCGCAAGACCGCCCCTGCCGGGCAGCCAAAGCAGGTTTCCGGCGTGAAAGTCCCGCAGGATCAGCACGCGGCGCCCGTCTGCGTGGGCCTGCATCGCGGCCTGAAGGGCAGCAGCGAACGGCCTGGGATCGGGCTTTTCTCCGGTGGCGGCAAACGCATACCAGTCCAGCGCGAAGGCGGCGGCCTGGGTCCAGTCGACCGCGGAAAGGTCAGCCAGACCGGACGGGGGCGGGGCGGTCTGCAGGTGCAAAAGCACATCGACGGCGGCGGCGTAAAGCTCGGCTTCCCGGGCGGGCTCGGTGTCAAGGAGGCGGGTATAGAGGTCGTCGCCCAAGTCCTCCAGCAGCAAGAACCCGGCCCCTGGATCCGCTACCCGCACTTCCGGCGCGGACAGGCCAAGGCAGCGCAGATGCGCGGCCATCGCGACGAAGGCGGCCGGATCGTCCGCGCCTCCGGGGGGGTTGTCCATGAAGACCGCCGTTGCGGACCCCGCGCGCAACCGCTCATACCGCCGGTCCGAAGCGTCGCCGGCCAGGTGCTGCCGGTTGGCACTGCCCCAACCGGCGCGCTGCAGAAAGGCGGTAGCCTCTGTCGCTCGGTCAACCATCGGCCAATGCCCGCAGCAAGCCGCTGCGTCCCCCCGTCAGCACCGCCCGCCGCCCCTCGCCCCAGGCCTCCAGCTTCAGGCGCAGCGCCCCTGGCGGCAGATGCGCGCCAAGGCGGTCGGGCCACTCCACAAGGCAGATGGCGGTCTGGAAGGCCTCGTCCAGGCCAAGTTCCCACACCTCGTCCGGGTGGGACAGGCGGTAAAGGTCGGCATGCCAGATCTCGACCCCGCCCGCCTCGTAGACCTGAACCAGCGTGAAGGTGGGCGAGGGCACGTCCTCCTCCCGCCCCATGCGGGAACGGATGAAGGCGCGGGCCAGGTGGCTTTTCCCCGCCCCGATCGGCCCTTCCAAAAGGATGCAGTCACCCCGCTGTGCCAGCCCGGCCAGCCGCGCACCAAGGGCGGCGGTGTCCGCCTCGGTCGGCAGGATGAGCGTCAGGGGGGGTGAGGCATCCATGGCGCTGACCTTAGCCATGGCGGCCACAACCGCAAGGCCAGCGGTGCGCCGTCAGGCCAGACGCAGGCGGTCTGCCACCGGTTCGGGTATCGCACCGGTATCGGACCCGCTGGCACGAAAGGTGATCAGCGTCGCCCCCCCGGTCATCGGCCGAAAGCGGATGCTGACCAGGCGCCCATCCAGCATCCTCACCTCGCCCTCCCAAGGACTGCGGTCGCCCAGCGTGGTCACGAAATCGGTGGCGTCGTCCCACAAGAGGCTTGGCGCGGAATGGTCCCGCCACCAGCGGCACAGCGTGCCGATCCCCGCATCTGACAGCAGCACCGCCGGATCGTGGTTCCAAAGCTGCGCATAGGCCAGGTTCGACATCACCAGCTGCCCGCCTTGCGAAAACACCGCTACCGCCTGATCCACCGCGTCAATCACCGACTGGCCAAGCTCCAGATCGGCCCGGTACCGGCGGGTCTGGGTCATCTCGGTCGAGATGTCCTCGAACATGAAGGCCAGCGCCCCGTTCGGATGTGGCCGTCCGATCACCCGGTAGGTCTGACCGCCCGGCAAGCTCCAGGTTTCCTCGAACAGGCCCATCGAGGCCTCTTCCTCAAGCTTCACCAACTGCTTGCGCCAGCTGCGGTAATCCTTCGGCTCGGGGATCATCGCCTTGGCCCGCATCGCATCAAGCACGGCCGACAGCGTGGGGCGCGAGATCAGGAAATCCGGGGCCAGCGCCGTCAGATCGGCCAGTGCGGGGTTGAAAAGCTGCAGCACCCGCGCGCGATCGAAGATTGCCAGACCGATTGGCAGATCCGCGAAGGTCTTGGTCAGCGTCTGCATGAAATCGCGCAGAGCGGTTTCGGCCTGCACGGCGGAATTGGCGGTGAGGGCATAGCACAGGACCTGATCGCCCAGGGGCACGCGCACCAGATCGAACCACTCGGCCCCACCCTGCATCTGCAGCTTCGCCCGTTTTGACCCGCCCGTGGCCACCGCAGCCTCCTTGAACAGCTTCGGCAGCGGCCATGACAGGTCTTCCCCCGCCGGCAGGAGTTCTGCCGCGCGGATGAGATAGGCATGGTTCGCCCAAATCACGGCGCCAGAGGCATCTTCACGCCACATCAGCACCGGCGCACGGGCCAGGACCACCCGCTGACCCGCCAGCTCATGCTGCAGCGCCGCCTGCGCTGCGCTGTCGCCGGACCCTTGGCGCTGCTCGGCCGAATTGTCGATCATGGTCAGCCGGGTCAGTCCCGTCAAATGCTCGCCCCGCAGCAGGATCGGCGGGGTGACGTCCGGCGCCGAGGCGATAGTTGCGGTCCCGGTCTGCGGCAAGCTGTCCAGCATCTGGACAAGGCCGGGAAACATCGGCTGCAGGCGTGGCAACAACCGGGGCCAGACGCACAGATCCTCCCCCCCGGGCAAAAGCGAGCGCGCGGCAGGCGTGGCGTCCAGCAGCCGGTCGCCATCAAAGAGGAAGACCGTGGAAGGCGCGTCGGATACGAAGATGCTGCCGCGCCTGCGTGCCGTGCGGGACTGCAGCACCGCAAGGACAATCACGCTTGCCAGCGCCACGCAGGTCGCGCTCAGGACCAGGCCAAGGGCGGCGATCCAGTCTGCAGGCCAGTCTGCTGTCCAATATGCGGGCATCACTAGGGGGCACCTTCGCTCAGGATACCTCAAGCATTGGATCAAAAATGTTAATCAGCGGTTAAGCCTGCCGGAGGATTAAGCCTGCCAGACTGGCAAACGCATCAGCTTTCGATTTTGCGGTTCTGGCCCAGCGCCGCCCCCGGTGCCACCGCAAGGTCGGCGATCGGCCAGACCGCCTCGACGACAGCGCCGCAGCGTTCCGGGCGGTCCTCCGGCGGCAGGAACGGATCGGTTGCGTTGGCAAAGGTCAGCTCGGCGCCAGAGCGTTCGAGGAGCGTCTTGGCGATGAAGAGGCCCAGGCCCATCCCCTCATATCCCGGCCGCGCTTCGGCTTGCGGGTCCTGGCGGCGAAAGCGCACGAAGGGATCACCGATCCGGCCGATCACGTTCGGCGGGAAGCCCTCGCCATCGTCGATGATGCGTACGGTGACGGTGCGGTCGGTCCACTCGCCCTCGATCCAGACGGTCGTGCGGGCGAAATCCACGGCGTTCTGCACCAGGTTGCGCAAACCATGGATGATTTCCGGTCGCCGCAGGATCGTGGGTTGGCGGTCCGGGCTGCCATCCACCGGGACAAAGCTGAACTCCACCCGTTTGCCGCGCGCCATGTGCGGCTCGGCGGCTTCCCGCAGGGCGGCGCTCAGCGGGGCCTGCCGAAGGTGGAGATCATCCTTCCCCGCGCGTCCCATGTCGCGCAGGATGTCACGGCAGCGGTCGGCCTGATCCCGGATCAGCTGGGCGTCTTCCTGCAGGTCGGGCCGATCCGCCAGTTCGGCCATCAACTCGGCACTGACCAGCTTGATCGTCGCAAGCGGCGTGCCAAGCTCATGCGCTGCCGCCGCCACCACGCCGCCCAGGTCGGTCAGCTTCTGCTCACGCGCCAAGGCCATCTGGGTGGCCAGCAGCGCCTGCGACATCGACCGCATCTCGGTTGATACCCGGCGTGAATAGAGGCCAAGGAACAGGATGCCGATCACGATCGACATCCAGAACCCGAACTCGAACAGCCGGGGGATCGCGAGGACCTCGCCACTGGCAAACTGAAGCGGCCGGTTCCAGAAGGCCGAGATCGATACCAGCACGATCGCGATGGCGCCAAGCGTCACCGTAGACCGCAACCGCAGCGCGCTGGCCGAGATGGTGACCGGGGCGAGAACGAGAAGCGCAAAGGGGTTGGTCAACCCGCCGGTCAGGAACACCAGAAACGCCAGCTGCGCGAGGTCGAAGAGCAGGGTGAGAAAGGCTTCACGCTCGCTCAGCCGTCTGTTTTCCGGAAACAAGGTGACGGCAAACAGGTTTGCCACGACTGACGCGGCGACGGCAAGGTAGCATAGCGCCAGCGGCAACTGCATCCCGTAGACCCGGTCGGCCACGAAGATCGCGGCCAGCTGGCCCCCAACGGCCATCCAGCGCAGCAGGATCAGCGTGCGCAACCTGATCCAGTTGCTGCGCCCCTCCTCCATCGGAAGCATCATGCCTGCCGTAACCATTCTGTGACCGGGACTTTCCTGAAGGGCGTTTGCCATTGTTAAGGCCCGCGTCATCTGGGATCAATGCGGCGGGATAACCAGTGCCGGGGGCCATCGATGACCAGAGTTTATGCCAGTGTTGCCGTTGCCGCTGTCCTGGCCTTCCTTGGCGGGCTTTATGCCTATGTCCAGTTCAACCAATCCGATGACGAATTTGCGCAGTGCCGCCAGGGGCAGGTTGCAGGTGGCGATATTGGCGGGCCATTCACCCTGATCAATACCGCCAGCGAGACCGTCACCGATGCCGAGGTTCTGGCCAAGCCCTCGCTTGTCTACTTCGGCTATACCTTTTGCCCCGATGTCTGCCCTTTCGACATGGCCCGCAACGCCGAGGCTGTCGATATCCTGGAATCGCGCGGCCTTGACGTAACGCCCGTCTTCATCTCGATCGATCCCGAGAGGGATACCCCCGAAGCGCTGGCTGATTACGCAGCCAACATGCACCCAAAACTGGTTGCACTGACCGGCTCGGCAGATCAGGTAAAAGCCGCCTCGCAAGCTTACAAGACGTTTTACGCCCGCCAGCCTTCCGAGGACGAGCTTTACCTGATGGACCACTCCACATTCACATATCTCATGCTCCCCGGCGTGGGATTTGTGGATTTTTTCCGGCGTGAGGTTACTTCTGACCAGATGGCCGACGGAGTTGCCTGCTTTCTTAGGGCCGAAGCAACCTCCAATTGATCCCGGCCGGGGGAAAGGGAAGTCCTATGTCAGACGAAACCGGCGCGGACTTGGGAGCGGACCGCACGCTGCTTCTGGTCGATGATGACGAACCCTTCGTAAAGCGCCTCGCCAAGGCGATGGAAAAGCGCGGCTTCGTGACCGATACCGCGCAAAGCGTGGCCGAGGGCCGGGCCAAGGCAATCGCCAACCCGCCCGCCTATGCAGTCGTCGATCTGCGCTTGGAGGATGGCAACGGGCTGGATGTGATCGAAGTGCTGCGTGAAAAGCGCTCCGATTGTCGCATCGTCGTGCTGACCGGATATGGCGCAATTGCAACCGCTGTCGCGGCGGTCAAGATCGGTGCAATCGACTATCTGTCAAAACCAGCCGACGCGAATGACGTCACAAGTGCCCTGCTCGCTACCGGCGAGTCACTGCCCCGGCCGCCCGATAACCCGATGTCGGCAGACCGCGTCAGATGGGAGCATATCCAGCGGGTTTATGAGATGTGCGAGCGGAACGTCTCCGAAACCGCACGCCGGCTTTCGATGCATCGTCGGACACTCCAGCGCATTCTTGCCAAGCGCAGCCCCAAATGAATTGGAATTCGTTGCAATTCCGAAATTAAGCGCCTATCCCCATTTCACCATTTTTTTGATAGGGGACTGGTGTGAGTATCGACCTGAATCAGCTTTCGCTGAAAGACCTGAAGGATCTGCAATCGCAGGTAGCCAAGGCCATCTCCGGCTTTGAGGATCGCCGCAAACGGGAAGCCATTGCGGAACTTGAGGAAATTGCCCGCAAGAAGGGCTTTTCGCTGGCCGAACTGACGGGCACCGCACCGACGCGCAAGCGCACGCCTTCGATGGCGAAGTATGCAAATCCGGCGA
Organism: Rhodobacter sp.; assembly: GCA_031425795.1. Classification (GTDB taxonomy): domain Bacteria; phylum Pseudomonadota; class Alphaproteobacteria; order Rhodobacterales; family Rhodobacteraceae; genus Tabrizicola. The sequence continues at coordinate 8,743 of JANPJZ010000081.1, read as the reverse complement.
ACAAGTCGGACACCTGGTCGGGCCGTGGGCGCAAGCCCCGCTGGTTCTCCGAAGCTTTGGCCAAAGGCAAGAAGCCGGACGACATGGCGATCTGATCCTGGCGGACACCGGCCCCGAACCGGCTCCGCACCCTTTCCAAAAGGCCCGGACAGCGGTGCGCTGCTGTCCGGGCAATCTTGCGCTCAAATACGTCAGAAGCCTTTTGCGGCCCTCCTGAACCCTCCGCAATCGGTCCGGATAAGCGTGATGCGTTCCAAATCACGAGGCAATTCTTTGCCCGGATTGCCGATTGCCTTGCCTGGCCAATTCGGGACGCGTTTCATTCCCCGCCAAGGCGCCAGCACCCCTTCACTCAATTGCCAAGCGATGGCGAGGCAACCTGTCTCCCCCGTGGACCATGTACCGTCGCCCTGGCCGTCACGCTGCCTACCCAAGCAAAAGCTGCACCCGGGCCACATAATCTGCCCGCGCCTCCGCCGGCGGGCGAAGCCTGATTTCCAGCCCCCGCAGCACGTCTGCCCCCGGCTTGCCGAACAGCTTGTCCGCCTCGGCCTCCTGAAACCCCGCGATCCGCACCGCCTCCAGCCAGGCCGAGACCTTGTCGGCCGCCTTGATCGCCTTCTTGATCGGTGCGGGCAACACTGTCGGCAGACCAAAGCGCAAATGGATTGCCGCTGTCAGCCGCAGGTCAAGCTCGCCATACCCCGGCCCGACCGCCGCCTTTACCGGACTGATCATGTCACCGATCACATATTCCGGCGCGTCATGGAGCAGGGCCGCCAGCCGCCAGCGGTCAGAGATGCCAGGATTGGCACGGGCGAAGATTTCCTCCACCAGCAGCGAGTGTTCGGCCACCGAATAGGGCCAGTCCCCACGCGTCTGCCCGTTCCAACGCGCGACGAAGGCAAGGCCGTGCGCGATGTCCTCCACCTCGATGTCCATCGGCGTGGGGTCCAGCAGATCCAGCCTCCGCCCCGACAACATCCTTTGCCATGCGCGCCCCGCCATCGCCAACCGTCACAAGATCGCGCGGTAGGGATCAGGGTGGCGGGCAATCGCCTCGTTGAAGGTCGGGCTTGCCCTGACATGATCAATCGCAAATTGCGCAATGTCCCGAAAGGACAGGGCTGCAGGATGTTTCAGCGGTGGAAGCGTGGCCAGATCAGCAAGGCCATGCCTGGTCATGAAATCCCGATAGGCTTGATTGAACCGCACCGGATGCAGATACCCCGGATCCGTGTTCGGCTTCTTCCTGCCGATGAAGTGGTGGACAAACACCGGATATCTCAGAGACAGCAGCGGAAATCGACCCTCCAACTGCCAGTTCCAGCACGGCGCAAGCTGTGCAAACTTTCCCCTCAGCGCAAGGTTGGTCAGCGACTGATCGCCTAACACGATCGCCCCGGGAGGGGCCGTGCGACAGACCTCGTAACTCCGCAGTTCCACGTCCTGCTCGCGGTAAGCCTTCGTGTCGATGACCTGAAAGCCGGTGTTGGCATAGGGCATTGCCGGAAGACCGGACAACCGAAACTCCTCGGCGTGACGTCCGGCGATGTAAAAGAAGAAGACGTCAAGGGTCGCCGCAATCGGATGCGGGCCAAGGTCGATCTCCATCAGGCGGTTGAAGTCGCCGCCTTCAACAAACATGTCCGAATCCATGTAGATCAGTCTGCGATAGCGGTCGCCCAACTCACGCGCCAATGCAATTCGGAACACCGTGGACATCGAGCCGTGGAACCGAGCGGCCTCCGCCTCGGGCGGCAAGGGACCGATCTTATGCAGGATTATCCCGTAAGGCGCTGTCCAGTCCGGAAGCACAAGGTCATCCTGCGTCGCGATCACGAAATCGAACTGCCGGTTCGGAGTGTGATGGGCAACCTGCCAGATCATGAACAGCGACAGGGAAAAGTAGTTCGCATCGACACAGAAGGCGACGGCGCAGTCGTGCTGTTGGCGTGTCATGGGTTCCCCGATCAGCTTGGCCCACACAGTCCACACCCTAATGTCTTTGACAAGCGTGTCGCGTTGTCATGCGGTCCCACATTTGCTATGGCCGCGCCTGACACGACAGACAGGACCGAGGGACGCCATGGATTACATCGTCAAGGATATCGCGCTGGCCGAATTTGGTCGCAAGGAACTGACCATCGCCGAAACCGAGATGCCCGGCCTCATGGCCTGCCGTGAGGAGTTCGGCCCGACCCAGCCGCTTAAAGGCGCGCGCATCGTCGGCTCCTTGCACATGACGATCCAGACCGCCGCGTTGATCGAAACGCTGACCGCCCTTGGCGCCGATGTGCGCTGGGCCTCGTGCAACATCTTCTCGACGCAAGACCACGCCGCTGCCGCGATTGCCGCCGCTGGCGTCCCGGTCTTCGCAATCAAGGGCCAGACCCTGACCGAGCATTGGGATTACCTCGACCGGTCCTTCATGTTCCCGGAAGGCGCGAACATGATCCTGGATGACGGTGGCGACGCCACGCTTTATGTCCTGTTGGGCGCGCGGGCCGAGGCAGGGGAAGAGATACTGGCGGTTCCGCAGTCCGAAGAAGAGGAAGTCATCAAGCTGCAGATCGCCAAGCGGATGAAGGAAACCCCCGGTTTCTTCACGAAGACCCGCGCCGCGATCAAGGGCGTTTCGGAAGAGACCACCACCGGCGTCCACCGTCTGTACGAACTGCACAAGAACGGCCAGCTTCCCTTCCCGGCGATCAACGTCAACGACTCTGTCACCAAGTCGAAGTTCGACAACAAGTATGGCTGCAAGGAATCGCTCGTCGACGGCATCCGCCGCGCGACCGACACGATGATGGCCGGCAAGGTCGCCGTTGTCTGCGGTTACGGCGACGTGGGCAAGGGCTCCGCCGCCTCGCTCCGTGGTGCCGGCGCGCGGGTGAAGGTGACCGAGGTCGACCCGATCTGCGCACTGCAAGCCGCGATGGACGGCTACGAGGTCACGCTCCTCGAAGATGAAATGGCCACCGCCGACATCTTCATCACCACCACCGGCAACAAGGACGTGATCCGGATCGAGCATCTGCGCGCGATGAAGGACATGGCCATCGTCGGCAACATCGGCCACTTCGACAACGAGATCCAGGTCGCAGCGCTGAAGAATCACAAGTGGACGAACATCAAGGAACAGGTCGACATGATCGAGATGCCCTCGGGCAACCGGATCATCCTTCTGTCCGAAGGGCGGCTTCTGAACCTTGGCAATGCCACCGGCCACCCTTCCTTCGTAATGTCGGCCAGCTTCACCAACCAGGTGCTCGCCCAGATCGAGCTTTGGACCAAGACCGCAGACTACGCCCCGGGCGTCTACATCCTGCCCAAGGCACTGGACGAAAAGGTCGCCCGCCTGCACCTGAAGAAGATCGGCGTCAAGCTGACCCAGCTCAAGCCCGATCAGGCCGCCTACATCGGCGTCAAGCCCGAAGGCCCCTTCAAGCCCGAGCATTACCGCTACTGACGCTCACCGTCCCCGCAACCTTCCCGGGTTGCGGGGAACGCGTCCTCATCTTTCCCGTTGCCGTTTCGCTTCGTTTTCGTAATCTGCCACAGTCTTGCCACAAAGGCAGACGTGTAACGGACGAGGGATACCATGGGTAAGCGCGACGAACTCATCGCGAAGTATGCGGACGACCTGAAGACCAAGTGCAAGATGGCACCGGACCTGGCACTCCTGACCAAGGTCACGATCGGCTGCGGCCCGTCGATCTACGACAACGACGCGCAGACCGTGGCCGCCTCCGACAAGGACGAGCTGGAGCGGATCAAGGCGAACTTCCTGGTCAAGAAGCTTGGCCTCAAGGACGGCCCCAGCCTGATGGAGGGCATCCACGCCGCCGTCGAGACCTACGGCAAGTCCGAGCGCAACAAGTTCCGGGCCGTGTTCTACTATCTCCTGGTCAAGCATTTCGGAAAAGAGAAGGTCTACGGCTGATCTGCCGCTGGCGGACATTGTCTTTGCCTGACGGGCGGGTCATGTTGACCCGCCCCACAGGTGCTGAAAACCGATATGTCCGCAAATCCCGACACCCCAAGGACGAGTGCTGATGGCACCGTCGTCCAGATCATCCTCGCAGTGTCCCTCGGGCATTTTCTGAATGATCTGATGCAGTCGCTGATCCCGGCGGCCTATCCGCTTTTGAAGGACAACCTTGCCCTCAGCTTTTCGCAGATCGGGCTGATCACGCTGGTCTTCCAGGGCACGGCCTCGATCCTGCAACCGCTGATCGGGCTTTACACCGACCGCCGACCGCTCCCCTACGCCTTGGCCGCCGGCATGGCCTCTACCGGGGTCGGCCTGATCCTCCTCGCCCATGCCGACAGCTTCGGCTTCGTGTTGGTGTCCGTCGCCATGATCGGCCTCGGCTCCTCGATCTTCCACCCCGAGGCCTCGCGGATCGCCCGTCTTGCTGCCGGAATGCGCCCCGGCTTCGCCCAGTCGGTGTTCCAGGTGGGCGGAAATGCCGGGTCCGCCATCGGCCCCCTCGCCGCCGCCTTCGTGGTGATGGAGCGTGGCCAGCTCTCGCTGGAATGGTTTGCGGGCGTGGCCGTCGCCGGGATGGTGCTGCTGTGGTGGGTCGGGCGCTGGTTCACCGCCGTGGGTGCCGCCCGCGCGCTGGCCCGCAAATCCAACGCCCGTGCAGCAGCGCCCGTCCCCCCCGGCGTGGTCCGGCTTGGCATCGGCATCCTGATCGTGCTGATGGTCTCCAAGTTCGTCTATTCGGTCTCCATCTCCAGCTACTATACCTTCTACCTGATCGAGCATTACGGCCTCACCGTCTATCAGTCGCAGCTGTGCCTGTTCATCTTCCTGCTGGCTGTCGCCGTGGGGACGATCATCGGCGGCCCGATCGGTGACCGAATCGGTCGGCGGCGCGTCATCCTGTGGTCGATCCTTGGCACTCTGCCCTTCACGCTTCTGGTGCCCTGGCTGCCGCTGGTGCCCTCGGTCATCGTGGTGTCGCTGGCCGGGCTGATCCTCGCATCGGCTTTCCCCGCGATGGTCGTCTACGCCCAGGATCTGATGCCGCAACGCACCGGGATGGTGGCGGGCCTGCTCTTCGGCCTCGCCTTCGGCTTCGCCGCCCTTGGGGCTGCCGGGCTTGGCGTGCTGGCTGATCACTGGGGCATCGTCGCGGTCTACAAGATCTGCGCCTTCCTGCCCCTCCTCGGCCTCGCTGCCTTCCTTCTTCCTGACCGGCGCAACTGACGGCATTTGCCCTAAATGCAACGTGCTTCGGCTTTGCCAGGATCTCCGCAACCGGCTATTGGTAAGTGGTCAGGGCAGTACGCCCAGGACCCTTTACGATATCACGCGGTGCTCGGGGTGTGCGCGTGGGTTGGGTGGGGGGTCCTGTAGGGGTACAGGGCCCCCCATTCTTTTCTCCGCCCTTTCCGACAAACTGCTATAGCGGCACGGCAATTGTCGAGTGCCGCCATGCAATGGATTCTGCAGGACTTTGAAGACACCGCCAAACTGGCAGCGGCGCTGGACCGGCTTGGTATTTCCTACTCCTGGCACAAGGTCGTCCCCTTTACGGGCGATCTTCTCCCCAAACCGCAGATTGCCGACCCCTACTCCATCGTTCTCTTCGGGGCCTATTCGCTCTGGCGCTACGCCAAGGCGCATCACCTGCAGCCTGGCGTGTTCAAGCTTCGCCCGTTCCTGCATGAGGCGGTCTGGCACCCCTACCTTCTGAACGGCCCCGGGGCCACCCTTGCCACCTTGGCCGAGCTTCCTGACCGCCTCGATGACCCCGACGCCCTCTGGTTCCTCCGCCCGGTCGAGGACAGCAAGGAACTTGCAGGGACAGTCAAATCCACCGCCGAAATCCTGGAAATCGCGCGAAAGGTCCTGGCCCTGCCGGCCGAGGACCTGCCCCGCGGCTCCCTCCGCCACGACACGCTCCTGATGCTCTGCCCTCCGGTTCGCATTCAGAAAGAATGGCGGGTCTGGGTTGTCCGGGACGAGATCGTGACTGTCTCGCTTTACAGGGAAGGCAGCCGGGTGGTGTACCGAAACGAGATTGACGAGGATGCCGCGTCCTTCGCCCGCTCGATGACCACCCTCAATCCCGGTTACGCCACGGCCTATGTGATGGATGTCTGCCGAACCGCCGACGGGCTGTTTCTGCTGGAAACGAACTGCATCAACGCAGCCGGTTTCTATGCCGCAGATGTGCTTCGCCTCGCTTCCGCGATCGATGCCTTGGGGCAAGCAAGCTGAAGCGACGCGTAACTACCGGCTGCAAACCTTGCCAAAACGTAAAAACCCGATAGCAAGCCATTGAATCATAAAGTTTCTGGAAATGTCCCTGCCCGGGACACTCAGGGCTCCACGCCCCCCATCCGGCAGACGATGTCCCATTCCTCCGGGCTGACCGGCTGCACCGACAGGCGGGAGTTGTTGATCAGGACCATCTTCTCCAGCCCCGGCTGGACCTTGCACTCCTCTAGCGTGACCCCCCGCTTGAACGGCCGCACCGCCTTGATCCAGACGCAGTCCCAGCGCGGATCGTCCGTGGTGGAATCAGGCGCGCTTTCGCGGCAGACCTCGACGATCCCGACGACCTCTTTCCCGATGTTGGAGTGATAGAAGAACCCAAGGTCCCCCACCTTCATCGCCCGCATGTTGTTGCGGGCCTGATAGTTGCGCACCCCGTGCCATTCCTCCCCCTCATCGCCCTTGGCGACCTGGTGGTCCCAGCCCCAGACGTCGGGTTCGGACTTGAAAAGCCAGCGGTTCATCCGATCACCTTCTTCCATTCCTGGATCATCACCGAGGCGAACAGCCCCGCCTTTGCATAGGGGTCCGCAGCCGCCCAGGCTTCCGCCTCGGCCCGGGTGCCAACGCCCAGCACGATCAGGCTCCCGCACATCTGACCCGCCGCGTCGATGAAGGGGCCGGCCTGCTCTACCACGCCGGTGGTCTGGATATGCTCCAGATGGGCAGCCCGGTTCTCGACGCGGGTTTGCAGGGCGTTGGGCTTGTCGAGGCAGATCAGGGCAAAGCGCATGGTCATTCCTGTTTGAGGGGCCGGCGCATCAGCTGGCCGATGGCATCTTCAAGGCTGGTCCGCCCCGAGGCAAGGGCGTCGACCATCGCGGTGATCGGCATTTCGATGCCCATTCCCTCGGCCAGCGCCCGGACGGCGCGGGCGGTGGCGACGCCCTCGACCGTGATCCGGGGATCGAAGGCCTCGCCCCGGCCCAAGGCGCAGCCGTAGCGGAAATTGCGGGACTGATCCGAGGTGCAGGTCAATACCAGATCGCCAAGGCCTGACAGCCCCGCCAATGTCTCGGCCCGCGCGCCCAAGGCCTCGGCGAGGCGGACCATCTCGGCGTAGCCCCGCGTCATCAGCGCAGCGCGGGCGCTGTCGCCCAGACCGGCGCCGATGACGGTGCCTGCGGCAATGGCTATGACGTTCTTCAGGGCGCCGCCAAGTTCGGCACCACGGACATCATCGGTCCGGTAGAGGCGGAGGGTGGGGGTGGAGAGGAGGTCCTGCAGCGCCTCGCCATCACCCGCCACCGCAAGGGTAAGAGCAGTGGGCAGGCCTTGTGCGATGTCAGCCGCGAAACTGGGACCGGTGAGGACGGCGGCGGTTGCCCCGGGACGGCGGGCCTCGATCAATGCGACGGGGCCGCGCAGTGTGGCCAGGTCAACGCCTTTGCAGCAGGCGACGAGCGGCTGGGAAAGGCCGATCTGGGGCCATTGGTCCAGAAGAACCCCGAGCGCTTGCATCGGGGTGGCGAGGAGGAGGGCCCTTCCCCCGCAGACCTGCGATATTTCTGAACAGATCGAGAGGCTTGCCGGCAAGGCTACGCCGGGAAGGGCCGGTTCGTTCCGGCGGGTGTCCTGCATCGCCAGGACCTGTGCCGGGTCGCGCGCCCAGAGGCGGACCTCGTGGCCGCCCTTTGCCAGCGCGACCGCCAACGCGGTGCCGAAGGCCCCTGCGCCGACTATGCCGATCACGCCTTGGCCCCCTTCTTTCCCGATCCCAGCATGGTCGGCGAGGTGTCGTCCAGCGGCCAGCGCGGGCGGGCGACGAAGCCCGGTTCGGTGACCAGACCGGCCTGCATCCGCTCAATCCCCGCCCAGGCGATCATCGCGGCGTTGTCGGTGCAAAGCCGCAGAGGCGGGGCGAGGAAGGGGGTGTCGTGGCGGGCGGCAACCGCCTCCAGCCCAGCGCGGATGGCGCTGTTGGCGGCCACACCGCCTGCGACGGCAAGGGCGGTCACCGTCCCCGCAAGGGCAAGCGCGCGGTCGGTCTTGATGGCAAGCACCTCGGCCACCGCAGCCTGAAAGCTGGCGCAGAGGTCACGGCGGTCCTGCACGGTGATGCCGCCCTTTTCGGTCACCAAAGCGTCGCGGGCGCGCAGGAGCGCGGTCTTCAGGCCGGAAAAGGACATGTCGCAGCCGCCCCGGTCCAGGAGGGGCCGGGGAAAGGCGAAGCGCCGGGAATTGCCAAGCGCAGCCTCGGTTTCCACCGCCGGACCGCCGGGCTGAGGCAGGCCAAGAAGCCTGGCGGTCTTGTCGAATGCCTCGCCCGGGGCATCGTCGATCGTGCCTCCAAGGCGGCGAAAGCGGTCGACGGCTTCAACCAGCAAGAACTGGCAATGCCCGCCAGAGACGAGGAGCATCAGGTAGGGAAAAGCGGTGCCGTCGGTCAACCGGGGGGTAAGCGCATGGCCGGCAAGGTGGTTCACCGCCACCAGCGGCAGGCCCCGC
>JANPJZ010000080.1:0-40691 GCA_031425795.1 Rhodobacter sp. | reverse complement strand
GGTCTTGATCGTCTCGAGGATGCCGCCTTCGGCCTTGTCCTTCGCCATGATGTATCCGTTCCTTGCCCTTGATCCCGCGCTTCTTGCGGGCAAGCGTCGGGAGGAGTCAAGGTGGAGCGGTCGGGGATGGGCGATGGTTGGGATTGTCCCTGCCCGGGACAGTCTGCGGAATGCCGTCGTATCAAAGGGTTGCGTTTTCCCTTAGGGAATCGGTAACCACTTTGCGAGCCTATGGTGCAGGCTGGATCGGCCGCGCCTCGATCACCACGAAGGCCTGGGCCCAAGGGTGGTCATCCGTCAGCGTGACGTGGATCACCGCTTCATGCCCGTCTGGCGTCATCGCGCGCAGACGTTCGGCGGCCCAGCCGGTGACGTGCATGACAGGCTGGCCCGAGCGCAGGTTTGTCACCGCCATGTCCTTCCAGGAAATCCCCATCCGCAACCCGGTCCCCAGCGCCTTGGAGCAGGCCTCCTTGGCCGCCCAGCGCTTGGCATAGGTTGCCGCAACGGCGCGGGGTCGCCCCTCGGCCTTGCGCTGCTCACGCTCGGTGAAGACGCGATTGCGGAAGCGGTCACCGAACCGGGCGAGCGTTGCCTCGATCCGGTCGATGTTCGCAAGGTCGGTGCCGATGCCGAGGATCATGTGCCGCCACCGTCACTGCCAGACAGGTCTGCAGCCCAAAGGCTCATGAAAGCGCCACATCCATCCGGCGGCGCATCTCTTCGATGGCCGGGCCAAGGCCCCGGAAGATCGATTCGCCGACGAGGAAATGACCGATGTTCAGTTCCATCACCTCGGGGATCGCGGCGATGGGTTCGACATTGTCATAGGTCAGCCCATGGCCGGCGTGAACTTCAAGCCCCGCTGCGGCGGCCCGTTCCGCACCCTTGCGCAGGGCTTCCAGTTCGCGTTCGGCCAGTTCGGCGTGTCCTTCGGCCAGAAGGTCGGAGTAAAGTCCGGTGTGCAGCTCCACCACGGCTGCACCGATCCGGGCCGACGCCTCGATCTGGCGGGGGTCGTGGCTGATGAACATGCTGACGCGGCAGCCCGCCTCACGCAGGGGGGTGATGTAGTCGGTCAGCCGGTTCTGGTCGGAGGCGACGTCAAGGCCGCCCTCCGTGGTCCGCTCCTCACGCTTTTCCGGCACGAGGCAGACGGCGTGGGGGCGGTGGCGCAGGATGATCGCCTGCATCTCGGCGGTGGCGGCACATTCGAAGTTCAGCGGAATCGAGATGCCGGCCATCAGCGCTTCGATATCGGCATCGCGGATGTGGCGGCGGTCCTCCCGCAGATGGGCGGTGATGCCATCGGCACCTGAAGCCTCGGCCAGCAGGGCGGCGCGCAAGGGATCAGGCCAGGCCGAGCCGCGCGCGTTGCGGACGGTGGCGACGTGGTCGATGTTGACCCCAAGACGAAGACGGCGCGGCGAATGGATCGGATGTGTCATCATGTTCCCTCCCTCAAGGCGGACCAAAGCGTCAAGGTGCGCCGGGACCGTCGTCTTCAACCTCATCGCCCGGCTCGTCACTGCGACGTTTCAGCTTGCTGGCCGCCTCTGCCAGCTTTGCCCGCATTCGGACGCGGCGTTCGCCCCGTTCCTGCGCGGTGGCGGCGCGGGCCTTCTGATAGGCTTCGACCAGCGGAATGGTCACATAGTAGGACACGAGGCTGATCAGGAGTGCCGGGCCAAGCGCCCCGATGAAGTAGGGCAGATAGATTTCCTGCCAGAACTGGACAAGCCCATCCCAGCGCGCGTTTTCGGGGCCAAAGAGCGCCATGAAGTTGAACCACAGGTCGCGCCCCGCGTGACCAAAGGCCTTTCCGATGTATTCGGGATTGAGCGGCGCCTCGATCCCCAGCATCCAGTGGCCCAGGGTCATGGCCAGCACCGCGAAGAACGGCGTTGTCACCGGATTGGTGTTGAAGGTGGCCAAGAGGGCCGCCAGCACGTTGCCCCGCGCGAGCCGTGCAGCGCCCCAGGCGGCAAGGAACTGCAGACCCGGCAGCGGCAGGAACCCGATGAAGGACCCGGCAAAGACCCCGCGCGCGACACGGTGCGGCTGATCCGGCAGCCTCCGCATCCGGTGGATGACATAGCGGATGGCCCGCTTGAACCCACCGCGCGGGTAGATCTGTTCGCGCAACCACGCAAACCAGCCCAACCTGTCCCTGCGCTTGAAAACCACCCGTCGCCCCTCAGCCCTGGGCGAGATGCCCGATTTGCAGCCTTACGGCCGCTTGGTCAAATCCCGATGACGCGAGATCTGCGCCACGTCCGTCTCTGCCTCTAGCGCGGTCATGACCATATGCAGATGTTCAACATCGCGCAGGTCCACGTCAATGATAAGGCGGTAGAAATCAGGTTTGCGATCCGTGAACCGCAGGTCCGAGATATTGGCCTTCTGCTCGCCAATCAAGGTGCAGATGCGCCCAAGCACGCCCGAGTCGTTCGAGATCGTGACATCAAGCGAGATCGTGAACACCGGGGCATGGCGCCCGGCCTGCCAGTGCAGGTCGACCCAGCGCTGGGTCTGTTCCTCGAACTCTTCCAGCGCGGGGCAGTCGATGGCATGGACCACGACACCCTGCCCGCGATAGGTGATGCCGACGATGCGTTCACCCGGGACCGGTTGGCAGCACTGGGCGCGCTTGAAGGTCTGGTCGGCGGTAAGGCCGATGACCGGGCGTTTGGCGTCCACCTCTTCGGCGACGGCCTGGGCAAGGTCGGGATACAGGGTCTCCACCACCCGGCGGGCGGGCAGTTCGGCCGAGCCGAGGCGGGCGAGAAGGTCGTTCTCGTCCGAGAGGCCCAGCATCTTCGCGGCCGTGCGCAGCGCCTTGTCCGTGGCCTTCTTGCCGACGTGGTCAAAGGCGGCCCGCGCCAGTTCCTGACCAAGCTTGACGAAGCGGCCGCGGTCTTCTTCCCGCAGGCTGCGACGGATCGCGGCCTTGGCGCGGCCCGTCGTGACGATGTCGATCCAGGACGATTGCGGGCGTTGGCCTTCCGCGGTGATGATCTCTACCGACTGGCCGTTCTTGAGCCGGGTCCAGAGCGGCACGCGGATGCCGTCGATCTTGGCCGAAACGCAGGAGTTCCCGATCCGCGTGTGGATCGCATAGGCGTAATCGAGGGGCGTCGCGCCACGGGGCAACTGGATCACGTCGCCCTTGGGCGTGAAGCAGAAGACCTGGTCGGAATACATCTCAAGCTTCACGTTTTCGAGAAACTCGTCCGTATCCCCTTCGTCCAGCCGCTCCGTCAGGGTGGCGATCCACTTGGCCGGGTCGACGGCAAAGGGGTTCCGGGCACGGACGCCTTCGCGGTAGGACCAATGCGCGGCGACGCCGGCTTCGGCGACCTCGTGCATTTCCTTCGTGCGGATCTGCACCTCCACCCGCTTGCCGTCCCGCCCGCTTACAGTCGTGTGGATCGAGCGGTAGCCGTTGTTCTTGGGCTGGCTGATGTAGTCCTTGAACCGCCCCGGCACGGCGCGCCAGCGCTGGTGGATCACGCCAAGGATGCGGTAGCAGTCGGCCACCGACCCGCAGATGACGCGAAAGCCGTAGATGTCGGAAAGCCGGCTGAAGGCCAGATCCTTCTCCTGCATCTTGCGCCAGATCGAGTAGGGCTTTTTCGCGCGGCCGAACACGTCAGCCTCAAGCCCGGCCTTTTCCAGCTCATGGTGGATGTCGGCGGTGATCTTGTGGACCACGTCGCCGGATTCCTTCTGCAAGGTCAGGAACCGCCGCAGGATGGAGTTGCGCGCCTCGGAGTTCAGGACCTTGAAGGACAGATCCTCCAACTCCTCGCGCATCCACTGCATTCCCATGCGGCCAGCGAGGGGGGCGAAGATCTCCATCGTCTCGCGGGCCTTCTGGGCCTGCTTTTCCGGCGTCATGCTGCGGATGGTGCGCATGTTGTGCAGCCGGTCGCCCAGCTTGACGAGGATCACGCGCAGATCCCGGCTCATCGCCATGAAAAGCTTGCGGAAGTTCTCGGCCTGCTGGCTTTCGGTGCTGGAAAGCTGCAGGTTGGTCAGCTTCGTCACGCCATCGACCAGTTCCGCCACCTCTTCGCCGAAGAGGCCGGACAGCTCGGCATAGGTCGAGCGGGTATCCTCGATCGTGTCGTGCAGAAGGGCGGTGACGATGGTCGCATCATCCAGCCGCTGTTCCGTCAGGATGGCGGCGACAGCGACGGGGTGGGTGAAATAGGGCTCACCCGACTTGCGCATCTGCCCGTCATGCATCTTGTAGCCGTAGGCGTATGCCCTGCGGATCAGGTCAGCATTGCTGCGCGGGTTGTAGTTTCGAACCAGGGCGATGAGGTCTTCGACGTCGATCATCACCGCCCCGCTGACGGGCCTTCGCCCTTAAAGTTCGCCCTGGGCTTCCATGAGCGCGCGGAGAAGCTTCTCTTCCGACATGTCATCCACCATCGGACGGTCCATCTCGCCGCCCATCAGAAGTGCCATCTGGTCATCTTCAGGCTCATCGACCTCGATCTGGGTCTGGTGGCTTTCGATCATCCGCTCGCGCAGGACTTCGGCCGACTGGGTTTCGTCGGCAATTTCGCGCAGGGCGACGACAGGGTTCTTGTCGTTGTCCCGGTCGATGGTGATGGGCGAGCCGGACTGGATCTCGCGCGCCCGGTGGGCGGCGAGCATCACCAGTTCGAACCGGTTCGGAACCTTGTCAACGCAATCTTCGACCGTCACGCGGGCCATGGGCAACTCCAATCCGGAAGCTTAGCTGGAAGGGGCCTATGTAGGCGCTTGCAAATCCCTTGACAAGCGTTGAATCGGCGCAATTCAAAGCGGTTCCACTGCGTCTCGATCTGCACGGGGCAACGACTCCAGCATCTGCCGCACGCTCAACCCGGTGCGGGGATGCACCCAGTCAGGCGCCACATCGGCCAGGGGCACCAGCACAAAGGCCCGATCCTGCAGCCTTGGGTGGGGCAGGATCAGCCGGTCCGGTGTGGTGCGGATCTGCGCTTCGGGGGCAAGGCCACGCCAGCTGTCCTGCGTGTCGGCATCCGGCAAAACCGAATCGCCCAGCGCAAGCAGATCGATGTCCAGAGTGCGCATTCCCCACCGTTGCACCCGCTCACGGCCAAAGCGCGCCTCCACCCGGTGGAGAGCCGCCAGAATTGACGCAAGGTCAACATCATTCCCGCACTCCAGCACGGCTGCCGCGTTCACATAGTCCGGCCCTGTCCCTGCGGGAAAGCAAGGCGTGGCGTAAAGTCTGCTAAGTGCAAGGACGCAAAGGCCTTCTTCCGCAAGCGCCCCAATCGCAGCGCGCAGCGTCCCGGCGGGCATGCGCCCATCGAACGGCAGATTTGCGCCGAGTGCAACCAGTGCTTGCCGAGAATCTTCAAACCGCACGCGAATGTTCCTTAACCTCACTTGAATGCTTCCAATTCCGCCTGATATTCACGGATGGCTGGTTGACGAACCCCTCTACAACACGTGGTCCAGACACGGAAGTTCGTTCGATGCAGCACTTTGATGGGGTCGAAAACAATGTTTTATAAGGACGAACGGCTTGCGCTGTTCATTGATGGTTCGAATCTTTATGCAGCCGCGAAGGCGCTTGGTTTCGACATAGACTACAAGCTCTTGCGGATGGAGTTCATGCGGCGCGGGAAACTGCTGCGCGCGTTCTACTACACCGCCCTGCTTGAGAACGAGGAATATTCCCCGATCCGTCCGCTGGTCGACTGGCTGCACTACAACGGCTTCACCATGCGGACGAAACCGGCCAAGGAATACACCGACAGCCAGGGTCGCCGGAAGGTCAAGGGCAACATGGACATCGAGCTTTGCGTCGATGCGATGGAGCTGGCCAACCGCGTGGATCATGTGGTGCTGTTTTCCGGCGATGGCGATTTTCGGCCCCTGGTCGAAAGCCTGCAACGGCAAGGGGTCCGGGTCTCGGTCGTCTCGACCATCCGCAGCCAGCCACCGATGATCGCAGACGAGTTGCGCCGTCAGGCCGACAACTTCATCGAACTGGACGAGCTGCGCGAAGTGATCGGCCGCCCCCCGCGTGAGCCTCGGCCCATGCTGGACGAAACGGCCACAGCCGACGTGAAGTGACACCGGCACTCGCCCCAGCGTGATTGCCCTAGTCGGTCTGTTCCTTGCGGCGCTGCTTGCCGCAACCCCGATTCCGTTCAATTCGGAAGTCGTGTTCATTCCGCTGCAGGTGGCGGGATGGCCGGTGGCCACGCTGATTCTGGTCGCCTCGCTGGGCAACATACTGGGGTCTTGTGTCACTTATGCGATGGGTCGGGGCCTTGGTCATTACCGCGACCATCCGCGCTTTCCCATTCGGCCCGTGCAGATGGCGCGGGCCGAAGTGTGGTTCCAGCGCTGGGGGCTGTGGTCCCTGCTTCTGGCCTGGGCACCGGGCGGTGACGTGCTGGTTGCCGTGGCCGGACTGCTGCGTGTGCCCTTTGCAGTCTTCCTGCTTCTGGTCAGCATCGCCAAGACCGGCCGGTACGTCGTACTTGCCCTTGCCACCAGCGCGGCGGTGGGGTGACCCTGCAGTCGCGGCTGGACGTTGCGGCGCGCAGGCCCTAGCTTCTGCCAAAACCCCGGATCGCCATGACTCTGCTTCCTCCCCTGACCCTCTACCTTGCCGCCCCGCGCGGTTTTTGCGCCGGAGTGGACCGCGCGATCAAGATCGTCGAGATGGCGATCCAGAAATGGGGCGCGCCGGTCTATGTCCGGCACGAGATCGTGCACAACAAGTTCGTGGTCGACGCGCTGCGCGCGCAAGGCGCGATTTTCGTCGAAGAGCTGGACGACTGCCCGGACGACCGTCCGGTTGTCTTTTCCGCCCATGGGGTCCCCAAGTCCGTCCCCGCCGAGGCAGGGCGCCGGCAGATGATTGCGGTGGACGCCACCTGCCCCCTCGTCACCAAGGTGCATAACGAGGCGGCGCGGCACCATGAGGCCGGGACGCAGATGATCTACATCGGCCATGACGGCCATCCCGAGACGGTGGGCACGATGGGCCAACTGCCGCCGGGAGAGGTGCTGCTGGTTGAAACCGTCGCCGACGTGGCGCGGCTGCAGGTGCGCGATCCGGCGCGACTGGCCTTCATCACCCAGACCACCCTGTCGGTCGATGACACCGCCGAAATCGCCGCGGCCCTGAAGGCGCGGTTTCCGGCGATCATCGCTCCCGCCCATGACGACATCTGCTATGCCACCACCAACCGGCAGGCCGCCGTCAAGGCCGTGGCGCCCAAGATCGACGCGCTGCTGGTGATCGGGGCACCGAACTCGTCAAACTCCAAGCGCCTGGTCGAGGTGGGCAGCACCGCCGGCTGCGGCTATTCCATGCTGATTCAGCGGGCAGCCGACATCGACTGGCGCGCGCTTGCCACGGTCCGCGCCATTGGCCTGACGGCCGGAGCCTCTGCCCCGGAGGTGCTGGTGAACGAAGTGATCGACGCTTTCCGCGGGAGGTTCACGGTGACGGTCGAACTCGTCGAAACAGCTGTCGAGGATATCGAATTCAAGGTCCCCCGCATCCTTCGCGAACCCGCCTGAGGAGCCCCCCATGTCACCCGAGTTCCTGCTGACCGCCTTCATCGTCTGCATCACCCCCGGGATCGGCGTGGTCTACACCCTGTCCGTCACCCTTGGGGGCGGGATTCGGGCCGGGCTCTGGGCCGTGGTCGGCTGCACCATCGCCACCGTGCTGCACATGATCGTCGCAATGGCCGGGCTGGCGGCAGTGCTGCACACCTCGGCCGTGCTGTTCCAGACCATCAAGTTTCTTGGCGTCCTCTACCTCCTCTGGATGGCCTGGGCCGTGCTGCAATCGCGCGGCGCCCTGGCGATCGAGGCGGCCGAGGGCGGGCCTGCCCTGTCACTCGTCTGGCGCGGGATCGTGCTGAACATCCTGAATCCGAAGCTGCCGCTTTTCTTCGTGGCGTTCCTCCCGCAGTTCCTTCCGGCCGAAACTTCCTCACTTGTGCCGCTGGTCACCCTTGGCGCCGGCTTTACCGCGATGACCTTCGCCACCTTCCTGATCTACGTCGCCTTGGCCGCCACCAGCCGCCGGGCCATCCTGTCCTCGCCCCGCGTCCTGACCTGGATGCGCCGCGCCTTTGCCGCCAGCTTTGCCGCCCTCGGCGCCCGGCTGGCGTTCGAACGCGCGTGACCCAGGCTTCGACCGCGTCCTGACCGTTGGCCTCCTTCGGGCTGGCCACGCTTCGCCCGGCGCGCTAGATCGGGCGGCATGAGCGAGTTCATCACCTTCTTCGCGCGGATCGAGCCAATGGTCTGGGGCAAGGCGACCTATACCATCCTGAGACTTCCGCCCGATGTGGCGCTGGCGCTGGCCCCGGCAAAGCGGGTCGAGGGTGAAATCAACGACCACCCGGTCAACCTTGCGCCCACGCGCGCGCCCGTGGTCGAGGGGGTTTTCCTCTGGGCCGGCCAAAGCCTGCTTGACCGTATCGGCATCGCGCCTGGCGAGGAGGTGGAAGTCCGGCTTCGCCCCGCTCCGGATAACCGTGTCGACCTGCCCGACGACATCGCCGCTGCCCTGCTGGCCTCTGGTGCGCTTGGCCCCTGGGAGGGGCTGACCCCCGGAAAGCGGCGTGGCCTGCTCTACCAGATCTACACCGCCAGGACCCCCGCCACCCGGGCCAAGCGCCTTGCCGCCCTGATCGAGACATTGACCCGATGACCCAGATACCCCGCTCTGCCCTCCTGCTTGGCCTTGCCGGGCTGATCCCTTTCCTGTGGTCTGCCGCCACGCACCTGTCGCCGGAGCTTTCGGCCTGGGCGGGGCAGTTTCTTTCGCCAATGTTCCTTGGAACCTATGTCGGGCTGACCTACGGCACGATCATCCTTTCCTTCATGTCCGGTGTGCTCTGGGGCTTTGCCACCAAGGCCGAAGGCCGCGAGGCGGGGTTTGCCTATACGCTGTCCGTCATCCCGGCGCTTTGGGCGTTCTTCACCGTGACCGATGCCTCGGCCAATTCCATCATCTTCCTTGCGGCAGGTTTTACCGGGCTCCTCTTGCTGGACGTCATGTTCACCGCCTGGGGCCTGGCACCTGCCTGGTGGCTGCGGCTGCGGGTGATGCTGACCGTGGTCGTGCTGGGCTGCCTTGCCATTCCGTTGCAGGTCTGACGCCGATGCCCGAACTTTTCGCCTATACCGACGGTGCCTGTTCCGGAAACCCCGGCCCCGGGGGCTGGGGCGTCCTGATGCTGGCGCGCGAGGGTGGCATCGTCATGAAAGAGCGCACCCTGCAGGGCGGCGAGGCGCTGACCACCAACAACCGGATGGAGCTGATGGCCGCGATCTCGGCGCTCGAGGCTCTGGCGCGGCCAAGCGAGATCACCATCATCACTGACAGCGCCTATGTGAAGAACGGCATCACCGAGTGGATTGCCGGCTGGAAACGCAAGGGCTGGCGCACCGCCGGGGGCCCGCCGGTCAAGAATGTCGAGCTTTGGCAGCGGCTTGATGCCGCCCAAGCCCGCCACACCGTCACCTGGCGCTGGATCAAGGGCCACGCCGGCCACGCCGAGAACGAACGCGCCGACGAACTGGCCCGTGCCGGCATGGCACCCTTCAAGCCCAGCGCACGGCCGGCTCGATGACCGGGCCTGCCGCCTTTACCCTGCTGGACGGGCTTGACTACGCCTCGGTCCTTGTCTTCGCGCTGACCGGTGCGCTGGCGGCCAGCCGGTCGCAGCTTGACGTCGTGGGCTTCATCTTCATCGCCTGCCTCACAGCCGTGGGCGGTGGCACGCTGCGCGACGCCATCCTCAACCGCGAAGTGTTCTGGGTGGCCGACCCCGTGGTCCTTGCAGTGGCGACAGTGGCGGCGATCTTCGTCTTCTTCACCGCCCATCTGCTGGAAAGCCGCTACCGCGCGCTTCTGTGGTTCGACGCCTTCGCCCTGGCCGTGGCGGTTCCAGCCGGAGTCGCCGTCGCGCTGGCCGAAGGGCAGGGCTGGCCGGTCGTCCTGGTGATGGGCATGGTGACCGGCTGCATGGGCGGCCTGATGCGGGATGTCGTCTGCAACGAGGTGCCCCTGGTCCTGAAACAGGGCGAGCTTTACGTGACCTGCGCCTTTGCCGGTGCATTGGGGGCGGTGCTCGCCGGTCAGGCGGGGTTGGCGAACGGCCCTTCCCTGCTGGTCTGCGCCGCCCTGGTCTTCACCTTGCGCGCGGGCAGTCTTGCGCTTGGCTGGCGCCTGCCGGTCTACCGCTCGCAGCCACCCCGCCCCGGCGCTCCGAAGCGCTAAAGCCGCAACAGCCAGGGAAAGCGGGCGGCAATGTCGGGGTCTTGCCGCCAGTCGGCCACCGGCACCCAGCCGTCGCGCACCTTGGCGCGGGAATCGTTGCGCTCATGGATCGTGCGGACCCACATCATCCTGCCCCGGCGCACCACATGCGGATGCAACTTCGGCGTCCGCTGATGCGCGATGCCGTAGATGTTGATCCCCCCCGCCTCGGACGACAACGCCAGCCCAAGGTTGATGAAGCGGTATCGCATCGGATAAAGTTCGATTGCCGAGCTTTCCAGATCGGTCACGTCCAGCCCGTAGCCCCGCGCCTGGGACAGGAAGCGCACCGCGTCGATCGATTCCGGGGGCGCCATCTGCGCCATCTCGGTCCGCAGGCTGGCCAGAAAATCGGTCGACAGCCCGTCATCATCATCCAGCACGATCTGCAGCGTCCGCGCCCTGCCGTGCTTCGCGCGCAGGTAGTTGCGGTACTGCGCGGCGGCAAGGTTCCACCTCTGGGCGTCAACAGTGAACTGGCCGGGGGCCAACGCCTCCTCCAGCGCCTCGTTCAGGGCGGCCTTCGCCCAGGCGGGCAGCCCCCAGGAGGTCAGGACATGCAGATGGAAGTTCTGGTCGGTCTGCGCGGCCAGCGACGGCAACGCCAGCGACTGCAGCAGCGACAGCCGTAGAAGCAGCCGGTCCGTCGCAAACAGCATGTCCCGGTCACGCGACGAGGCACCCTGCCAGCCCGACTTGCCCCAGTAGGAAAACCGCATCGCAACGATGATTTCCTCGCTTGCGATGTGCCTGGCCCAGCTTTCGGGCGTCATCGAGCCTGTGACAACCTCATCCGCCATTCGACCTGGCCCGCCGCGCAAGGTCGGGGCCGCCCTGCCCCCGTTCATCCGCTACCACTGCAAGCACTGCCACGGATGCTCCTGTTGCGTGGACGTTTTCCCGATGATGACCCAGCGTCCGGGCGCTGTCCAGTTCCCCGGGATGGGGCCGGCCTTCATGCTTGATTGCGAACGGATGTTCGGTATGCTTCCTCCATGCCACGCACCCGGTCCATCCCCGACGCCGCGATCTATGCAACCATCCAGCGCATGCTGGCCGGCGGGGGGGAAAAGTCGGTGTCCTTCGCCAGCGTGTCTGCGGCCTCCGGGCTTGCGGCCCCGACACTGGCGCAGCGTTACGGAAGCCGTGACGGAATGGTGCGGGCGGCCCGGGCCTCGGCCTGGGAGGATCTGCACCGCCGGACCCAGGCCGCAATCGACAAGACGGCGGACAAGGGGCCGCAGGCGCTGCTCAAGGTGATCGGGCCCGTTGACCTTGCCGGGCTGATGGCTGACCTGCTGGACCCCGACCTTGCGCAAAGTGCTGCGGTCTGGCGCGCCACGGTCGAAGGTGCGCTGGCGCTGCGGCTTGGGACCGGCCAGAAGGCCCGAGACTCTGCGGCGCTTCTCTTCGCAGCCTGGCAGGGAAACGCGCTGTGGTCGCCCTTGGGCGAGACGAGCTTTCGCCTGAAAGAGGCCGTGAAGCGGCTTACTTGATCCAGGTCTTCCACGCCCAGATCAGCGCCAGTGCGCCAAGCAGCGCGCCGACAAAGCCCGCGCCCATCCCGGCCATCATCACCAGCCCGCGCAGCAATAGCCCGCCAATCAGCGCGCCCAGAACCCCCAGAGCGATGGTGGACGGCGTATCAAGATCAACCCGCAGGATCCGCGTCGCCAGAAACCCGACGGCCACCCCGACGATCAGAAGCCAGATGAACGGCATGTCATCCCTCCCTGTCCTGCGCCTGATATGGGGACCCCGCTGCGTTTCGCTATGAGCGGGCGCAAAGATTTCCCAACCTGTCTAATCACAGCCGGTCCGGCAGCACCAACCCCCGCAGAACCTCGGCCGCAGGCATCGGGCGCTTGCCCTCGCGCTGCGCCTCGGTGATCTCCACCCCGCCATCGGCGCAAGCGATGGTGAAACCGGCCAGCACCTGCCCCGCCTCGCCCTGCCCCGCTGCAAGACGTGAGCGCAGAAGCTTCACCCTCTCTCCCCGCACCTCGGTCCAGGCGCCGGGAAAGGGCGACAGTCCGCGGATCTGCCGGTCCACCTCAACCGCAGGACGGCTGAAATCCACCCGCGCTTCGGCCTTGTCGATCTTGGCGGCGTAGGTCACGCCATCCCCCGCCTGCGGCACGGGCGTCAGCGCCGGAAGCTGCGCCAAGGCCTCGACGATCAGCCGCGCGCCCATGGCGCTCAGCCGGTCGTGCAGATCGGCGGTCGTCTCCTCGACCCCGATCGCGGTCGCTTCGGACATCAGCACCGGCCCCGTATCTAGCCCCGCCTCCATCTGCATGATGCAGACGCCGGTCTCCGCATCGCCGGCAAGGATCGCCCGGTGGATCGGCGCCGCCCCCCGCCAGCGTGGCAAAAGGCTGGCATGGATGTTCAGGCAGCCAAAGCGGGGCGTGTCCAGCACCGCCTGTGGCAGGATCAGGCCGTAGGCGACCACAACGGCCACATCTGCCCCGAATGCAGCGAACTCTTGCTGCACCGCTTCGCTGCGCAGCGTAACCGGGTGCCGCACCGGCAAACCCAGTCCTTCCGCACAGATCTGAACCGGGCTTTTCCTGTCTGCCTTGCCGCGCCCGGCAGGGCGGGGAGGCTGGCAATATACCGCAACGATCTCATGTGCTTGGGCCAAGGCTTGCAGCACCGGAACCGAGAACTCCGGCGTTCCCATGAAAAGTATTTTCATCTGGCACGCCTCAGCTTTTCCGCCCGCGCGATCAGCATTTTCCGCTTCAGGGGTGACAGATGGTCAAAGTACATCTTGCCTGCCAGATGATCGATCTGATGCTGCACGCTTGTGGCCCAGAGCCCGACGAAATCCCGGTCCTCCACCACCCCATCGGCGTTCAGGAAGCGCACCGTAACCGCCCGGGGCCGCGAGATCACCGCCGATACGCCGACAAGGTTGGGCGATGCCTCCTCATGTTCCCGCAGCTGCCCGCTGGCGTGCAGCACCTCCGGGTTGGCCATCCGCACCGCCTGCCCCCGACCTTCGGAGCAGTCGACGACCGCCAGCCGCAGCGGCACGCCGATCTGCACGGCGGCAAGGCCATAGCCCGGCATGGCGTCCATCGTGTCGATCATGTCCACCCAGATCTGGCGCACGTCATCCGTGATCTCTGCCACGTCCATCGCAGGTTTGCGCAGCACCGGGTCCAGCCAGGGCAGGCAGCGCCGCACCGTCACGCGGTCACCTCGGCCTCGGCGCGCGCGCGGGCTTCGGGGGAAAGGCGGTCCAGCGTCAGGATCCCGTCCAGATGGTCGTATTCATGCTGCACGCAGGTCGCGGCAAAGCCGGTCAGCACCGCCTCGTTGATCTCCCCCTCAAGGTCGGTCCAGCGGAGCTGCACCGCCTCGGCCCGTTCGACCTCCGTCACCGGGCCGGGGATCGACAGGCAACCCTCCGGCCCCGTCACCCGCGCGCCGGTCAGCGCGATGATCTCGGGATTGACGAAGACCATCGGGCTGCGCGTGCCTTCCTTCCAGGTCGCGTCCATTACGAACATGCGGACCAGATGGCCCACTTGCGGCGCTGCAAGCCCGCGCCCCGGAGCGGCATACATCGTCTCCAGCATGTCCGCCGCCAGACCGCGCAGCGCGTCATCCAGCACGGCGGGCATGCAGCGTTGCGACAGTCGCGGGTCAGGCCAGCGCAGAATGGGCAGAAGCATCGGATCCCCCGGAAAGCTGTTGGCCCGCATAGACGCTGGCGCAGGGAAAGTCACCCGTCCCGCGCACGTTCCCGCTTCAGCTTTTCCATCTTGCGAGTGATCATCTGCCGCTTCAGGGGGCCGAGATAATCGATGAAGAGCTTACCATCCAGATGGTCGATCTCATGCTGGACGCAAGTGGCCCACAGGCCGGCGAACTGCCGCTCCTGCACGGAACCCTCAAGATCGGTCCAGCGCACCTGCACTTCGGCGGGGCGCTTCACCTCGGCATACTGGTCTGGGATCGACAGGCACCCTTCCTCGTAGGTCGTCGTATCTTCGGAGGACCACAAGACCTGGGGGTTGATCAGGACGATGGGCTCGGCCGGACCATCCTTGATGCAGTCCATCACGATGACCCGCTTTGTCACCCCGACCTGCGGTGCCGCAAGGCCGATGCCGGGCGCGTCATACATGGTTTCCAGCATGTCCGCGGCCAGATTGCGCAGATCGGACGTGATTTCGCCCACCGGCTCGCAGAGCTTCTTGAGGCGCGGGTCGGGATGGATCAGGATGGAGCGGATCATCCGGGGGATTTACGAAAGGCCGGCGCGCAAGGCAAGAGGAAGGCAGCCGGGGGCCGGAAGCCGGGTTTGCAGGACCATATTCTGATATGCGGCGGCATGCTGGAACACTTTACTTACATAATCGAACAAATTGGAATGACTTCCCGATAAACATGCGCTAACTGGATGAAAATCCCTCTCCAAGGACCTGAAGAATGACCTTCGACACCCCGATCAACCGCACCGGCTCGCATTGCGTGAAATGGGACATGCTGCAAAGCCTTTACGGATTTTCGCCGGACGAAGGCATCGCCATGTGGGTCGCGGACATGGAGTTTCGCCCGCCACAGGTGGTTCAGGCCGCACTGGAGCGGATGCTGCAGCACGGGGTCTACGGCTACTTCGGCGACGACAGCGCCTATCTGGACGCGATCCGCTGGTGGATGAAGACCCGCCACAACTGGGACGTCGCGCCCGAAGCGATCTTCACCACCCATGGCCTCGTGAACGGCACGGCGCTTTGCATCGATGCCTTCACCAAGCCGGGTGATGGGGTGATCCTGATGACCCCGGTCTACCACGCCTTCTCCCGCATCATCAAAGCCGCCGGACGCGATGTGGTGGAATGCCCGCTGGTGTTGCAGGACGGCGTGGCACAACTTGATATCGCCGGTTGGGACGCCCGGATGACGGGGGCGGAGAAGATGTTCCTCCTCTGCTCGCCCCACAACCCCGGCGGCCGGGTCTGGACGGTGGAGGAACTGCGCCAGATCGCCGATTTCTGTGTCCGGCATGACCTGATCCTCGTCTCGGACGAGATCCACCACGACCTCGTCTTCCCCGGCCAGCATCACACGGTCATGGCGAATGCGGCGCCCGAGGTTGCCGACCGCCTGGTGATGATGACCGCCACCACCAAGTCCTTCAACATCGCCGGGGCACATATCGGCAACGTCATCATCGCCCACCCCGCCCTGCGCAAGACCTTCGGCGACAAGATGAACGCCATGGGCATCTCGCCCAATTCCTTCGGGATGCACATGGCCACGGCGGCCTACAGCCCGGAAGGCGCGGCCTGGGTCGATGACCTGATGCGCTACCTCGACGGCAACCGCCGGCTCTTTGACGACGGGATCGCCCGCATCCCCGGACTCCGCTCTACCCCGCTTGAGGCGACCTATCTCGCCTGGGTCGATTTCTCGGCCACCGGAATGACGGCGGAGGAGTTCATCGAACGGGTCCAGAAGGTCGCCAAGATCGCCACCAACCACGGCACGGCCTTTGGGTCGGGCGGCGAGACGTTCCTGCGGTTCAACCTCGCCTGCCCCCGCGCCCAGGTGGTCGAGGCCGTGGATCGCCTGACCAGGGCCTTCGCCGACCTGCAATGAAGCGTCTTACCCGCCTTCTGGCCTATCTTGCCTTGATCGCGGTGCTCGGGCTCTTGACAGCCTCGCTGTTCCTGCCGCCCGAGCGGATCCCCAGCCTGCCCCCACCCCCGCTGACCGGGCAGGTCGACAGCATCGTGATCGAGAAATCAGCCCGCCGGATGCAGCTGCTGCAGGACGGCAAACCGGTGCGCAGCTACCAGATCGCGCTGGGGTTCGCGCCCGACGGCGACAAGGACCGCCAGGGCGATGGCCGCACCCCGGAAGGCGAGTTCACCATCGACCGCCGCAACGCCGAAAGCGCCTTCCACCTGTCGCTTGGCCTCAACTACCCGCGGCCCGAAGACCGCGCCCGTGCAGCGGAGGGTGGTTACAGCCCGGGGGGTGACATCTTCATCCACGGTCAGCCCAACGCCCTGCCCGAACGCTTCAAGCTGCGGGGCGACTGGACGGCCGGCTGCATCGCAGTGACCAATGCTGAAATGCGCGAGATCTGGGCAGTAACGCCGATCGGGACGAAGGTGGTGATTCAACCTTAGGACAAAGCTCGTCGATGACTTCGTCACTCCTCGCGACGAGGAGACGAAGTCGAACGAGGAGCGGCCCAAGGTGCCCGCTCAGGCCTTGGTCAGATAGCCGACCGGCGCATTCTCGTCACGCCAGAAATCCAGTGCGGCGCGGTCGGCCACGGCGGTGGCCCGCTTGAAGTCACAGACAAGCTCGCCATTCTCGATGCCGCTGGCCATGATCAGGCACTGAAACACATGGCGCGACCCGTCATAGACATCGACCAGCCCGCGCAGCTTGCCAGGGCTGAGGTCGGCGTCCAGCGCAAAGCCGTCATGCCAGAACCGCAGCACCGGAAACACCGCATCGCCCACCTGCACCCGCAGCCGCGACTTGCATTTCAGGTCTTTCTTGCGCGCGGCTTCCAGGCCCTCACGCACTTCCTTCGGCAGAAACTCAAGCATGGCAGCCCTCGTACGCACGTGGATCAAGAATGAGGCCGTCTGACTAAAAAGCAAGCTGCCACAATGGTATTGCCAGTTTGTAAACGCATCATGTCCAAAAAACCGAGGCGCCGGCAACCGGAGGTTGCCCCCGCCCCCCGCAATGGGCTCCGGAACGGCGACCAGCGAGGCGAGGCTTGCGAATCAGCTGCGGCGCGGGAATAGCCGGGCGCATGGTCCTGATCATCGCCCTTCTTCTCGACGCCGCCTTTGGCGAGCC
Organism: Rhodobacter sp.; assembly: GCA_031425795.1. GTDB lineage: Bacteria > Pseudomonadota > Alphaproteobacteria > Rhodobacterales > Rhodobacteraceae > Tabrizicola. The sequence goes on along the minus strand of JANPJZ010000080.1, from coordinate 23,515 downwards.
CCGTATCCTGTGGGACCGCCTGCCGCATCCGGCGGTCCTGATGGGGCGGCTGGTGGGTTGGTGTGACCGCCGTTTCAACCAAGGGCAGTCGCTGCGCGCACGCGGCGTGGGGGTCACCCTCGCACTCCTCGTGACCGGCCTTGGGCTTGGCTGGCTGATCCAGGCCCTGCCCGATCATGGCGTGCTCGAGGTCATCACCCTCGCCGTCCTCCTTGCCCAGAAAAGCCTGGTGGAACACGTCCGCGCCGTCGCCACCGCCCTGCGCCGGTCGGTGCCGGAAGGCCGCGCCGCCGTAGCGATGATCGTCGGGCGCGACACGACCGACATGACCCGCCCCAACATCGCCCGCGCCGCCATCGAAAGCGCTGCCGAGAACCTGTCGGACGGCGTGGTGGCCCCGGTGTTCTGGTATCTGATCCTCGGCCTGCCCGGCATCGTTGCCTACAAGCTGATCAACACCGCCGACAGCATGATCGGCCACATGACCCCGCGCTACCAGCACTTCGGCTGGGCCGCCGCCCGGCTGGACGATGTCCTCAACCTGATCCCCGCCCGCCTGACCGCGCTGATGATCGCGCTGACCCACGGCTGGGTCGACCCCGCCCCGATCCTGCGCGACGCGCCCAAGCACCGCAGCCCGAACGCCGGATGGCCGGAAAGCGCTATGGCCCCGGTGCTGAACGTCGCCCTTTCCGGCCCGCGCAGTTACAACGGGGTGCGCAAGGATTACCCCTGGGTCTGGCCCGAGGGCCGCCGTGACCCCGGCCCGGACGAGATCGACGCCGCAGCAGATGCGCTGTGGCGGGTCTGGGCCGTGCTTCTGGCGATTGCCGTCGTGGTGGCCCTCGCCTAATCTGCGCCAAAACCCGGAGACCCGATGCGCGCCGCCTTCCTCGCCCTGTGCCTTGCCACCCCCGCCGCCGCAGCGCCCTGTGGCGGAAACTTCGACACTTTCCTTGAACTGATGCGGGCCGAGGCTGTCGGGGCTGGCGTGCCTCTCGACAAGGCCGGCGCCTTTTTCGCAGGTGCCCGCCAGGACGCCAAAGTCCTCAAGGCCGACCGCAGCCAGGGCATCTTCCGGAAGACCTTCCTCGATTTCTCGCAAGCGCTGATCTCGAAAGGCCGCCTTGCCACCGCCCGCGCCAAGTCGTCGGAACTGGACGCCATCTTCGCCCGCGCCGAGGCGGAGTTTGGCGTGGATCGCGCCGTTCTCCTCGCCTTTTGGGCGTTCGAGACGGATTTCGGTCAGATCCAGGGCGAGTTCAACACTCGCAAGGCCCTCCTCACCCTCGCGCATGATTGCCGGAGACCGGAGCTTTTCCAGCCCCAGGTCATCGCCGCCGCCCAGCTTTATGCGCTGGACGAGTTCGACTTGGACACCACCGGCGCCTGGGCAGGTGAGATCGGCATGGTCCAGATGCTGCCGAAGGATATCCTGGAGCGCGGGGTGGATGGCGACGGTGACGGCCTGATCCTGCTGAAAACCTCGCAGGCTGACGCGATCCTCTCCGGCGCGCGGATGCTGCAGCATCACGGCTGGCGGGCGGGTGAGCCCTGGCTGGCCGAAGTCACCTTGCCCGAAACCTTTGACTGGGCGCTGACCGGGCTTGAAACGGAACGCAGTGTGGAAGACTGGACCGCCCTCGGCGTTGCCCCCCGGAACGGCGCGCTGACACCCGGCCTGCAGGCCTCGATCCTGCTGCCGCAGGGGCGCAAGGGGCCGGCGTTTCTGGTCTATCCGAACTACCGCGTCTTCTTCGAATGGAACAAGAGCTTCATCTACGTCACCACCGCCGCCTACTTCGCCACCCGCATCGCCGGAGCCGATCCCTATGCGGCAGGCAATCCCGACCCCGCGCTTTCGCTGGAGGAAATGACGGCGCTGCAGGAAAAGCTCGCCTCCTTCGGCCATGACGTCGGCCAGATCGACGGCATCCTCGGCGCGGGCACACGGGCCGCCGTGCAGAAGGAACAGCTTCGCCTTGGCCTGCCCGCCGATGGCTGGCCCACCCGGGCGGTTCTGGACGCGCTCTGATGCCAAGCTGGGGCCTCGTCACCACCGTGAAGGCCCCGGAGGAGCAGGTCCTCGCCTTCATTGCCCACCATCTGTCCCTCGGGGCTTCGCGGCTTTGGATCTTCTTCGATGACCCCGCTGATCCCGCCTATGCGCGGGTCGCCTGCCTGCCCCGCGTCACGGCCACCCGCTGCACCGATCTCTACTGGGCCCTGCGCGGCGGGCGCCATGAGCGTCATCAGAACCGCCAGGCCCGGAACGCCCGCGACACGCAGCGCGCCTGCAAGCTTGACTGGCTAGGCCATATCGACGTCGACGAGTTCCTCCACGCGCCACGCCCGGTCACCGAGATACTGGCCGAGGTTTCGCCCAAGGTGCCCAACCTGCTGATGGAACCGTTCGAGGCGATGCACGACCCGGCCTTGCCCGATGACATCTTCACCGCCCGCCAGTTCCGCGGCCCGCTCAGCCGACAGCATCGCGCGCTGCAGCCTGCGATCTTCGGCGCGCTGGCCTCGGTGATCCCGAAGGGCAACCTGGGCCACACGATCGGCAAAAGCTTCTGCCGCCCGGCGGTGAAGGGCCTGTCCCTGCGGCTGCACATGGTGCACCTGAACAAGGAACCGTTGCCCACCGCCTTCCACCCCGATCTGCGCGTGCTGCACTTTCACGCCCATGACCCCGTGAGGTGGCGCAAGACGCTGGCCTTCCGGCTGCAGCACGGGGCCTATCACTGGCCTGCCGATGTTGACCTGAAGACCTATCTCGAAGCTGCCAGCGCCGAGGAGATCGATGCCTTCTATACGACGACCCAGACCTTGACCCCCGACCAGGCCGCCCTTCTGGAGGCGCATGACAGGCTCGTCACCACCGATCTTGGTCTGCGCGGCAAAGTGGCGGCCCTGCTGGACGGCCGCCTCTAACGACGGCTTCAGGCGCGGTTCACCAGCATATGCGCTGCCCGGTCGAACGTGGCCATGATCTCGGTCCGCTCACGGGGCGGGATGCCTGTTTCGGCCATTGCACGTGCCATGACCGCCAGCCAATCCCGCGCGTCCTGTGCCCAAATGTCCACATGCGCATGAATTTCGCGCAGATTCATGTGGCCATGGCGCTCATGGTAATACCGCCGCCCGCCGAAGAACCCGCACAGAAAGTCGAACTGTTCGGGCCGCACATGCGCCAGCCCGTGACCCTTCAGATGCTGCTCCAGGATCGCGGCCCCCTGCGGCACGCTTTCGATCAGGTCATAGAACCGCTCGACCAGAAGCCGCACCTGCGCCTCACCGCCGATCCTATCGATCATCGGCTCCATCCTGGCTCCAATCCTGCTTTCGGTCCACCTTCGGAAAGGACCGATTTCTTCAAAGAAATCGGACCGGAGCCTTTGAAGGCTCCGATGCGGAATTTTCCAAAATTCCGCAATCCGGCATCAGTCAGCTTTGCGGACGGCTCTTCTTCGGGTCATAATGCGACAGGGGCACGATCACCGCCGGCAGCCGCTTCTGCTGCCCGTCCAGTTTGCCCACCTCCAGCGCCGTGCCCACCTCCGCATGTGCCACGTCCACCCGGGCCAGCGCGATGTTCTTGCCCAACAGGGGTGAGCGCATCGACGAGGTCACCTCCCCCACCTGCGCGCGGCCGACATGCAGGCAGTCGCCATGTCCCACATCCACCGCCGCATCAATCTCCAGCCCGACGAACTTCCGCGACGGATGCTCCTTCCGTCGGATCAGCGCCTCACGGCCCACAAAGTCATCGGTCTTGCCCTTCAGGGGCACCGTGAACCCGATCCCCGCCTCGAACGGGTCCGTCTGGTCGCTGAAGTCATAGCCGGCGAAGATCAGTCCAGCCTCGATCCGCACCATGTCGAGCGCGGCCAGACCCATCGGCTTCAGCCCAAGGTCAGCGCCATGCTCCCACACCGCATCGTAGACCGCGCTTCCGTCCTTCGGATGGCAGAACACCTCGAAGCCCAACTCGCCCGTGTACCCCGTCCGCGACACGACGACCGGAGCACCCGACGGCCCGCCCAGACGGCCCACCGTAAAACGGAACCACCCCAACTCGTCGATCGTGGGTTGATGCGGCGCGGTCCAGATCATCCGCCTGATGATCTCGCGGCTGTTCGGCCCCTGCACCGCCAGGTTATGCAACTGGTCGGTCGAAGACCGCACCATGGCCTGCATCCCCAGCTTTTCCGCCTGCTCGCGGATCCAGACCCCGCCGTAATCATCCCCGCCGATCCAGCGGAACTGGTCGCGCCCCAGCCGGAACAGCGTGCCATCGTCGATCATCCCGCCGTGGTCGTAGCACATCGCGGAATAGACGACCTGACCTTGGGAAAGCTTCTTCACATCGCGCGTCAGCACCCACTGCATCAGCGCTTCCGCATCCGGCCCGGTCACCTCCCACTTGCGCAGGGGCGAGAGGTCCAGCACCACCGCCGCCTGACGGCAAGCCCAGTATTCCTCCAGCGCCCCGTTCGACGAATACACCTGTGGCAGCCAGTAGCCCTTGTATTCCACATGGTGCCGGGTCTTTGCGGCAATCCGCTCGTGAAAGGCGGTTTCCTTGGTCATCTTCGGCTCCGCATCAGGCGTGGGGCGATAAGCGACAGAGCGGGAGAATGTCTCCGCCCCGGAGTAGGTGCGCACATGGATATCCGACAGATACCATCCGTTCGCAGGCGAGGTGTCATCCGGGCAGGCCGAACTGACGCAGACAAGGTCGGTCAGCGCCCGGAACAGCACGTAATCGCCGGGGCGGCTCCACGGCTCATCACTGATCAGCACGCCATGCGCATCAATGTTCGTGTTGAAGAACAGGTTCACCGCCATCCAGCCGGGCCGGGGGTCCACCCCCCGGCCGGCCAGCGCCAGATTGAAGTTGTCCGAGCAGTTCACATGGCCGGGATAGCCGATGTCGTCATAGTATTTGCTGGCGCAGGCCATCGCGAAAGCATCATGCCGGCCCACGGTGTCCTGCACCACCTCGACCAACGGCAGCCAGTCCTGATCGTAGTATTTCGAATGCAGGCCCGGCATCGAATAGGCATGGCCCATCAGCGTCCGGCTGGTCGTCACATCCAGCGCATGCTGCACCCCCCGGTCCAGCTTTCGGGCGTCAAAGCACTGGAAGTCGGTGCACTGGCGGCCATCCACATCGAGGATCTGAATGTAATCGCCCGCCTTGACGAAATAGCTTTCCGCCGTCGCCGACTTCACCCGCAGGTCAAGCACGGGGTCGGCAAGCGGGTCCGGCAGGTCAAAGTTCCCGACCATCCGCGGCGCGGCACGGCTTACCAGCAGCGTCAGCGGTGTCGCCGTATCCTGCGCGTCCGGAGCCATCGGCAGGCCCGGCGAGGCGGCGACGAGCCAGCCTGCGTCAAGCGCCACCAACTCCACCCGCGCCCCCGCCGCAGTCTCCGGCGCAAAGAAGCGCAGTCCCCCGGCCTTGCTCAGATCGATCCCGCGCTGCACCAGCCCGCGCCGCACCCGCGCCAGGCTTGCATCGCCAAGGGCAAGCATCGCCTTCAACCCCTCGGCGGTCCCGTTCGGCACCTGCCCGAGGATCGCCGCATCGATCCGCCCGTCCAAAGCGGCCACCACAACCTCGCAAGGCTGGCCACCCTCATCGTTGACCAGCACCAGCCGATCCCCCGGCATCACCTTCAGCAGCAGCGCGCCTCCGCCTGGCACCACATGCCGCTCTTGCCCATGGTGGCGTGAAAACCCCAAAGGCGTCAGAATCCGGCTGGGCCGGGGCGGGCCGGGGTTGACCATCGGATAGACTGTGTCGAGCATGGTTTTCCCGTTCAGCCAGAGTCACCAGTTTTAACAAGGATAAAACTTGTTCATTCATAAGAAAAGCGTCATCTTCAAACTGGCACAAGCCAGAACGGCGGAGAAGGCTTGATGATGCTGGCATTGGGCTTTGGGCTGACCGCCGCCTTGACCTGGGCGGTGCATGACCTTCTGGCGCGGAAGGTCAGCCAGGGGGCCGCCCTCCTGCCCATCCTCGCGCTGGTCCTTTGCTCCGGTTGCATCCTGCTGATTCCGCTGGCACTGGCCCTTGGCGACTGGGGCGCGATGACCGGTCCCGCCTGGGGGTTCGCCGCCTTGTCCGGACTTGCCATCGTTCTGGGAATGGGGGGCCTTTACAAGGCCTTCAGCCTGGCCCCGGTGCGGCTGGTGGCCCCCGTCGTCGGGGCCTATCCGATGCTGTCGCTGGGCATCGCAGTGCTGCAGGGCCAGCCGGTGACCGGGCCCGAATGGCTTGCCGTGCTGACCATAAGCGCGGGCATCGCCATCGTCGCACTGTCGTCAGGCAGCGACCCGGACGAGGGCTATGCAGCCCCTCCCGCCGTCGCGCTGTCCTGGGCCGCGCTTTCTGCCGTGGGCTTCGCGCTCACCTTCGCCTTCGGGCAAGAGGCGGCGCGGCAAGGGGCCGAACTGCCCGTGATCCTGACGGGCCGGGTGGTCGCCCTGGCCATAATCGCGGCGCTGCTGCTCTGGCGGAAAGGCGGGCTTTCGGCGCAGCGTGGCAACCTGCCGATGCTGGCCGCGATGGGCGCTCTCGACGCGGCGGCGCTTGGATTTGTGACCGCAGCGGGCGGGCTGCCACGGGCCGAGTACGCCTCGGTCGCATCATCGCTGTTCGGCGTGCTCACGGTGCTTCTGGCGGCATGGTTCCTGCGCGAGAGGGTCCGTCCGGTGCAATGGCTGGGCATCGCCGCCGTCTTCTCGGGCATCGCGGCCCTTGGTCTGCAGGGCGCCTGACTACTCCGCCGCCTCCACCCGGGGCGGAGCCGCCCCCCGCACCGATTGGGTGAGCCGCCGCTCGTCCCGCGGGCTAACCCCGAAGATCTCGGTATAATGCCGGATCATCGGACTGGAGGTCATGTAGCCCACCGAGGCCGCAATCTCACGCAAGCTGTCGTTGGAATAGAGCACCCGCTGCCGCGCCTTCATCAGCCGCAGGTGGTGGTAGTATCGCAACGGGCTCTGCCCCGTCTCGCGCTTGAACATCCGCTCGAAGTGCCGCCCCGACAGGCCCACCGCCTGCGCCACATCGGGGATGCGCAGCGGGTCCTCGACATGGCTTTCGAACAGCTTGATCGCCTCGCGGATCGCGGCCGGAAGCGCATCCGTCGTGCCCCCGGACCGGGCAACGGGCACCTTCTGGCTGGCATCGGCATCGCGAACGAAGGGATGCTGGAACCAGCAGGCCACTTCCGTCATGCAGTCGCGCCCCAGCCGGTCCTCGATCAGGCGCAGCATCAGGTCGAAGACCGCCCCCGCGCCACTGGCCGTGATCCGCCGCCCTTCCCGCAGAATCGCCGCCTCGCGCGCCGGCACTTCGGGAAAGTCGGCCTTGAACGCCGCCTCATAGCACCAATGCACCGAACAGGCCCGCCCCTCCATCAACCCGGCCCGTGCCAGGGGAAAGATCCCACCCGAAAACGCCCCAAGGACCACGCCCGTCCGGTCCAGCCAGCGCAACCGCGCCGGGCTGCGGCGTTGATCGGCAAAAGCGGCTGTCGGCGGCGACAGCAGGTAAAGGTGATCCACCCCCTCCACATCCTGCAAGGTCGAATCGGGCGCAAAGGCGATCTCGGCCGAGGACCGCACCGGCTCGGCCGTCTCCGCCACCAGCTTCCAGACGAACTCCGCCCGTCCGGTGATCTCGTTTGCGGCGCGCAACGGTTCGATGGCCGAGGTTAGGCAGGCCATCGGAAAGCCTGGGAACATCAGGAAGCCAAGCCGTAGGGGACCGGCCCGCTCAGTCATCGGGCCACCAGCCGGGCGAAGTCGGCGCCCCGTCATCATGCTGCGCCAGCCAGGCCACCATTGCCGGGCGGTTGCGGATGAAGCCCTTGTAGGTCGCCAACTCTTCCGGCAGGTCGCGCACCACCCGGTGCAGGCGGCGCGCCCATTTCGGGACCGTGACGATCTCGTTGAAGCTGGCAAGGTAGCAGCGGATGTCGAAGGCGATCGCGTTCGACCGGGGCAGCCGGTACAGGCTCTGCAACTCGACCCGCAGGTGCTGCTTCTGGCCCAGATTGTCCGGCGTGATCGTGGCCTTCGTCGGTCCCCAGATCGGATAAGTCTCCGGCGCGGTGTCGAGAAGCGGGTTCACCGTCATCGTCCAGTTGAACCGCCGCACCGGTGCGCCGTGCTGCAGTTTCATCAGGAATTTCAGCGCGCGGTCAAACACACCCTTCTCATGGGCAAGCGGCACCGGAGCGTGCCATTCGTGAAAGTTCATGCCGACATCAAAGTCCAGCGACCAGTCCGCCTGGCTCGTCACCATGCCTGCATCCATCCAGAGCGTGCCGTCACGTTCATCCTGCAGGCTGAAATCGCCCTGTGTCTGCCGGGTGATGTATTCGAACGGCCCGTAAGGCAGCGTGCTTTCGTCAAGGAATGTGAACGAATGTTCAATTCCCAGCGGCCGGTTCACCCAATGCCATCGGTTGCCATCCTTCGTAAGCGAAAACCAGTGCGGATAGTCGCGCGCCTTGGCCTCCATGATCAGTTCCAGAAGGTCCCAGCCGGCCAGGGTCATATGCGGCAGCGACTGGCAGCGCAGGGGGTCGTCGGCCAGCACCTTGGCCCGGTCGATCATTTCCGACACATAGTGTTCGTCCACGTCCAGGATATGTTCGAAGGCCGTTCCCTTCCGCCCCGGCACATGTGGCTCCATGTTGACGGAATACATGTAGTCGTCCCGGTCAAAGGGGAACGGAAACCGGCGGATGTTCTGGGGCGAATTGCGATAGGTGAAGTCTTCGCGGAAGGTCTCATCCCGGAAAAAGTCATTGAACGCGCCCGGTTTGAAATCAAGGCTCATGGTCGTCTCCTATCGGTCGATGACAAGCGTCTTGCCTTCAAAGCGGCTGACGCATGGCATGATCTTGTGCCCCCCGGCATGTTCTTCCGCCGTCAGCCAGTGATCGCGGTGAAGCAGCGTTCCGTTACATTCATGAACGATCGTTTCACATTGGCCACAGGCCCCACCCCGACACATGTAGGGCGCGTCCACCCCCGCCGCCTCCATCGCCTCGAGCAGGGATTGCGTGGTTCCGACGGTGATGGTCTTCCCACTCGCCGCAAGTTGCACCTCGAAGGGCAGACCGGTGCCGGGGGCAAGAAATTCTTCATGGTGCAGCGCGAGCCTGGGCCAGCCCATGCTTTCGGCGGTGGACAGCACCCAGTTGATCATCCCCTTCGGCCCGCAGACGTAAAGATGCGTGCCGATGGGCTGGGTTGCAAGGATGCGCCCAAGGTCAATCCCCTGCTTTTCCTCGTCAAAGTAGCAATGCACCCGGTCCGGATGCGCCGCCGTCAAGCGGTCCATATAGGCCCCAAGACCCCGCGACCGCGCGGCATAATGCAGCTCGAACCGCCCGCCGACATGCGTCAACTGGGCGATCTGCGCCAGAAATGGCGTGATGCCGATACCGCCCGCGATCATCAGGTGCTTCTTCGCCCGCGTGTCCAACGGGAACAGGTTGACCGGGTAAGAGATCGTCATCCCCATCCCGGGCGTCACATGCCGGTGCATGTAAAGTGACCCGCCACGCCCCATATCATCGCGCCGGACGCTGATTTCATAGCCCGAGCGATCATCGGGGTCGGACATAAGCGAATAAGGATTCAGCCTGCGTGTTCCATGGTCATCCATTTCCACCACGGTATGCGCCCCACCCGAAAAGGCGGGCAAAAGCGACCCGTCGCGGGACACGAAGCGGAACCGCGTGATCAGCTCGTTGACCGGCACGACCTGATCGACGACAACCTGCAGCTTGGCCCCGCCGCTCATTTGAATCTCACCACCGGTTCGGGCACCTGACCAGGGTCTTCGGCATCGATGTTGACCCCCTGAAACGCCGCCATCCGGCGCGAGTAGTGGTCCCGCACGAACAGGTTCAGCCCGCAATGGCTGCATTTGAACGGATCCGTCGCCACGTTCTCGGTGATCCCCTTGCAATGCACGCATTGCACCCGCCGTACCGTCGACCCGCGATGCTCCTTCTGGATCGCACCCACCGGAAAGCCCGTCGCCATGATCTCCCGCTCTGCCTGACCGATCAGGCCTTCGGTCCCGGCCAGATAGAACTGCGTTCCCATATGGGCGTCCGACAGCACCTTGACCAGCCGGGGAAGCAGCGCCGGAATCGTCGGCGCGCGGAAGAACTGCGCCAACCCAAGTGCCTTCAGCGCATCGCCAAGGTCCGTGCCGTTCGGTCCCGGCGCATAGATCACATGCGCCGAAGACAGGATTTCCGAACGATCATTCGCCTTTGCCAGCATCTCCATCAGCGCATCGGCCCCTTCGCCATCCGCGATCATCAGATGCAGCCGCCCGGCCCTTGGTTCCAGTGGCGCATAGACCGGGCGGCTGCGGATTGTCGGGGCGACGGGGGTCAGCATGTCAGTCCTTCGCCGTGCGGCGCTCTTTCTTGATGTCGTAGAACGGCATCGAGTGGGTGGTGGCCGCAATCGGCCCATGCGTCCCGCAGCGGACCTCCAGCCTGGTGACGTTGTTGGCGCAATCCACCGGCAGGCGGGCGATGGCGATGTTCCAACCGTTCAGCGGCGAATACATTGCCTGCGTCACCAGTCCGACCTGAACCCCATCCCGGAACACCGGCGCACCGTTGCCGGGGACGTTCTTGCCCTCAAGCTTCAGCCCCCAGATCTTGAACCGCTCCCGGCCCTTCAGGCGATAATGCTCCTCCGCCCCGCGGAAGCCGGTCTTCCCGGGCGAGACGGTGAAATCCAGCCCCAGCTCCCACAGCGTGTCACCCGGGCCTTCGTCGGCGAAAGGATACATCTCGGAATTGTCGAAGGGGAAGAACAGGAGGTAGGATTCCGTCCGAAGCATATCCAGCGTGGTGAAGCGGCAGGGTATGATCCCCATCGCCTTCCCTTCCTCAAGGATCCGGTCCCAGATCATCGGCGCGTCCTGCCCGCGCACGAACAGCTCATACCCCCGCTCACCGGTGTAGCCGGTGCGCGAGATCATCGCGGGCTTGCCGAACAGCGAGGTCTGCATATGGGCGAAGTACGGCAGCGCCCGAATTCCCGGCACATGCTTTTCCAGATACTCCACAGCCAGCGGCCCCTGCAGCGACAGGTCGTGCAGGTTGTCATCGAACCTGATCGACACATCCCGCCCTGTCGCGGCCATCGTCAGCTGCTCATGCGCGCCGCCAGAGCCGTGGACCACCATGAAGGCGTTCGGCGCCAGGCGGTAGATCACGCAGTCATCGACGAACTTGCCGGCGTCGTTCAGCATGGTCGCATAGACCGACAGGCCCGGCATCAGCTTTTCCATGTTCCGCGTCGTGGCGCGTTCGATCACATGGCTGGCCGCGGGCCCAGTGATATGGACCTTCTTCAGGCCCGACACATCCATCAGCCCGGCCTTGGTGCGGATCGCCATGTATTCGGCGTCCGGGTCGCCCTTGGAATAGGACCAGGCCGTGCCCATCCCGCTCCAGTCCTCAAGATCCGAGCCAAGCGCGCGGTGGCGGTCGATCAACGTCGAGAAGCGCCAGGAATTGGTCATCTACTGTCTCCCTGCAGTTTATATGTTTTCCGGCAGTCTCAGGCGATTCCCGCCAAAAAGCAATAATTCAGTGCAACAATTTTTCTTCGCAGAAAACAGTTGCGCCCCGAAGGGCCGAAAAAAGGAAGGCCGCCACCAGGGCAGCCTTCCCGGTTTTTCAGACGGGCAGTCAAACGGGCAGAACGAAGAACCAGTTCGACCACAACACCACCCCGGCGCCAAGGATCAGCGCAAGATAGGGCAGGAAACCGGCCTTCTTCTCGCCCAGTTGGCCATAGGGCAGGCCAAGATCCTCATAGGCCTCGCGCGGGAAGACGCCCTTGTCCACGACGTAGTGGCGGTACCAGAACACCGGGAAGATCACCGCTGCGAAGGCAAGGCCCGACCACAGCGCGTTTTCATAGCCCCAGACCTTGGCCCCGGCCCCCAGAAACAGGGCGTTGACGAAGGCCAGCACCGTATTGACCCCGATCAGCCAGGTCGGCGCCTTCCACGGACGTTCCATATGCGCCGAATCGATCCGGTGGATCCAGCCCGCGTTCAGGTTGAGGAAGTTGAACAGGATGTAGCCGACGTTCGAGATTGCCAGAACGTAGAAATACCCGGTGATGTCCGACGCCAGCGCCAGCAGCACCACGTTGAACGCCACATCCGTCCACATCGCCCGGTCCGGCGCGCCGTTCTTGTTCACATGGCCCAGATACTTCGGCAGCCAGCCATCTCGCGACCCCTGGTACAGCGTGCGCGACGATCCGGCCATCGCGGTCATGATCGCAAGAAACAGCGCCATGATCATCAGGATCACGAAGATCTGGGTAATCACCGGCCCGCCGCCGATGGTGTTCCCCAAGGCCTCACCGACGCCGGTGCCGTCAACGATGCCGGGGGCCAGCATCCCCTCTTGCCCCAGGACGCCCTGGAACGAAAACGGGATCAGGAAGAAGAAGACCGCGCACAGAAGGCCGGAATAGAAGATCGCGCGGAAGGTGTCGGTCTTGGGGTCCTTCAACTCGCGCGTATAGCAGACCGCGGTCTCAAAACCGTAGGTGGACCAGGCCGCGATATAAAGGCCGCCGAGGAACAGCGTCCAGCCGCCGATGTTCCATTCGCCATCCACGCCGGAATAGGCGGCGGTGGGTGGCACCAGGTTCGTCACGTTCATCCAGTCGATTGACCCGTTGAAGATCGGGACCAAACCGACCAGCAACAGCGGCACCAGCACGATGATCGCCAGCCACTTCTGCGCCGAGGCGGTGTTCGCCACGCCCCGCTCCTGAATCTGCAGGATGACCAGCATCAGCACCACGCCGATCACGAAGGTGGAATTGAAGTGCAGCGTGCCAAGGCCGGGGATGGTGAAGGCAAACGCCTCCCAGACCCGGAAGGCTGGGGTCAGCGCAGTCACGGCATCCGCCGCGGCCACGGCCTGAATGGCGTCGGCCGCCGACACGCCAGCATTGTCGGTCATGTATTGCACGACCGAAGCCGTCTCGGCCGTGTAGCCAGCGAGGTTTGCCGCAATCCACTCCAGCACCGGCTGGCTGTCCGCCAGCGGAATCGGGAACAAGGCGTTCAGGATGTAACCGGCCGCAATCGCGCAGCCAAGGCTCAGTACCGGCGACCACGCGAACCAGTTGCACCAGACCGACAGCGGCGCGATCAGCTTGCCATAGCGCAGCCAGGCCGTGGCCCCGTAAACGCTCGTCCCGCCGGACTTGTTGCCGAACATTCCGGCCATCTCGGCATAGGTAAAGCTTTGCAGAAAGCCCATGATCATCGAGATGATCCACACCACGAAGGCCAGCTTGCCCGTCGTGCCCGCAATCCCGCCAATCGAAAAGAGCACAAGCGGCGGCACGCCGGCGGCGACCCAGAAGGCCCCCTTCCAGCTGAGCGCCCGGACCATCTGGCCCGATCCCGTTTCAGTCGTCATTCCCTCACTCCTGTTGGATATTTGGCTGTTGCTCTGACCGGGGGTTACTTCCCCCCGGACCAATGCCCAGCTGTCTTGTTATGTCGGCCCGCCATGTCAGGCCGCTTGCGGCCGGTGCCCGCTTTGCAAATGTCCCCCTTTGCCGCGTGGTGTCGCGTCAGGCCCTGGACAAAAGCCCTGCGACCTGATGTCGCGAAATTAAGCATGCGGCGGCGGTTATGGCGAGAAAAATTATATTCTTGCGAAACTTTGTTTCATGAAGTGCCGGCCGCGCGGGGGTCGCGCAAGCAAAAGGGGCCCCGGTGAAACCGGAGCCCCAAAAGCGGTGAAGGCCTTGATCTACTTTGTTTTCTTGTAGGCGTTCTTTTCGTGCAGCGCGCCGATGACCAGTGCCCCTGCGCACAGTACCATCGACAGGAACAGCCAGATTGCCTCGCTGCCCATGCCTGCATAATAGGCGCCGTCCACGGCGGCCCAGTCAGTGATATCGGTTCCGATCATGCTTTGTCCTTTCCTGTGGTCATTCTGCGGGTGAGGTTGCAGGGAGGCCTTCGCCCAGAAGTTCGGGATAGGCGATGGCCGGAACCTTCGCCTTGTCCAATCCCATGAGTTCCGCCTCACGCGGGGCGCGCAGCAGGCCCATTTGCTTCAGCACCAGCGATACCAGATAGCCCGGCACAAAGCCGAGGACCGCCATCACCAGCGCCCCCACGACCTGCCCGTAAAGCGTGATCACCGGCGCGCCCTCGGTCGCCAGGGCCGGGTAGCCGCTGGCGAAGATGCCCACCGCCACCACGCCCCAGAGCCCCACCACGCCATGCAGCGCGACCGCGCCCACCGCGTCGTCGATCTGCATCCGCTCGACGAACCGTGCCACCAAAGGCATGATCACCCCGCCGATCATCGCGATGACAAATGCCATCGGCGGCCAGTAAAGGTCCAGCCCCGCCGCCACGCTGATGATCCCGCCCAGCGCGCCCGACATCATCCAGAACGGGTCATGCGTCATCACCCAGGCCGCGATTGCGCCCCCGGCAAAGCCCATCAGGATGTTGAACGTCATCGCCGACAGCGTGACCGGCGTGCCGTAGATCGTGCCGATCGTGCTTGGAAACCAGCTCCACGCCTCACCGGGGAAGATCACGCAGCCCATCAGGAACCCCCAGAACCCCGCGATGATCAGCATCAGCCCAACCAGCGTCGCCGGCATCGAATGGCCGGGGATCGCGTTGGCGCTGCCATCCGCGTTGAACTTGCCGATCCGCGCGCCAAGGTTGATGAGCACCCCCAGCGTGAAGAACCCGGCAATCGTGTGGACGACACCCGAGGCGCCGAAGTCGTGATAGCCAAGGCTCGTGACCAGCCAGCCATCCGCATGCCAGCCCCAGGCCGCCCCCAGGATCCAGACAAAACTGCCCAGCACGATCGCAAGGATCGTGAAGCCCACGATCCGCACCCGCTCGATCAGACTGCCCGACATGATGCTGGCCGTCGTCGCCGCGAACATGGCAAAGGCGCCGAAGAAGACGCCGGTGGCGCTGTCCGCCACGTTCGGCCCCATGACCGACCCCACCGGGTTCGCCACCGCCACCGCATACTCCCAGCCCGAGGTGCCGATCGGCCCGGGCGTCATCGAAAGACCGGTGGGGAAGGCCCAGTAGATGAACCAGCCCGCATAGTAGAAGGTCGGGATGATGAAGGCGAAGGCCAGGATGTTCTTGATCCCCGAGGCCAGCGCGTTCTTCGCCCGGCTCGCCCCCATCTCATAGCTCAGGAACCCGGCGTGGATCAGCACCATCAGCGGGATGGTCAGAAAATAGAACGTCTCGGCCGTAACCTTGTTCAGGCCCGCCGTCGCCTGTTTCAGGCTGGCAAGCTCAGCTGCAAGCGCCGCAATTTGCTCTTCCATCGATCAAATCCCCTGTCGTTGTGCCCCTGTCACTTCGGGTGGCTTGAGGCAGGGATTTAACCATGGGGGTCGGTCTGCCCGGGGCGGGATTCTTCGCCACCGGCAAAAAAGTTTCCGCTCACACCAGCATCAGCGGGCAGCTTTGCCTAAGAAACGGGCAAAAACGAAGGGCTCCGCATTCTGGCGGAGCCCTTGTCAAACCGCTCGGCGCGGGGTCAGTTCTTCAGATAGCTTTCCATCGAATCTTCCAGCGCATCCTTCCAGGGCGTGTGATGCACCGGGGCCATCGTTCCCGTGATCACCGACTTGTAGGCGTTGTTGCGGAAGGCCATGATGTCGGCCTTCTTGTGGTCCTTCCACTCGAAGAACGCCTCGCAGGCCCCGTCCACGTCAAAGGCCGGATAGTCCGTCTCGGCGATCAGCTCCTTCACGTAATCGCCCTGATAATGGATCGCGTCATGCGCATCCTGCCCCGCATCCTCATGCGCGACCCGGTCCTCGACATCCTTCAGCAGCACCGCCTTGTCAGAGGGAATGGCAATCCGCCCCATGATCGCGTCGCGCACCCACCAGGCCTGAGCGTCGAACATGTTGAAGGTGAACCACTGGTCCTGCATCCCGATGTAGAACAGCTTGGGGTTATGCACCCAGGCCACGCCCTTGTAGAGGTCCGCCGCCGCCAGCCGGTTCTTGGTCTTCAGCCGCAGGTCATCGGGCAGGAAGGGGAAGTGGTGCTTGTAGCCCGTGCACAGGATGATCGCGTCCACCTTCTTCGACGTTCCGTCCGAGAAATGGGCCGTCGTCTCGTCCATCCGCACCAGCGCGGGCACTTCCTTCCAGTTATCCGGCCAGTTGAAGCCCATGGGAGCGTTGCGATAGGCCACGGTCACCGACTTCGCGCCGTATTTCCAGCACTGGCTGCCGATATCCTCGGCCGAATAGCTTGACCCAAGGATCAGCAGGTCCTTCCCCGTGAACTCCCGCGCGTCGCGGAAGTCATGGGCATGCAACACCCGCCCGTTGAACTTGTCGAAGCCCGGATACTCCGGCACGTTGGGCACCGAGAAGTGGCCTGATGCCACGATGACGTTGTCGAACTCCTCCTCATACATCCGATCGGCCACCAGATCATGCACGGTGATCGTGAAATTGCCCTTGGCCTCGTTGTACTTCACCATCCGCACCGTCGTGCAGAAGCGGATCCAGTCACGCACCCCCGCCTTCTTCACCCGGCCTTCGATATAATCGAACAGCACCGCCCGCGGCGGGTAGCTTGCGATCTGCTTGCCGAAATGCTCTTCGAACGAGTAATCCGCGAATTCCAGACCCTCCTTCGGACCGTTCGACCACAGATACCGGTACATGCTGCAATGCACCGGCTCGCCATGCTCGTCCAGCCCCGTGCGCCAGGTGTAATTCCAAAGTCCGCCCCAGTTCGACTGCTTTTCAAAGCACACCACCTCGGGGATATCCGCACCCTTCGCCTGCGCCGACTGGAACGCGCGCAACTGCGCAAGGCCCGACGGCCCCGCTCCGATCACGGCAACTCTCTTCTTCATCTGAACCTCCGGTGCTGGCTTTTTACCGGCGCCTGGCGCGCGCCGTGGTTGCGTCGAACCTAGAAGAGGAGTTGCGCCTCTGTCAAATCTTCTTCCTGCTGGTAAACAAGCCCATCCCTCTGACAAGACCATCAGGCAGGCGACTCACAACCGATGCCGCGAAACTGGCAGATCGAAGCGAAACGGGCAACTCCGCGCCGAAGGCCGGCTCTTCGTCTTCAACGCGACCACGCCCGATGCCTGCACCCGAGGCAACTGCCTGTCGGCTTTTCACTTCGCCGGACTAAAGGCGCGGTGAGGTATGCGCGCAAGCTTGTGGCCTCGATCTTGAGCGTAACGAAGCGCGGCTTCAATGCGATGTCGGGCCTGCTTTGGTCCAAAGCGGTCGGCCAGCCGGATTGGCTGGCCGTGGCATCAGAAAACGCCGCACTTGGCAGGACCGACGGTCCCAAAAGAGAACGGGGGCAACACTCTCTCACCCCCCAATCCCTAAAATTTCCTGAACGGAGGCGTCCAACCTGTTGATTTCATGAAGGCCGCAGCGGTGTCCCTGCCCGGGACACCTTCAGATATCCAGCGTATTCTCCGTCTCCCATTTCGAGAAATGCGAGCAGTAGGAATTCCACTCCCGCTCCTTCAGCTTGAGGAAAGCCGAGGAAAACTCCTCCCCCATCATCGCCTTCAGGGTCTTGTCGCGGTCATACTCCCGCAGCGCGTCCAGCAGGTTCAGCGGCAGCTTCGGCGCGTTTTTCACCGTGTGGCCGTGCTGGTACATGTCGATGTCATGCCGCTTGCCGGGGTCGGCCTTCGTCCGAACCCCGTCCAGCCCCGCCGCCAGGATCACCGCCTGCATGAGGTAGGGGTTGGCCGCTCCGTCCGGCAGCCGCAGCTCGAAACGCCCCGGCCCCGGCACCCGCACCATGTGGGTCCGGTTGTTCCCAGTCCATGTCACCGTGTTCGGAGCCCAGGTCGCCCCCGATGACGTCCGCGGCGCATTGATCCGTTTGTAGCTGTTCACCGTCGGGTTGCAGATCGCGGCCAGGGCCGAGGCATGCTTCATGATCCCGCCCAGGAAGTGGCGACCCTGATCGGACAGCCCCAGCTCCTTCGACTTGTCCGCGAAGGCGTTCGTTTTCCCGTCCAGGCTCCAGACCGAGATGTGGGCATGGCACCCCGACCCCGTCAGCCCCTTGAACGGCTTCGGCATGAACGTCGCGCGGAAGCCGTGTTTCTCGGCCACCGACTTGACCATGAACTTGAAGAAACTGTGCTTGTCGGCGGTCTGCAACACGTCGTCGTACTTCCAGTTCATCTCGAACTGGCCGATCGCGTCTTCGTGGTCGTTCTGGTAGGCCTCCCAGCCCAGCTCCAACATGTAGTCGCAGACTTCCGAGATAACGTCATAGCGCCGCATCACGGCTTGCTGGTCATAGCAGGGCTTTTCCGCCGTGTCGTAGATGTCGGATGGGCCAGAGCCATCGGCGTTCAGGATGAAGAACTCCGGCTCCACCCCAGTCTTCACCCGCAGCCCGTCCTTCGCCGCCTCGGCAACCAGCTTTTCCAGCACGTTGCGCGGGGCCTGATCGACGAGCTTTTCCTCCATCGTCGCCCGCGCCGCGACCCAGGCCACGTCCTTCTTCCACGGCAGCTGGATCGCGCTGTCAGCATCGGGAACCGCCATCAGGTCCGGGTGCGCCGGGGTCAGGTCCAGCCAGGTCGCGAAGCCCGCGAACCCGGCCCCGTCAACCGCCATGTCGTTGATCGCCTGCGTGGGCACCAGCTTGGCCCGCTGCGACCCGAACAGGTCGGTGTAGGAGATCATGAAATACTTGACGCCCTTTTCGGCGGCCCACTGTGCCAGGTCTCTTGCCATGGTCTAACTCCCTGTCGTCTTTTGTGTTTTCTATCGTTGAAAAAGAAACGGCGGCTCAAAAGCCGCCGTTCCGTCCCGGTATCCAGTTGGTGCCCGCCAGCGGAACCCCCGCCATCGCCGCGGCCTCGATGGTCAGCGAGACAAGGTCTTCCGGTTCCAGATTGTGGAGGTGGTTCTTGCCGCAGGCACGGGCAATCGTCTGGGCCTCCAGCGTCATCACCTTGAGGTAATTCTTCAGCCGCCGCCCGCCGAGCACCGGATCGAACCGCTTCGACAGCTCGGGGTCCTGCGTGGTGATCCCGGCCGGGTCCTTGCCTTCATGCCAGTCGTCATAGGCATCCGCCGTGGTGCCAAGCGCCTGATACTCCGCCTCCCAGCGCGGGTCGTTGTCGCCCAGCGCAATCAGCGCCGCCGTCCCGATGGCCACCGCATCCGCGCCCAGGGCCATCGCCTTCGCCACATCCGCCCCCGACCGGATGCCGCCCGAAACGATCAGCTGCACCTTCCGGTGCATCCCAAGGTCCTGCAGCGCCTTCACGGCCTGCGGAATGCAGGCCAGGATGGGCATGCCGACATGTTCGATGAACACATCCTGCGTCGCCGCCGTGCCGCCCTGCATGCCGTCCAGCACCACCACATCGGCCCCGGCCTTCACCGCCAGGGCGGTGTCGTAATAGGGCCGCGCGCCGCCGATCTTGATGTAGATCGGCTTTTCCCAATTGGTGATCTCGCGCAGTTCCATGATCTTGATTTCAAGGTCATCCGGCCCGGTCCAGTCCGGATGACGACAGGCCGAGCGTTGGTCGATCCCCTTCGGCAGGTTGCGCATGTTGGCCACGCGGTCGCTGATCTTCTGGCCCAGCAGCATGCCGCCACCGCCCGGTTTTGCCCCCTGGCCCACGACGATCTCGATCGCGTCGGCGCGGCGGAGGTCATCGGGGTTCATCCCGTAGCGGCTGGGAAGGTACTGATAGACCAGCGTCTTGGAATGCCCGCGCTCCTCCTCGGTCATGCCGCCGTCGCCCGTGGTGGTCGAGGTTCCTGCCGCCGAGGCGCCACGCCCCAGCGCCTCTTTCGCCGGGCCGGAAAGCGCACCAAAAGACATCCCCGCGATGGTCACCGGAATATCGAGGTGGATCGGATTCTTGGCAAAGCGGGTGCCCAGCCAGACATCGGTCGCGCATTTCTCGCGGTAACCTTCCAGCGGATAGCGCGAGATCGAGGCCCCGAGGAACAACAGGTCATCGAAGTGCGGCAGATGCCGCTTCGTGCCGCCGCCGCGAATGTCGTAGATGCCGGTCGCTGCCGCGCGGCGGATCTCGGCGTTCACGGCCGGAGTGAAGGTCGCCGAATAGCGCGGCGGGGTACGGGGAAAATCGCTCATGCGTCACCTTCTCGGACGGCTGGGGTAGGGCAAAAGTTTTCCAGAACTTTTGCAAATCTTTTCGAAAAGATTTGGCCCGCGCGGGGCTGGGCGGGGCGCATCAGTAGGCCGCCGCGTTGTCGATGTTGAACGTGTAAAGCTTGCGGGCCGACCCATAGCGGCGGAATTCTTCCGGCTTGGCCTTCGCATCCGCCTCGCCCCGGCGCAGCAGGTCTTCCACGATCTGGAAATGCTCGTCGCGCATTTCCTTTTCGATGCAGTCGGTCCCAAGCGACTTGACCTTGCCCCGCACGAAAAGCCGCGCCTCGTACAGACTGTCGCCCAGCGCTTCGCCTGCGTTGCCCAGTACGACCACGTTGCCCGACTGCGCCATGAAGCAGGACATGTGGCCGATGTTGCCATGAACCACGATGTCGATCCCCTTCATCGAGATCCCGCAACGGCTGGAGGCATTGCCCTTGATCACCAGCAAACCGCCGCGCCCGGTCGCCCCGGCATACTGGCTGGCGTCGCCGTCGATGATCACGGTGCCCGACATCATGTTCTCGGCCACACCCGGCCCGGCGGACCCCTTGATGCGGATCGTCGCCTGCTTGTTCATCCCGGCGCAATAGTACCCGGTCGACCCACGCACGGTGATTTCCACCGGCGCATCCACCCCGGCGGCGATGGCGTGGGCGCCCTTGGGGTTGATGACCTCCCAGGCGGTCATGTTGGTCTGGCCCTTCAGGGCGTGAAGCGAGGAGTTCAGCGCGCGCAACCCCTGCGCGCCAAGGTCGAAGGTCTGCATTCTCTCAACGCTCCCAGAAATACACAGTGGCAGGCTCCGGCTCCCAGATCCGGGCGTTTTCGATGCCCGGCAGGTTGACCAGCGCCCGATATTCCGACCCGAAGGCCACATAGTCATCCGTCTCCGCCATCACGGCGGGCTTGCAGGCGATGGGGTCACGGACCACGCCGAACCCGTTCTTGGTGCCGACGACGAAGGTGAAGAACCCGTCCAGATCCTCCAGGCCCGACTCCAGCGCGGTGCCCAGATCCTCGCCTTCCTTCAGCTTCTGGCTGACGTAGGCGGCCGCAACCTCGGTGTCGTTCTGGGTCTCGAAGGTCATGCCCTTGCGGATCAGCTCGCGCCGCAACCCGTTGTGGTTGGACAGGCTGCCGTTGTGGACAAGGCACTGGTCCGGCCCTGTGGAGAACGGATGCGCGCCCATGGTGGTGACGGCGCTTTCGGTCGCCATGCGGGTGTGGCCGATGCCATGGGTGCCGTGCATCTTCGCCACCTCGAAGCGGCGGGCCACGTCCTTCGGAAGGCCGACCTCCTTGAAGATCTCGATGCTGTCGCCCGCACTCATGACCTTCACATCGGGGCGCAGGTGGGCAAGGGCGGAACGGGCGGCGTCCATCTGGGCCAAAGGCACCTCGATCACCGCATGGGTGGATTTGATCAGAAGGGCCACCGGCTGGCCAAGGGCGTGGTGCAGATCGGCGTCCAGGTCCTTGAAGTCCCGCTCAGGATGCGACGACTGGACGGTGATCTTGCCCAGGCCATCCTTCGCGCCGGAATAGATGGCGATCCCGGCGCTGTCAGGCCCGCGGTCGGTCATGGTGATCAGCATGTCCGTCAGCATCTCGCCCAGGCGGGGCTCCAGCTTCGGGTCTTTCAGGAACAGCCCAACGATGCCGCACATGGATTCGTCCTCCTCCGCAAGGTTGATGCGACGCTAGCACCACGATCTGCGTCCATCAACTGGTAAGAAACTTTTTTCACCTTGCAGGAAACTTTGTGCTTAATCTCTGTGCATGTGCAGTTTTTCTTGACAGAGTGTCGCAGGTGGCTTTCCTTGGGGAAAACAAATTTGCCGCGCAGGGAAACGACGCCAGGGCCGCGTCGCGCGGACAGAACCAAGGCCACAAGGGAGGAAATCGTGGGAGACCTTAATCAAAGGATTGAGGCGATGCACAAACGCGACGTGCTGGTGGCATGGGCGTTCGTGGCGGGCCTCTGGTGTGCGATGATCTTCGTGGCGCTGGCCACCTGGGACCTCGCGCCGAACGACACGGCACGGATGCTGCTGCTTGCGGCGGGCGCGGTCGTGCTTTTGTTCAACACGGCGGCCATCCTTGCGATGCTGCGCCACTACCGCGAGGACCGTGACTTCATGTACGGCCTCGACATCAAGTTCAGCGACGAAGCGCGGGCGCTGAAGACACGGGGGCAAGGCTGACATGGGACAGTACAAACCCCCGGTCCAGGGCAAGGTCAGCCAGCTTTTCGATGTGATCGTGCTGGTCGTCCTTACCGTCGGCGCCCTCTTCGTGCCCTTGTGGATGGGCATGGCCGGAGCCGCCAAGTCCGTCGCCACTCCGGCCGCCAACGATACCTGGGAGGCCCTGGGCCAGACCCCGGCGCAGGCCGCGAAGTACGAAGCCCTCGGCTACACACCCGAATCTGCGCACGACCTGATCCTTGCGCGGTTCGACTACTCCTTCTCCATCGGCGCGCTGCTGGCGATGGTGGCGGTGATCGTCCTTTATTACGTCCTGATCCTGCGGTTTTCCGAAGTGGAATACCGCGAGGTCATTTCCGAAAAATTCGGGGAGTAGCGCGCATGGATCTCTGGAACTGGCTTGAATACGGGGCCTGGGGACTGTCTGCCGCCTTTGGCCTGCACATGGCGCTGGATTGGCTCAAGACCGACAGCACCTATTCCGAAGACGTCCTGACCTCCTCCCGCGAAGGCGAGCTGGAAGCCATGGCCGAAGAGCACAAGGTGCAATCATGACCCAGGTCGACATCACCTCGAAGACGATGGACGGTATGGGGCCGCATGGCACCAAGGTCGGCCTCCTCCGCGTCCTTGGCCCCGCCCATGTCTGGGCCTTGGGCGTCGGGATCGTGCTTGTCGGCGAATACATGGGCTGGAACTTTGCCGTCGGCAAAGGCGGTGCCTATGCGGCGCTCATCGCCTGCTGGTTCGCGGGCATCCTCTATTCCTGCGTCGCCATGATCGACTCCGAGGTCACCTCCACCGTCGCCTCGGCCGGGGGCCAGTATACCCAGGCCAAGCACATCGTCGGCCCGCTGATGGCGTTCAACGTGGGCCTCTACCTCGTCTTCGCCTACACCATGCTGGAAGCCGCCAACGCGATCACGGCGGGCTACCTCTTCTCGGTCGTCGCCACCATGTCGGGGCATACCGAGGCGCTGGACCAGCGGCCCTTCATCATCCTCGTCATCATGTTCCTCGCCTGGCTGAACTA
>JANPJZ010000079.1:0-15581 GCA_031425795.1 Rhodobacter sp. | reverse complement strand
GGGATGACGCCGACCTCGCTTGCCCCTGAACAGGCGGCGATGCAGGGGATCGGATTTCCCGCCTTCTGCGCCTGGATGGTGGAGGACGCGTCATGCAACCGCTGATCGCCCGTCGCGCCGCCGTGCGTCCGGCCCGCCGCGACCCCGCCCCGTCAAAATGGGCCTACCGCACCCAGCGCATGCTGCTGCGGCCCTACGTGCGGATGTTCCTGCGCCACGGGTTGCCGATGCTGGTGCTTGTCGGCGGCGTGACGCTGTGGCTGTCCGACGAAGGCCGACGGCTGGCTGTCGTCACCACGCTGACCGACCTGCGCGAGGAATTCGAGGCGCGGCCCGAGTTCCGGGTCTCGCTCGCCCGGGTCGAGGGCGCCTCCGACGATCTGGCCGAAGCCGTGCGCTCGCGGCTGGGGCTGGCCTTGCCGATGTCGTCCTTCGACATCGACCTTGATGCCGTGCGCGCACGGGTCGAGGCGCTGGATGCCGTACTCCGCGCCGATGTGCGGGTTCGGTCCGGCGGCGTGCTGCAGATCGTCATCACCGAGCGGGTGCCGGTCGCAATCTGGCGCACCGAGGCCGGGCTGACGCTGGTCGACGACACCGGGCACCGCGTTGCGGGCCTTGTCGCGCGGAGCGACCGGCCCGACCTGCCGCTGATTGCGGGGGAGGGGGCCGACCGCGCCACGCCCGAAGCCCTGGACCTGATCACCGCCGCTGGGCCGCTTGCCCCCCGCATCCGCGGCCTGGTCCGCATGGGGGACCGGCGCTGGGACGTGGTGCTTGACCGCGACCAGCGCGTGCTTCTGCCCGAAAAGAACCCCGTCCAGGCGATGGAGCGTCTTCTGGCACTCGACCACGTCCAGGACATCATGAACCGCGACATCCTGACCGTCGACTTGCGGTCAGACCACCGGCCAACCCTTCGCCTGACCCCAAACGCCCTTGCCGAAGTGCGCCGTGCGCAAGGCATCGAAACCGTGGAGAACGAACTGTGACGGATCTCTATACCTCGCAACGCGCCATGCGGAACATGCGCCGGGCTGCCATGCAGCGCGGTGTCATCGCCATCCTGGATGTCGGCACCTCGAAGATCGCCTGCCTGATCCTGCGCTTTGACGGTCCCGACCGGCTGCGAGAGCAGGATGGCGTGCGCCCGATGGCGGGGCAAAGCCAGTTCCGGGTGATCGGGGCGGCCACCACCCGGTCGCGCGGGGTCCGCTTCGGCGAAATAGCGGTGATGAACGAGACCGAGCGCGCCATCCGCACCGCCGTGCAGGCCGCGCAGAAGATGGCCAACGTCCGGGTCGACCATGTGATCGCCTGCTTCTCGGGCGCGGAACCCCGGAGCTACGGCCTTGCGGGGGAACTTGACCTGCAAGACAGCGTCGTGACCGAAGAGGATGTGAGCCGCGTGCTTTCGGCCTGCGACGTGCCCGACCTTGGCCAGGGCCGCGAGGTGCTGCATGCCCAGCCCGTCAACTTTGCGCTGGATCACCGGTCCGGCCTTGGCGATCCGCGCGGGCAGATCGGGCATCGGCTGGCGGTGGACATGCACCTCTTGTCGGTCGAAGGCGATGTCGTGCAGAACCTGCTCTATTGCATCAAGCGCTGTGACCTCGAACTCGCCGGCATTGCCTCATCGGCCTATGTGTCGGGCATCTCAAGTCTTGTCGAGGACGAGCAGGAACTTGGTGCGGCGTGCATCGACATGGGCGGCGGGGCCACGGGCCTGTCGATCTTCATGAAGAAGCACATGATCTACGCCGACTCGGTTCGGATGGGCGGGGATCATGTGACCTCGGACATCTCCAAGGGCCTGCAAGTGCCGATGGTGACGGCCGAGCGGATCAAGACCCGCCACGGCGGCCTCTATGCCACCGGCATGGATGACCGCGAGATGATCGACATCGGCGGCGACTCCGGTGACTGGGAGAAGGACCGCCGCAAGATCAGCCGGACGGAACTGATCGGCATCATGCGCCCCCGGGTCGAGGAGATCCTGGAAGAGGTGCGCGCCACGCTGGACGCTGCGGGTTTCGACAGCCTGCCCAGCCAGCAGATCGTGCTGACCGGAGGCGGCAGCCAGATCCCCGGCCTTGACGGCCTTGCAACCCGCATCCTTGGCCAGCGCGTGCGTCTGGGCCGGCCCCTGCGTGTGCAGGGCCTGCCGCAGGCCGCCACGGGCGCGCCCTTTGCAAGCGCGGTCGGCCTGTGCCTTTTCGCGGCGCATCCGCAGGACGAATGGTGGGATTTCGAAATTCCCGCCGAACGCTACCCGGCGCGGTCGCTGCGGCGGGCGGTCAAATGGTTCAAGGATAACTGGTGACCACTACATTTACCCAAGCGGGCAGAATACCGCTGAATTCGGGGCGCAATCCCCCAGATTTTGCGTCACTCCGGTCTTTTTTTCGTGACCTTTTGCCGGGTTGTGGATAGATTCGGGGATAAGTCGGTCAGATGCACACGGGACAGGTGCAGTCAGGGCCGGAAAAGAAACAGGCGGCAGACAAGAAACGGACGGGCAAACCCATGGCACTCAATCTGACGATGACACCTGAGCGTGAAGAGCTGAAGCCTCGTATCACCGTCTTCGGGGTGGGCGGGGCTGGCGGCAACGCGGTCAACAACATGATCGACCAGAACCTCGAAGGGGTCGAGTTCGTCGTGGCCAACACCGACGCGCAGGCGCTGCAGCAAAGCCGCGCGCATGCCCGCATCCAGATGGGTGTGAAGGTGACCGAAGGGCTTGGCGCAGGCGCGCGGCCCACGGTTGGCGCGGCAGCGGCAGAGGAGACGATTGAAGAGATCGTCGACCACCTTGCCGGCGCGCACATGTGCTTCATCACCGCTGGCATGGGTGGTGGCACCGGCACCGGGGCGGCCCCGATCATCGCGCAGGCCGCGCGTGAGCTGGGCGTGCTGACCGTTGGCGTCGTGACCAAGCCTTTCCAGTTTGAAGGCAACAAGCGGATGCGCCAGGCCGAAGAGGGGATCGAAGCCCTCCAGAAGGTCGTGGATACGCTGATCATCATCCCGAACCAGAACCTCTTCCGGCTGGCAAACGAACGCACCACCTTCACCGAAGCCTTCGCGATGGCCGATGACGTGCTGTACCAGGGCGTCAAGGGTGTGACCGACCTGATGGTCCGCCCCGGCCTGATCAACCTCGACTTCGCCGATGTCCGCGCCGTGATGGACGAGATGGGCAAGGCGATGATGGGCACCGGCGAAGCCAGCGGCGAAGACCGCGCGGTTCAGGCCGCCGAGAAGGCGATTGCCAACCCGCTGCTGGACGAGATCAGCCTGCATGGTGCCAAGGGTGTGCTCATCAACATCACCGGCGGCCATGACCTGACCCTGTTCGAACTCGATGAAGCGGCCAACATCATCCGTGAAAAAGTCGATCCCGACGCGAACATCATCGTCGGCTCTACCCTTGATACCAGCATGGAAGGCCGCATCCGCGTGTCGGTCGTGGCGACGGGCATCGACGCCACCTCTGCCAAGCTGGACGTGCCGGTCGCGCGCCGGTCGATGGCTGCACCGCTGACGCTGACCCCGGCCCACCAGGCCGAGCCGGTCCGCGCGCCCGCGCCGCAGCCGATGGTCGCGACCATGCAGGAAGAAGAGGAACTCGAAACCTCGCTCTCCAACCTGTTCGATGCGGCGGCAACGCAGGCCGAGATCGCTGCCGAGGCTTCCCAGGTCGATGACATGCCAGCCCCGGCCTACCGGCCGCAACCTGTCCAGCAGCCGTCGATGATCCGCTCTGCCCCGGCCGCGATCGAGGCCGACGCCGGTGACTTCGTCGCTCCGCGCCCGCGCGTGGCCGGTCAACCTTCGCCCGAGGCGCTGGCTCGACTGCAGGCTGCCGTTGCACGCCCGGCGGCTGGCGGCGGGACGGCTCCTCGCTTCGCCCGCCCGGCCCCCGTGGCTGCACAGCCCGCGACTCCTGCCGCCGCTCCGGCAGCGGCGGCGGCGTCGGCCAAGCCGCGCTTCGGGATCGGGTCGCTGATCAACCGGATGGCGGGCCACCTCGAAGCCACAGCCGAGCGCCCGGCCCCGAACGCAAGCCGCGCTCAGCCGCCCGTGACCGCATATGAGGACGAGCACGACATGGGCACCGATCAGGACCGGATCGAGATTCCTGCGTTCCTCCGCCGCCAGGCGAACTGAAACCTGAAAGCTGCACTGCAGCAACAAAGGCCCGGCTTGCTGGGCCTTTTCCAATTGAATCAACAGGATGAACCGCAGCGAAGCCTGTCACAAACCGTCATAAAGAGTGAGTTGAGCTTCGCCCCGCACGTGACTAGCTAGAGGTAATCGGACGGGGCCAAGCGCGTCCCGCCACATGAGGTCGAGCTTACGTGCAGAACAGCCTGTCAACTCCAGCCGTCTTTACGGGATACGGCCTGCATTCCGGTGCACCGGTGCGCATGGTCGTGTGCCCGGCCCCGGCTGATCACGGGGTCTGGTTTCGCCGTGTCGACCTGCGTGCAGGCGACCGGATGGTGCCAGCGCGCTGGGATGCCGTGACGCCGTCGCGGCTTTGCACCGTGGTCGCAAACGACTCCGGCGTGTCCATATCGACCATCGAGCATGTGATGGCTGCGTTGGCCGGCAGCGGCATTCACAACGCCCTGATCGAGATCGACGGTCCCGAGGTTCCGATCCTTGACGGTTCTGCGGTGCCTTTCGTGCAGGGCTTCCTTGACGCCGGCATCGACGAACTTTCTGCCCCCGTCCGCGCCGTGCGGGTGCTGAAACCCGTCGAAGTGCGCGAAGGTGCGGCGGTTGCCCGTCTTGACCCCGCCGACATGCTGGAGATCGACTTCCGCATCTCGTTCGAGGATGCCGCGATCGGCACGCAGAGCCGCCGCCTCAACATGGCCAACGGCGCCTTCGTGCGCGAGTTGTCCGACAGCCGCACCTTCTGCCGGCAGTCCGACGTGGATGCGATGCGCGAAGCCGGTCTGGCGCTTGGCGGCACGCTGGAGAATGCGGTGGTCTTCGAAGGCGCGCGCGTCCTTTCCCCTGGCGGCCTGCGCCACGCTGATGAGCCCGTGCGCCACAAGATGCTTGACGCTCTCGGCGATCTTGCGCTTGCCGGTGGCCCGATCCTCGGCCGCTATACCGGCGAACGCGCCGGCCATGCGCTGACCAACCGCCTCTTGCGCGCCCTGTTTGCTGATCCCATGGCCTATGTCCTTGTGGACTGTGGCCCCCAGACCCTGGGCAAGCTGCCCGGCGTCGGCGTGCATCTTGGCGATCTGCCGATCCATCCCTGACCCTTTGCGCTGACGCGAAAGTCACGAAAGGCGTTTTGCGCCCAAGATTTTTCTGTGCTAGGACGAGGCAAAGCTGGGGCAAATCGCCCTGATACAGGTCCCGACAGGGGCTCATCGCATGGGCACCGAACGGGGGCAGCAGGTTTGGATAGGCGGAACATGTCAGGCAGCAGGCCCGGCGCGGGGTTTTTCAAGGCAGCGCTTCTGGTTGCGGTGCTGGCAGGCTGTGCCGGCGGTCCGCAGGAACGGGCTCTTGAGACGTACACCGCCGAAGAGATCTACAAGAAGGGCGAGCTGGAGCTTGAGACCGGCCGGAAGCCGAAGGACGCGCTGATCTACTTCCAGGAGGTCGAGCGGCTCTATCCCTACACCGAGTTTGCCAAGCGCGCCCTGATCATGCAGGCCTTCACCCATCACAAGGCCAAGGAATATCCCGAGGCGCGCGATGCCGCCCAGCGGTTTCTTGACTTCTACCCCGGTGATGAGGACGCGCCCTATGCGCTCTACCTCATGGCGCTGTCCTATTACGACCAGATCGACGACGTTGGCCGGGACCAGGGCATCACCTTCCAGGCCCTGCGCGGCATGCGCGATGTGATCGAGACCTACCCCGACAGCGAATACGCCCGCTCGGCGATCCTGAAGTTCGACCTTGCCTTCGACCAGCTTGCCGCGAAGGAGATGGAGGTCGGTCGCTACTACCTCAAGCGCCGGCACTATGCTGCTGCGATCAACCGCTTCCGCGTCGTGGTGCAGGATTTCCAGACCACCTCCCATACGGCCGAGGCGCTGCACCGGCTTGTCGAAAGCTATGTGGCTCTTGGCCTGAATGATGAGGCGCAGACGGCTGGTGCCATCCTTGGCTTCAACTATCAGGCGTCGCCCTTCTACGACGACAGCTTCCGCCTGCTGAAGGGTCGGGGCCTTTCGCCGGACGCGAAGGGTGAAAGCTGGCTGCGCTCGGTCTACCGCCAGATGGTGCGGGGCGAGTGGCTTTAGGGATGGTGCGTGCATGCACGCACCTTACGGGACAGCCGCATGCTGCGTAGCCTAGACATCCGCGATGTGCTGATCATCGACCGGCTGAGCCTTGACCTTGGTCCGGGCCTGAACGTGCTGACCGGAGAGACGGGGGCGGGCAAGTCGATCCTGCTTGATGCGCTGGGTTTCGTGCTGGGCTGGCGGGGGCGTGCCGAACTGGTCCGCCAGGGAGCATCGCAGGGCGAGGTGACGGCGGTCTTCGATCTGCCGGTTGGCCATGCGGCGCATGGCGTGCTGGCCGAGGCCGGGATCGAGGCCGAGGACGAGCTTATCCTCCGCCGCATCAACACCGCCGATGGCCGGAAGACCGCCTGGGTCAACGACCGTCGCGTGTCGGGTGAGGTGCTGCGTGACCTGTCCGACCATCTGGTGGAATTGCACGGCCAGCACGACGACCGGGGTCTTCTGAACCCGCGCGGGCACAGGGCGCTTCTGGATATATTCGCTGGTCTGGATCTTGGCGCTTTGCGTGCCGCCTGGACTGCCCAACGCACTGCCCGCGCTACCTTGGTCGAGGCTGAGGACGTGCTGTCCCGCGCGGCGGCCGAGGAAGAGTTTCTGCGCCATGCCGTGGCTGAACTGGACAAGTTGAATCCCGAACCCGGCGAGGATGCCGCACTGGATGCGCGCCGCCGCCTGATGCAGGGTGCGGTCCGCATTCGCGAAGATGTGGCCAGGGGCCTGATGGCGCTCTCCGACCAGGGCGCAGAAGGCCGGATGCGTGACGCGCTGCGCTGGCTCGAGGGGGCGACGGACAAGGCCGAAGGTCGGCTTGACGCAGCCCTTGCCGCCCTGAACCGTGCGCTGATCGAACTGGGTGAGGCGCAGTCCGGCGTCGAAGCCGCGCTGGAGGCGCTGGATTTCGACCCGACCGAACTGGAGAAGGCCGAAGAGCGGCTGTTCGCCATCCGGGCCCTGGCGCGCAAGCATGGGCAGTTGCCCGATGATCTGGGCGGCTTCGCCGATGGCCTCCGTCTGCGTCTTGCAGCAATCGACGGGGGGGCTGCAGGGATCGCCCGGCTGCAAAAGGCAGTTGCAGAGGCAGAAGCCATCTACGCAGATGAGGCGGCTCGCATCACCGCACGCCGCCGCGAAGCGTCGACGCGTCTCGACGCCGCGATGGCCGCCGAACTGGCCCCGCTCAAGATGGAACGTGCGGTCTTTGCAACCGAGATCACGGCGGGCGAGCCAGGTCCCGAGGGCGTGGACGCGGTGACCTTCACTGTCGCCACCAATCCCGGCGCGCCCTCCGGGCCGCTCAACCGCATTGCGTCGGGGGGTGAACTCTCGCGGTTCCTCCTGGCTTTGAAGGTCTGCCTGACCGGCGATACGCCAGGCCAGACGCTGATCTTCGACGAGATCGACCGCGGCGTCGGCGGGGCGACAGCGGATGCCGTGGGTCGCAGATTGCGGGCGCTGGCGGCAGGGGCACAGGTGTTGGTCGTCACGCATTCGCCGCAGGTCGCGGCCTTTGGCGCGCGGCACTGGCGGGTGGAAAAGCGGGTGGTGAATGAACAGACCCTGTCCACCGTGACCGGGCTCGATCCCGAGGCGCGGGTCGAGGAAATCGCCAGGATGCTTGCCGGCGACACGGTGACCGAGGCGGCACGCGCCGCTGCACGGGCCTTGTTGCAGGGCTGACGCACGATCAGGCGCTGCCAGCGCCCTGCTGCCACTTGATGCGGCGTTCTTGCGATGACCCATGCGCCCCGTGCATGACGGGCCTTCCGCTTCGGATGTAGAATGCTGCGGTGCAGCGTCCTATGTTCAGTTCAGAAGAAAGGACGTCCATCATGCTTAACTTGTTCAAATCCCTTATGTCCCACCGCGGGCTGCCTTCGATCGCCGAGCTGGAGCGGGACTATCTCAACGCCTCGGTCAGCCGTTTCGACCTCGAACGCCGCCAGCGTGAGGTCGACAATGGCCTCTTCCGCCGCTTGAGCTTTGATCTCTGATCAACCCTGACCGGGCACGACCTTGCCGGGGTTCATCAGGCCCAAGGGGTCAAGCGCGCGCTTCACGGCACCCATTGCCGCCCAGGCGGCAAAGTGCTCGGCCGCCATCAGGTCCAGCTTGCCAAAGCCCACCCCATGCTCGCCGGTGATCGTCCCGCCAAGCCGCAACGAGCGCTCTGCCATCCGTGTGGCAAGGGCCTTGGCGGTGGTGACCTCCCCGGCAGCGGCCGGATTGACCAGCAGGATCGCGTGAAAATTCCCATCGCCGACGTGGCCCAGGATCGGGCCGGGTATGCCTGAGGCAGCGATGTCGGCCCGCGTCTCCTCAACCGCCTGAGACAGCGCCGAGATCGGCACGCAGACATCCGTCACCACCGCCTTCGCCCCCGGACGTGACGCAAGGATCGCCCGGTAAGCGCTGTGCCTTGCGGCCCAAAGCCGGGTGCGGTCCTCTTGCCGTTCTGCCCATTGCAGTCCCTCGGCGCCGAAACTTTCGGCAAGCTCGCGGAAGCGGCGGGTATCTTCGGCCACACCCTCGGGATGGCCGTGGAACTCCACCAGCAGCTGCGGTGCGGCGGGCAGGGAGAGGCCGGAAAACGCGTTGCAGGCCAGCACGGTCTCCACGTCCAGCAATTCGATCCGCGCCGGAATGAGCCCCATCTGCATCGTCGCGATCACGCAGTCCACCGCCGGGCCAACCCCGGGGAAGGCGGCAACCGCCGTCATCACCGCTTCGGGCTGACCATGCAGTCGCAATGTCAGCTCGGTGATCAGCCCCAGCGTCCCCTCGGACCCCACCATCAGCGCGGTGAGGTCATACCCGGCCGCCGATTTCGGCGCACCCGTCCCGGTGCGGATCACCTCTCCCCCCGCCAGCACAACCTCCAGTCCCCGGACATTGTCGCGCATCGTGCCATAGCGCACCGCCGTGGTGCCCGACGCCCGCGTTGCCGCCATCCCGCCCAAGCTGGCATTGGCCCCCGGATCGACCGGAAACATCAGCCCCGTCGTCCGCAGTTCCCGGTTCAGCCCCTCACGCGTGATCCCGGGCTGAACCCGCACCAACCGGTCCTCGGCCCGAACCTCGAGCACCGCCGCCATGTCGCGGAAATCCACCACAACCCCGCCCCACAGTGCCAGCGCGTGCCCTTCCAGCGAGGTGCCGGCCCCCCAGCCGATCAGCGGCACCCGGTGCAGCGTGGACCACCGCGCCACCGCCGCCACCTCGGCTGTCGAGCGGGGAAAGACCACCGCATCGGGCAGTCCGGCGGTCACCAGGCTTTCGCTGGCGGCATGTTCGGCCAAACTTGCGGCGGCGACCGTCATCCGGTTGCCGAAAGTTTCACGCAAATCCTGCAAGGCATCTTTCATCATCGCCGGACCCTAGCGCCTCCCTTCGGTCGTGAAAAGCCAACCTCTGGCCCAGCCCGCGCGCCTGCGCTATGACCCGATGAACCGCCACAAGGGGAATCGCCCATGAAAGCCGCCGTCGTCACCTTCCCCGGATCGAACTGCGACCGCGACCTTGCCACCGCCTTCGAGGGTGCGGGGTTTCAGGTTACCCGGATCTGGCACAAGGACACCGACCTTCCGCGCGGGGTCGATGTGGTCGGCGTGCCGGGCGGCTTTTCCTTCGGGGACTACCTGCGCTGCGGCGCCATTGCCGCCCAGTCGCCCATCAGCACCGCCATCCGCCGCCATGCCGATCTCGGGGGCTATGTCCTTGGCATCTGCAACGGCTTTCAGGTCCTGACCGAGATGGGCCTGCTGCCCGGCGCGCTGATGCGGAATGCCGGCCTGAAGTTCGTCTGCCGGACCGTGACCCTGCGTGTGGCGACGACCGACACGGCCTACACCGACGGCTATGTGCTGGGCCAGAAGATCCGGATCCCGATCGCCCACCACGATGGGAACTACACGATCGACGCGAACGGTCTTGCACAGCTGCAAGGCGATGATCGCATTGCCTTTACCTATTGCGACAACCCCAACGGCAGCATGGCGGACATTGCTGGCGTGCTGTCGGAAAACCGCCGCGTGCTGGGCATGATGCCTCACCCCGAGCGCGCAACCGAAGCGGCGCTGGGTGGCGATGATGGCCGCCTGCTTTTCGCGGCACTTATGGGCGGGATGGCGCTGGCCTGACGCCTTTGCCTTGAGCAGCCCGCTTCGCCCGCTTAATCTTGCGGGCATGGCAAGCGGCGATCCCACCCTGTCCCCCTCCTCTGCCCAGGGTCTGCCCTGGCGCGTCAAACTTGCCGTGGGACTGCTGGTCCTTCTGGCTGTCGGGGTGGTCGTGGTATCGAACCGGCTGCTGACCGACCGCTATACCGCCGACACCCGCAACCGGGCCGAGCTGCGGCTGGCGCTCTATTCCGGCAACCTGATGTCCGAGCTGCAGCGGACCTCGGTCGTCCCGCTTCTGCTGTCGCGTGACCCCGAACTCGTGCAGGCGCTGCGCGACGGGATCTTCTCCTCGACCTCCGCCAAGCTGATCGCGCTGCAAGGGCAGATCGGCGTCGCCTCGATCCGCCTGATGGCGAATGATGGGCGCGTGGTCGGAGCGACCAACCGCAACATCCTTGGCACCAACAACCGCAGCGACTCCTACTTCGTCGATGCCCAACGCACGAACGAAACCATCTTCACGGCGGTGAAACGTGAGTCCGGCGGGTATGACTTCGTCTATTCCCGGTCGGTCCAGGCGGATTCCGGCACGCTGGGGGTCATCGTCGTTTCGGTCGATCTGATGAAATACGAACGCGCCTGGTCGGGCTTGCAGGATGCGGTCATGGTGACCGACAGCGCGGGGACCGTGGTCCTCGCCACTGAATCGCGCTGGCGCGGCTTGCCGGTGGCTGAGGCGCTGGCGCTGCGTGATCCTCCCTCGGCCATCTCGCGCGCGCTGCGGGCAACCGCCGATTGGGCGCAGGACCCGCCCGATGCCTATGTGCGCGGCGAGGCGGTGATGCGGACCGAGGCCCGGGTGCCCTTCCGCGGCTGGAAGATCCAGACCTTCACCGCCTACGGCTCGGTCCGTGAACAGGTGAACGGCATCCTTGCCCTGCAGATCATGGGGTTTGCCATCCTCATGGCGATGACCTTCTACATGTTGTCACGCCGCGCCTGGTCGCGGTCGCTGTCCTTTCAGCGCGAGTCGGCCGAGTTGCGCGCGCTGAACGTCCGCCTGCAGCGCGAGATCGCAGAACGCGAGAAAGTGCAGAAAGACCTCGCCGTGGCAGAACTGACGCTGGCGCAGTCCTCCAAACTGGCGGCGCTGGGTGAAATGTCGGCTGCCGTCAGCCATGAGCTGAACCAGCCGCTGGCCGCGATGAAGACCTATCTCGCCGGCGCTCGGCTGCTGCTTCAGCGCAAGCGCCCGGAGGAGGCGCTGTCCAGCTTCCAGCGGATCGACGACCTGATCGAACGCATGGGCGCCATCACCCGGCAGCTCAAATCCTATGCACGCAAAGGTGGTGAAGCCTTTGAAGAGGTAGACCTTCGCGCCTGCGTATCTTCGGCCCTCGCGATGATGGAGCCGCAGCTGAAAGCCCGCGTGGTCAAGATCAGCCGGGGCCTGCCGCGCCAGCCGGTGATGGTCATGGCCGACCGGATCCGACTGGAGCAGGTGATCATCAACCTGCTGCGCAACGCGCTTGACGCGACCAAAGAAACCCGAGATCCGCAGATCGACATCCTTCTGTCGGCCGGCGAAACGGCGACGCTCAGCGTCCGCGACAACGGCTCGGGTATTACCGATCTCGAGAACCTTTTCGAACCCTTCTATACCACCAAGAAACCGGGCGAGGGGGTGGGGCTTGGCCTTGCCATCTCCTCCGGGATCGTCACCGACCTTGGTGGCCGTCTGACCGCCCGGAACGGCGAAGGCAGCGGCGCGGTGTTCGAGATGCAATTGCCGATCCTCGGCAACAAACAGGAAGCAGCAGAATGATGAGGTCCAAATGGCCCGCGCAATGAAAGTGGCAATCGTCGATGACGAGGCCGACATGCGGCAGTCGATCAGCCAGTGGCTGGCGCTGTCGGGGTTCGACACCGAAACATACGCCTCGGCAGAAGAGGCGCTGAGGGTCATCGGCCCGGAATTTCAGGGCGTGGTGGTCAGCGACATCAAGATGCCCGGGATGGACGGGATGGCCTTCCTGAAGCGGCTGATGGGGCAGGACTCGGGGCTTCCGGTCATCATGATCACCGGCCACGGCGACGTGCCGATGGCGGTCGAGGCGATGCGGGTGGGGGCGTTCGACTTCCTGGAAAAGCCGTTCAACCCCGACCGGATGACCGAGCTTGCCAAGAAGGCCACCCAGGCCCGGCGCATGACGCTGGACAACCGGGCGCTTCGTAAGGAGTTGTCGGATGGCTCCACCATCATCAAGAAGCTGATCGGCTCGTCCCCCGCGATGGACCGGCTGCGGGAGGATATCCTCGACCTTGGCCAGGCGGACAGCCACGTCCTGATCGACGGCGAGACGGGGACGGGCAAGACCCTCGTCGCCCATGCCCTGCACGCCGTGGGACCGCGCGCTTCGAAGAAATTCGTTGCGATCTCCTGCGCCGCCTGGAGCGAGGATCAACTGGCCGCCCGCCTGTTCGGCCCGGGCGAGGACGGGGCACTTCCCCTGGTCGAGGAGGCGCGGGGCGGGACGCTTTGTCTTGAGGACATTGAGGCGCTGAGCCATCCTCTGCAATCGCGGCTCTTGACGGTGATCAACGACCAGGGCACCCCGCCCGAAACCCGGATCATCGCGATCTGCAACCAGCACGCCCCTGACACGACGCTTGAGGCGGTCTTGCGGCCCGACCTCTTCTACCGGCTGGGGGCGATGACGATACTCTTGCCGCCGCTGCGGACCAGGGGAGAGGATATCCTCCAGCTTTTCACCCGCCTGTCGGAGCAGTTCGCCGAGGAATACGGCTGCGACGCGCCGCAGGTGACCGCTCAGGAGGCGGCGCAACTGCTGCAGGCGCCATGGCCCGGGAACGTCCGCCAATTGGTCAACATCGCCGAGCGGGCGGTGCTGCAGAACCGGCGGGGGTCGGGGTCGATTGCCTCGCTTCTCATGGCCGACAACGAGGCGACGGGGCCGGCGCTGACTACGGAAGGCAAGCCGCTGAAGGACTATGTCGAGGCCTTCGAGAGGATGCTGATCGACAACACGATGCGGCGGCACAAGGGGTCGATCGTGGCGGTGATGGAGGAGCTTTGCCTGCCCCGCCGGACCCTGAACGAGAAGATGGCCAAGTATGGGCTGACCCGGGGCGACTACGTTTGACGCTGGGGTGTCCCGGGCAGGGACATCCTGTCACCCGCACAATATCAAGGGCTTGCCCGGGCTTCTTCAGAAAATCTTAACACTTGTCCCCTCGCCGGCCGGTCCGGTGGGGGGCCTGGATGCCCGACTTGCCCCCGGTGCAAACGCGTGTCTTTCTGGCGCTGGAACAGGGTGGGCATCCGGGGGCTGGGCATGCGCAAGCTGACAGGACCATTGCCATGGCATCCGCTTTGGCGGGGCCTGGCCATCCGGCACTGGCGGAATGCACGAGCGGCGGGTGCTATGATGGGTTGGTCATCATGCTCGCCTCGCTGCTCGGCTATGCGCTGACGGCGATTGCGCTTCTGGTCATGCTGGCACGGGCGAAATGGCGCAAGGCGGGCCTGCGTGCGCTGGCGGTGGTTCTGGTGCTGGCGCTTGGGTGCTGTGGCTGTCGCAGGCCTGGCAATCCTGGAAACGGTCCGCGATGGAAGGGCGTGAGGTGGCGGGCCAGCCGCCTGCACTTACCGGGCGGGGGGTGCTGCTGATCCCGCAAGGAGAGGCCTGTTACAACGATGCCTGCATGTCGGTGCTGATCGGTCGGGGCGCGGCGGGCGCCTATGTCCTGCCGGAGGCGGCACTGGCCGGGCTGGATTTGACGCAGCCCATCCTTCTGGCCGACCTGCCGCTGCAGCACTGGCGCGCGCCGGGCAGAGCGGGCGGTGAAGCCCTGCGCCGGACCCTTTCCATGCCTGAGCGGCAGCGGCTGACGGGCGGCGTCGACTATGTCATCCTGACGGGTAAGCCGTTCTACCTGTCCAAGGCGGGGGCCCTGGAAGACGCCTTGCTCACCCATCCGGACCTGCGGTCCATGCGCGAGGGGGAGCTTCTGCGTCTTGCCATGGGCCCGATGATGCCGGGCAGGTTGTCACTGTCAGAGATGCGGTTTGACGTGCTGGACCTGTGCCGATCCGGCGCTGGCGATCCCGCTGGCCCCCGGAAACTGGCAGTCGGCGCGAAACACGTCGGTCGGGGTTGAGGCGGCCAGCAAGGTTCTGTGCTGGGTGCGCGGACAAACCGGCGAAGGCGAGATCGACTGGGGCTGCCGCAGCGGGCTGGAGCAGGGGCCGCGCGCGCGCGGCAACTGAAGCCAACCTTCTCCTTGAAAGGGCCGGCCCGCCGGCACGCTTGCCCGGACAGCCAGCCGGAAGGCGCCAAAATTCGGCATTGTCTTTCCCGTCGCTTTCCCGCTAGGGTCGAATGACGCGGAGGTAACACTTTCGCGCAGGAATTCTCTGCTACGCAGGATTGGCGCCCCAAGCGTGCCGCCGATGTGGCAGTCGGATCGGCCGAAAGGTCAGGAATTTCCCGTCATGTCCTTGACGATGCGGGATTTAACAGGTGGATGGCTGCAAGGCCGTCCGTAGTGAAACGCGATGACGTGTGCGACATTGGCAAAGAATGACGAGGGGTGCCCACAGGGCACGGCCCGCCGTTTTGCCGGTCGCGCCTTCGCCCGAACAAGCCGCCTTTTCCCTGCAGAGTCAGCGACCGGACACCGTCCGGGCGCTGT
This sequence comes from Rhodobacter sp., assembly GCA_031425795.1. Lineage (GTDB taxonomy): Bacteria > Pseudomonadota > Alphaproteobacteria > Rhodobacterales > Rhodobacteraceae > Tabrizicola. The sequence continues at coordinate 457 of JANPJZ010000079.1, read as the reverse complement.
CTTGCGCAGGCCGGGCGCATTGGAACATCATGGCCAAAAAGATGCTGATAGACGCCACCCATGCCGAGGAAACTCGGGTTGTGGTGGTGGACGGAAACAAGGTTGAAGAGTTCGACTTTGAGACCCTGAACAAACGCCAGCTTGCCGGAAACATCTATCTTGCCAAAGTGACCCGCGTGGAGCCTTCGCTTCAGGCGGCCTTTGTCGAATATGGCGGCAACCGGCACGGATTTCTGGCCTTTGCCGAAATCCACCCCGACTATTACCAGATCCCGGTGGCGGACCGCAAAGCCCTGATCGAGGAAGAGCGCCAGATGGCGCGCGCCGAGGAGGAGGAGGACAACCGCCGCTCGCGTCGCCGCAGTCCGCGCCCCCAGACCAAGGCCGAGGCGACGAAGCCCGATGACATCGTGGCCGAAGGCCCGAGCGGGATGGACGTCGTCGATCTGGACGAAGA
>JANPJZ010000078.1:0-4614 GCA_031425795.1 Rhodobacter sp. | reverse complement strand
TCAGCCGTATTTGGCTTTCAACGCGACCACGACCGGCGGCGTGACGAATTTGGAGACGTCCCCCCCCAGCCGCGCAATTTCCTTCACCAGCTTGGAAGCGATGGCCTGACGTCGTGCGTCCGCCATCATGAACACGGTCTCGATACTGGCGTCCAGAAGCCGGTTCATTCCGACCATCTGGAATTCGTATTCGAAATCCGCCACTGCCCGCAGGCCGCGGATGATGATGGTAGCGCCGACGTCACGCGCGCAGTCGATCAGCAGATTCTCGAACGGGTGGACGACGATCTGACCGCCGGTCTTCCCGACGATGGCAGCACATTCGGCCTGCACCATGGCGACACGCTCTTCCAGGGTGAAGAGCGGGCCCTTGTCCCGGTTGATGGCGACGCCAATGACCAGGCGGTCCACGAGGGCCATTGCGCGTTCTATGATGTCGACATGGCCAAGGGTGACCGGGTCGAACGTCCCCGGGTAAAGCCCGATGCGCATGGATCGCCCCCCCTTACCCCTGCACAGCGCACGCAACAATATTGCGCGCGCCGGTGCAAGCGCAAACTGTGCCGTTCAGAAGCCCTTGATCATCCCTTCAAGGGCATCCTTCTCGGCCGCCAGTTCCATCAGCCGGGACTTGACGACGTCGCCGATGGAGATGATGCCGACCATCTCGTCGCCCTCCATCACCGGCATGTGGCGGAAACGGCCTTCGGTCATCCGGGACAACACTTCGTCCGTGCTTTCATGGCTCGTGCAGGACACGATCTTTGCCGTCATCAAGGCGTCGACCGTGTCGGTCAGGCACCCTGCCCCGCGCCTGCCAAGTTCACGGACGATATCGCGTTCCGACAGGATGCCGGCCACGCGTTTGCCATCGGGCGAGACGATGACGGCACCGATCCGGCGGGTGGACAGCAGTTCCGCCGCCTTGCCGACCGAGGTCCCGGGCGGCACGGTGACCACACCATCATCACCTTTGGATTTGAGGATTTGTTGCACGAGCATGGGGCGGCCCCTCCTCCTGACCGGAGGGCAAGAGTCGGACCAGCATGGGATTCTGTCAACCCGTAGTTTCCGCGGCCCGTACTGCCGCATCAAGTCGCGCCATCTCGGACCGGACCTCCCGGATCAGCTGGTCGGCAAAACGGTTCAGCCGGTCGAGCCGCCCGTCACCTTCATGCCGGATCAGCCAGAAGGACCGGGTGAGCGAAATCTGCTGTGGGATGACCCGGCGCAAATCCGGGGCGGCGGGCAGCGCGAAGTCATGCACGATGCCTACCCCAGCCCCATGCCGCAACCAGTTGAGCTGCACCGAGACCGAGTTTGAGGTGAGTGTGGCGGGCCCCGCCCCGATCTCGGCCAGATAGTCCAGCTCCTTGTCAAAGATCATGTCGGGAATGTAGCCGACAAAGCGGTGGTGGCGCAGGTCGTCAGGACCACGCAGGGGGTGGTCGGCCAGATAGGTGCTGCTTGCGGCAAGGTGCAGCTGGTAGTCGGTCAGCTTCTGCACGGTCAGCCGCCCCGCCTCGGGCCGACTGACGGCAATGGCCATGTCTGCCTCGCGCTTTGACAGGTTGAAGACGCGGGGCAGTGCCACGATCTGTACCTCCAGCCCCGGATTGGAATCGCAGATCCGGGCCAGAACCTGCGGCAGCAGGTAGTTCGCACAGCCATCCGGCGCGCCGAGACGGATCAGGCCGGTCAGGCCACCGGGGCCGGACAGGCTTTCCTCCGCCCGCAGTGCAGCCTGCTCGGCGCTTTCGGCATGGGTAATCAGCCGGGCGCCTTCGTTGGTCAGCGCATAGCCTTGAGGTGATTTGGTGAAGAGGCGCGCCTTCGTCGCTTCTTCCAGCCGCGCGATCCGACGGCCTACCGTGGCCGCATCGATCTTCAGCCGCTTGCCCGCCGCCGTCAGGCTTTCCGTCCGCGCAACGGCGAGAAAGACGCGCAGATCGTCCCAGTCCATGCGCACCTCTGCAAATCCGCAAAACACTTTTGGCAGATTTCCGCTTTGTCTGGCGTTTGTGCAAGTATAAACCAGCCACAGCACCTTTGGGAGGATTCCATGCAAGAGATCGGTCACTGGATCAACGGCCAGTTGGTTCAAGGAACATCGGGCCGCTTTGCCGATGTCATGAACCCGGCCACCGGCGAAGTGCAGGCTCGCGTTGCGCTTGCAACGGTCGAGGAGCTTGACCATGCGATTGCCGAAGCCGCGAAGGCCCAGGTCATCTGGGCTGCCACCAACCCGCAGCGCCGTGCGCGGGTGATGATGGCCTTTGGCGCTTTGATCAATGAAAACATGGAGAAGCTGGCCGAACTTGTAGCGCGGGAACATGGCAAGACCATCCCGGACGCCAAGGGTGACGTCCAGCGCGGGCTTGAGGTGATCGAGGTCTGCATGGGTGCGCCCGCGATGCTGAAGGGCGAGATGATGGATTCGGCCGGCCCGGGCATTGATCTTTTCGCGATGCGCCAGCCACTTGGTGTGGTCGCCGGGATTACCCCGTTCAACTTCCCCGCGATGATCCCCTTGTGGAAGATCGGCCCGGCGCTGTCCTCCGGCAATGCAATGATCCTGAAACCTTCGGAGCGGTGCCCTTCGACATCGCTTTATCTTGCCGAACTCCTGAAACAGGCCGGCCTGCCCGATGGTGTCCTGCAGGTGGTGAACGGTGACAAGGCGGCGGTGGATGGCATTCTCGACCACCCGATCATTCAGGCCGTCGGCTTCGTCGGCTCGACCCCGATCGCCCAGTATATCTACGGGCGTGCCGCGACGAACGGCAAGCGGGCACAGTGCTTTGGCGGTGCCAAGAACCACATGATCATCATGCCGGACGCCGACCTCGACAAGGCCGCCGACGCGCTGGTGGGTGCCGGCTTCGGCGCGGCGGGCGAACGCTGCATGGCAATTTCGGTCGCGGTGCCGGTGGGCGCAGCCACAGCCGATGCGCTGATCGAAAAGCTGATACCGAAGATCGAGAAGTTGAAGGTCGGCCCCTATACCGCTGGAAACGATGTGGATTTCGGGCCGCTGATCACCAAGCAGGCGCAGGAACGTGTGCTGGGATTGATCGGATCTGGCGTGGAGCAGGGCGCGAAGCTGGTGATCGACGGACGCAACCTGAAGATCCAGGGCTATGAGAACGGCTTCTTCGTCGGGCCGAGCCTTTTCGACAACGTCACGCCGGACATGGAAATCTACAAGCAGGAGATCTTCGGGCCGGTCCTCTCCACAGTGCGCGCGGGCAGCTATGACGAGGCGCTGCAACTGGTCATGGACAACGAATACGGCAACGGCACCGCAATCTACACCGCCGATGGCGACACGGCGCGCGACTTCGCCAGCCGGGTGAACGTCGGGATGGTGGGGATCAACTTCCCGATCCCGGTGCCGCTTTCGTACTTCAGCTTTGGCGGCTGGAAACGGTCGGCCTTCGGCGACCTCAACCAGTACGGGCCGGACGCGTTCAAGTTCTACACCAAGACCAAGACGGTGACTGCCCGCTGGTTCAGCGGCATCAAGGATGGGGCAGCCCTGAACTTCAAGGCGCTGGACTGACGTCATCCGAGGTCGCATGGTCGGTCCCATGTGGACCGACAGCCTTGACCTTGCACCCGAAAGCCGGGCGGCGATTGCCGCCCTGCCCGCCCGGGACGTTCCACGTGGGGCGGTCCTGTTTCGGCCTGGCGATCATGCGCAGGGCTTCGTCTTTGTCCTCACAGGCCGGGTCGAGGTGCGGCTGACCGGTGCGACCGGGCGCGAAATCCTGCTTTACGCGGTGGAGCCGGGGGAAAGCTGCGTCCAGACCACACTGGGGCTGATGGGAAACGAGCCCTACTCCGGCGAAGCGGTCGCAGCGACCGATGTGCGGATCGCGGTCCTGCCCCGAGCGTTGTTCCTGAGGCTGATTGACGATGACGACGGCTTTCGCCGCTTCGTCCTGTCCGCCTTCGGTCAGCGCATGGCAGAACTGACCCACCTCCTGGAGCGCGTCGCATTCGGTCGGATCGAGGTGCGGCTTGCCGAGGCTTTGCTCGATCTGGCGACGGGCGATCTGGTCGAGGCGACGCAGGCCGAGCTTGCGGCGCGGATCGGCTCCGCGCGGGAGGTCGTCTCGCGCCGGCTTGAGGCGTTTGAACGGCACGGCTGGGTCGCGGTGGAGCGGGGCCATGTCCGCCTGCGCGACCCGGTCGAACTGCGGCGGCTTGCAGATCAGGCTGTGTGACGTGGTCACAGACCGACTCGGGGGTTCCTGTCATTTCGGGGTCAGGCCATCGCGGCCGGAAAAGAAAGGACAGACCATGTTCAAGACCAACGTAGGCACCGTCGACCGCATCCTGCGCATCGGCGTGGGGGCGGCACTGCTGTTGTGGTTCTTTGTCGAACAAGGCGCGGGGCCGTGGCATTACGCCAAGCTGATCGGGATCGTCCCGATCCTGACCGGAGTGTTCGGGACCTGCCCGCTATACTCGATCCTCGGTCTGTCGACCTGCCCGGTGAAACGCGCCTGACTACTCGGCCGCGAGCCTGCGGGGAAGAAGAAGATCCTTCAGGTAGCGGCCGGTATGGCTGGCCTCGACCTTGCAGATCGCTTCCGGAGTGCCGGTGGC
>JANPJZ010000077.1:0-23875 GCA_031425795.1 Rhodobacter sp. | reverse complement strand
TCTGAAACCCATGCCGGCGCGCAGCATCAAGTATGGCGGTTGCATCCATCAGAAGACGAATCCTATGTGATAGGCGACGCCAGTGGCGATGACGCACAGCCCGGCAAACAGGCCTGCCCAGAGATCATCCAGCATCACGCCTGCGGAATCAAGGCGGCGGTCGGCACGCCCGACGAGCCAAGGCTTCCAGATGTCGAACAACCGGAAGAACAGGAAAGCCGAGACAAAGGCAGGCCAGGGCAGCCACCCCTCATGCCCGTTGAACCAGAAGGCCAGTGACGGAAAGAGCAGCGCCACCCATTGGCCCGCGACCTCATCGATCACCACCTCTGCGGGGTCCTGGCCTGGGGCAAGGGTGCGCGCACAGGCTGCAAAACCCGCCCAGGTCACCAGCACCGTGGCCAGCACCAGAACCGGCGCGCCAAGATACCGGTCAATCACCAAGCCCACACCAATCGCCATCGCCGAGGCCCATGTCCCGGGTGCCGGGCGCAGGTTACCCAGACCAAGCAGGGTTGCCACCGCCTTCATGCCCGCACCAGCGTCGCCGTCGCCAAAGCGGCGATGCCTTCTTCCCGTCCGGTAAAGCCCAAGCGCTCGGACGTCGTGGCCTTGACGGAAACCAGGCCCTCGTCCACGCCCATGATCCGGCAAAGTTCCTTTTGCATATCAATGGCGTGCGGACCGATCTTCGGGCGCTCGCACACCAGCGTCACGTCGCAGTTGCCCAAGGCATACCCCCGTGTCCGGGCAAGGCCGATCGCATGGCGCAGGAAGATGTGGCTGCCCGCCGCCTTCCATTGCGGGTCCGTGGGGGGGAAGTGGCGGCCGATATCACCCTCGGCCAGCGCGCCGTAGATCGCGTCGGTCAGCGCATGCATGCCGACATCGGCGTCCGAGTGGCCCAGCAGGCCCTTGCCATGCGGCACCTTCACGCCACAGAGCCAGACATGATCGCCCTCGCAGAAGGCGTGAACGTCATAACCGTTGCCCAAGCGTACATCCATGCCGCGTCCTTTCAGGATCGCCTCGGCCCGGGCGAAATCGCCGGGATAGGTAAGTTTCAGGTTTGTCTCCTCGCCCTCGACGATGGCAACGTCAAGCCCGGCAGAGCGGGCGACCTCGACATCATCCAGCGCTCCGCCCAGGTGGGCACGATGGGCCGCAAGGATGGGCGCAAAACGGAAGGCCTGGGGCGTCTGCGCGCGGAAAAGCCCCGCCCGGTCCACCGTCCCGGAGACCAGCCCATTATCGCCACGCCACAGCGCATCCGTCACCGCCAGGGCAGGGGCTGCGCCAGCATGGCTGTCCAGCGCGGCGATGAGCCGGAGGATCAGCGCGCGGCTGACCATGGGACGCGCCCCGTCATGGATCAGGACGCGGGTGACGCCGGTTCCTTCCAGGGCCTGCAGTCCCGCAAGGACCGAGGCATCGCGCGTCGCCCCGCCATCCACGACCACAGCGCCCAGATCGTCCGCACGGTGGCGGTCCTCGGGGTGCAGCACCAGCACCACGGGCAGGCCTCCGAAGGCCGCGACAGTGTGAGCAAGCACCGGCCGCCCGGCCAGCATCTGCCACTGCTTCGGCACCGGTCCGCCCATGCGGCTGCCGCGTCCTGCGGCGACTATGATCACGGCTGTCGTCATGCGGGCCCATCCTGTCGCCTCTGACTAATCCAGCCGTGGTCCCATGACAATCTGGCGCGGAAAGCAGGCGCACCTGCTTAAATTTTGTGCATCGCATCTTTTTCGGTCATTAACTGGCTCTCGTGCCTTGGTCCTTCCGTCTGGCAAGGCTAGCTAGAGGGTAACGCACAAGGATTAGGCAGTTGTCTCTGGCCATTGGCCCCATCGCGATCTCACCCCCTGTCTTCCTGGCCCCGCTGGCCGGGATCACCGACCTGCCGTTCCGGCGGCTGGTTGCGTCCTTCGGCGCGGGTCTTGTCGTCAGCGAGATGGTCGCATCGGAAGAAATCGTGCGCGCCCAGCCCGAAGCCCGGGCCCGGGCCGAGCTTGGGTTTGGCGAACAGGCCACTTCGGTCCAGCTTGCCGGGCGCGACCCGCACTGGATGGCGGAAGGCGCGAAGTTCGTTGAAGGGCAAGGCGCGCGGATCATCGACATCAACATGGGCTGTCCGTCCAAGCGGGTGACGACGGGCCTCTGTGGGTCGGCCCTTCTGCGCGACCTTGATCTTGCGCTGACCCTGATCGAGGCGGTGGTGCAGGCGGTAAATGTGCCGGTCACCTTGAAGACCCGGCTTGGCTGGGACGACACGCTGCACAACGCGCCCGAGCTTGCGCGCAGGGCGGAAGACGCCGGGGTGCAGATGATCACGATCCACGGCCGCACCCGCTGCCAGTTCTACAAGGGAAAAGCCGATTGGGCCGCAATCCGCGCGGTAAAGGACGCGGTCCGTATTCCCGTCATCGCGAACGGCGACATCACCGACAGCGTCACCGCGCGTGAGGCTTTGCGCCTGTCAGGTGCGGACGGTGTGATGATCGGCCGGGGGGCGCAGGGCGCGCCGTGGCGGTTGGCGCAGGTGGCCCATGATCTTTACGGCACGCCCGCGCCGACGGTTCCCGAAGGCGGGCGTCTTGGCCGGATGATCCTTAACCACTACGACGACATGCTCACCTTCTACGGTCGCGACATCGGCCTGCGGATGGCCCGCAAGCACCTTGGCTGGTATCTCGACGAAGCCGGCCTGCCCCATGCGCGCGAGGCGATCTTGACTTCGACAGACCCGGCGGAAGTGATCCAACTTCTGGAGCAAGCCTTCGCCGAACTGGAGCTTGCGGCATGAGCCCCTACCGAATGCCCTATCCCGTCCCCGGGGTGATCTGGGCATCATTGCCGCTTCCGGCGCTGCTGATCGACACGCGGGGTCAGATCCTCGAGGCCAACCCGGCGGCCGAGACCTTTCTCAACACCTCCGATCGGGCCTTGCGCGGGCAGCCCGCCTTTGACCGCCTGTCGATCGACGCGCCGATGGAAGAGGCGCTGGCCCGTGCCCGTGCCAACCAGTCGCCGCTTAACATCAACGATGTGGATGTGACCACTGGCGAACGCCCGCCCGTACAGTGCACGATCCACATCGCGCCGATGCATGACAACTCCGACGTGATCATGCTGATCCTGTCCCCGCGAGAGATTGCCGACCGGCTGGGCCGCTCCATGGGGGTGAAATCTGCCGCGCGGTCCGCCATCGGCATGGCGGAAATGCTGGCGCATGAGATCAAGAACCCCCTCGCCGGCATCTCGGGTGCGGCCCAGCTTCTTTCCATGAACCTGAGCCCCGAAGATCAGGAGATGACTGACCTCATCGTCGAGGAAACCCGCCGGATCGTGAAACTCCTGGAGCAGGTGGAGCAGTTCGGCAACATCCGACCACCTGACCGCAAGCCGGTAAACATCCACGATGCGCTGGACCGTGCACGCAAATCCGCGCTGGTCGGATTTGCGGCGCACATGACGATTGCCGAGGATTACGATCCCTCGCTTCCGCCCACCTTTGCCGACAGCGATCAGTTGATGCAGGTCTTCCTCAACCTGATCAAGAACGCGGCCGAAGCTTGCAAGACCGGCGGTACCATCCGGCTGCGCACCTTCTACGATCTGTCGCTGCGGCTGCGCCGCAAGGATGGCGCCTCGGCTGCCCTCCCTTTGCAGATCGAGATCATCGACGACGGCCCCGGCATCAAGCCGGAAATCGCGACATCGATCTTCGAGCCTTTCGTCTCGGGCCGCGAGAACGGGACCGGCCTTGGCCTCGCGCTCGTCTCGAAAATCATTTCCGACCATGAGGGCTGGATCTCTGTGGATTCCGCACCCGGTCGCACCGTGTTCCGCGTTTCGCTGCCAATGGCGCCGCGCGAGAAGAAAAAGGAAGCGAAGTAATGGATGGCACCGTCCTTGTCGCCGATGACGACCGCACGATCCGAACGGTCCTGACCCAGGCGCTGACCCGCGCCGGGTGCAAGGTCCATGCGACCTCAAGCCTCATGACCCTGATGCGCTGGGTCGAAGAGGGAAAGGGTGATCTCGTCATCTCCGACGTCATCATGCCTGACGGCAACGGGCTGGACGCACTCCCCCGCATCTCCAAGATGCGCCCGGGCCTGCCGGTCATCGTGATCTCGGCGCAGAACACCATCATGACCGCGATCCAGGCGGCCGAGGCGGAGGCGTTCGACTATCTGCCCAAACCCTTTGACTTGCCTGACCTGATGAAACGCTCCTCGAAGGCGCTGGAACAGAAGCGCCGGACGCCCAAGGTGGTGGTTGCGGCCCGTGATGCGGGCGATGACCTGCCGCTGGTAGGTCGCACCCCTGCAATGCAGGCGCTGTACCGCCTCGTGGCCCGGGTGATGAATACCGATCTTCCCGTCCTCGTCACCGGAGAGTCCGGAACCGGCAAGTCGCTCATTGCCCGCGCGATCCATGACTTCTCCGACCGCCGCACGCTGCCCTTCACCGTTGCCCAGGCCGCCGACCTGCAGGGCGTAGACGGCCCTTCGACGCTTCTGGCCAAAGCTCGTGGCGGCTCCATCGTTTTCGACGAGGTCGCCGATTTCGACGAGGACACCCAGGCCCGCGTCGTGCGGATGCTGGACCTTCTGGGCGACAATGCCCCCCGGATCATGTCGACCAGCCAATCCGACCTCTCTGCCCGGATGGAGGCTGGTCAGTTCAGGCAGGATCTCTACTACCGCCTTGGCGGCGTCAGCCTGCACGTCCCGTCCTTGCGTGAACGCGTCGACGACATCCCGCTGCTGGCCGAACACTTCCTGGCGAAGGGCGAACGTGACATCGGCACCGTTCGCCGCCTCTCCACCGACGCGACCGAACTGGTGCGTGCCTACAGTTGGCCCGGCAACGTGCGTCAGCTGGAAAACACCATCCGCCGCCTTTTGGTGACCGCATCCGAATCCGAGATCTCTCGCGGTGAGGTGGAACAGGTGCTTGGCAACCAGCCCAGCCCCGAACCCCGGGCCGATGGCGGCAGCGGAGAAAAGCTCTCGGCCTCGGTCGCGCGGCACCTGAAACGCTACTTCGACCTGCACGGTGGCCAGCTTCCCCCTGCCGGGGTCTACCAGCGCATCCTGCGTGAAGTTGAGCTGCCGCTCATCGAAATAGCCTTGGATGCGACGGCCGGAAACCAGGCCAAATGCGCCGACCTTCTTGGAATCAATCGCAACACCCTACGCAAGAAGATCACGGATCTGGACATTCGGGTGACCCGTCGCCGGAAGTTGATGTAACATCGCCACTCTGCATGTGTCTTTTCGGTTTCACCGGGCCATTCAACTAGATATAGTGGTGGTCAATGGGGAAAGCCCCCAAGCTACGGGCAGGGTAGATTGGACCGCGCAGTTCACAGAGACGTCTGGGCACGTTTTGCGCGTCTGCGCCGACAAAAGCGTGTGCAGACCGCCGTAACGCTCGGCCTGGTATTCCTGGGGCCGGTGCTTGCGGTTGGCACCTTCCTCGCGATGGGGCCGTTCAACCAGGATGCCGCTTCGCCCGTCCTGCGGCTGATCCTGCTGTCGGACCTGATCTACGTCCTTGTCATCGCGGCCCTGGTCCTGGCCCGCGTCGCGCGCCTGATCGCCGACCGCAGGTCAAAATCCGCAGGGTCACGGCTGCACATGCGGCTCTCCGGCGTCTTCATGCTGATCGCGCTGGTGCCGACCGTCCTTGTTGCGGTCTTTGCGGTCCTGTCCATCAACATCGGGCTTGAAGGCTGGTTTTCCGAACGTGTCCGCTCCGTCGTTGGCTCCTCGCTCGCGGCCGCGCAGGCCTATGAGGCGGTCCAGCGCGATGATCTGGTCGAGGATGCAACCTCGCTCTCGGGTTACCTCAATCGCGCCAAGCGTCAGACGGTCTTTCTGCGTGACGACCAGCTGCGCCCGCTTCTGTCGCAAGGTCAGGCCCTCATCCAGCGCGGCCTGAAAGAGGCTTACCTTGTCGACGGCGACGGTGACCTGAAGACGAGGGGCGAACGGAGCTACCTCTTCGGCTTCGAGGCCTTGACCGAAGAGCAGCTGCGCCTTGCCCGCGAAGGCAATACCGTGGTCATCCCGGACTGGCCGAACAACGAATTCCGCGCGCTGATCTTCCTTGACGCCTTTGCCGACCGTTACCTCTATGTCACGCGAGAGGTGGACGGCTCGATCCTGTCGCTGCTGGATGAGACGCAGGAAACCGTGCAGCTTTACAACCAGCTGGAAAGCGAACGGGGCCGCCTGCTGTTCAATTTCGGCCTGATCTATCTGGGCTTCGCCTTGATCCTGATCCTTGCAGCCATCTGGCTGGGCCTGTGGTTTGCCGAACGCCTGTCACGCCCGGTGGGCCGCCTTGCCGGGGCAGCCGAAAGGGTAGGGGGCGGCGATCTGGACGTGCAGGTGACAGAGGAGGACGGCGATGACGAGATTGCCTCGCTCGGCCGGCTCTTCAACCAGATGACCCGCCAGCTGAAGGGCCAGCGCGAGGCGCTGATGGACAGCCACCGCCACTCGGAAACCCGCCGCCGGTTGTTCGACTCGGTACTCTCCAACGTCACTGCGGGGGTGATCGGTCTGGACAGCGACGGCGACATCGACTTCGTCAACCGGGCCGCAGAAAGGCTGCTGGATTTCCGTGACGGCCAGTCCGACATGCCGCTTGCTGCCGCTGTTCCGGAGTTCGCGGCGCTCTTCGACCGTCTGCGCGACGGCACCGGCAACGCGATGCAGGAAGAGGTCCGCCTCACGCGGAAGGGCAAGCTGGAAAGCCTTCTCGTCCGCATGTCCACCCGGCGCAGCGAGGATGGCAGCCTTGAAGGCTACGTCGTGGCCTTCGACGATGTGACCGACCTTGTCAGCGCCCAGCGGATGGCCGCCTGGGGCGACGTCGCCCGCCGCATCGCGCATGAGATCAAGAACCCGCTGACGCCGATCCAGCTGTCCGCCGAACGCATCAAGCGCAAGTTCCGCACGCAGGTCCGCGACCATGAGGATCTGGAGCAATACACCGACGTCATCATCCGCCAGACCGGCGATTTGCGTCGGATTGTCGACGAATTCTCCAAATTCGCCCGGATGCCGGAACCCGACCGACGGGACTGCGATCTGGCGGAACTGCTGAACGGCGCCGTCCTTTTGCAGGAAAACGGCCAGCCAGGTGTCCGCTTCGTCAAATCGGTCCCGAAGGACCCCCTCTTGCTGGAGCTTGACGCGACCATGATCGGCCAGGCGTTCACCAACCTGATCAAGAACGCAGGTGAGGCGATCGAAGCCTATCAGGAAAAGGGCGCACCGCCGGGCTTTGTCCCTGAGATCCACATCTCGCTGGATGCGGACGAGGCTGAAGCCGTCGTCCGCATCATGGACAACGGCACTGGCCTGCCCCCCGACCGCGCGCGCCTGTTCGAGCCTTACGTGACAACCCGCGACAAGGGCACCGGCCTCGGCCTGCCCATCGTCAAGAAGATCATCGAAGAACACGGCGGCACGCTGGCCCTTCTGGACGCCCCCGTCTTCGACGGAAACACCCACCCCGGCGCGATGGCCGAAATCCGGCTTCCGCGCGCACCCCGCCGCTTGACCAAGACGAAAGCCCCCGACAAGACGGGCAAGGAGGTAGATAAATGAGCATTCTGATCGTTGACGACGAACAGGACATCCGCGAACTCGTGGGCGACATCCTGCAGGACGAAGGCTATACCGTCCGCCTCGCAGCGAATTCGGACGACTGCATGGCCGAGATCAACGCGGAGCCCCCGTCGCTCATGATCCTGGATATCTGGCTCAAGGACAGCCGGATGGACGGGATCGACATTCTGAAATCGGTCAAGCGCGACAATCCGGACGTGCCGGTCGTCATCATCTCCGGCCACGGCAATATCGAGATTGCCGTCGCTGCGATCAAGCAGGGTGCCTATGACTTCATTGAAAAGCCCTTCAACATCGACCAGCTGATGGTGGTAGTCTCGCGCGCGATGGAGACCTCGCGCCTGCGCCGGGAAAACCAGGAACTGCGCCGCCGCGACGTTGCCTCGTCAGAGATGCTGGGCACGTCGGCGGCCTTCAAGACGCTGAAATCAAACCTCGACAAGGTCACGAAATCGAACGGCCGGGTGATGCTGACCGGTGAGCCCGGGTCGGGCAAGGAAATGGCTGCGCGCTACATCCACACCAACTCCAACCGTGCTGCCTCGCCCTTCGTCACCGTCTCCTCTGCCTCCATCGAACCCGAACGGATGGAAGAGGTCCTCTTCGGGCGCGAAACCTCCGAACGGGGAGTAGAGCCGGGTCTGCTGGAGCAAGCGCACGGTGGGGTGGTGTATTTCGACGAAGTAGCCGACATGCCGCTGGGAACCCAGGGCAAGATCCTGCGCGTCCTGACGGAACAGCAGTTCACCCGCGCCGGGGGCACCGACAAGGTGCGGGTTGACTTGCGGGTCATCTCCTCCACCAGCCGCGATCTGCGGACCGAGATCGGCTCCGGTCGCTTCCGGCAGGAACTCTATGACCGGCTGAACGTGGTCCCGATCCCGGTGCCCGCCCTCTCGGAACGCTGCGAGGATATTCCCGAGCTTGCCCGCCACTTCATCAGCTGGTTCCACAAGACCCAAGGCTTGCCCGCCCGCTCTCTCACGCCCGAGGCAGAGACGATGCTGCAGACCATGCACTGGCCTGGCAACATCCGCCAACTGCGCAACGTCGTCGAACGCGTGCTGATCCTCGGCGATAGCTCCGGCCCCATCGACGCCCATGAACTGCCGGGGGCCGAACCGAAATCGGAAGCGGACGCGGGGCTTCCGCTCTCGGGCGCCATCGCCGCACTCCCCCTGCGGGAAGCGCGCGAGCTGTTCGAGCGGGAGTATCTGCTGACCCAGATCAATCGCTTCGGCGGCAACATCAGCCGGACTGCGACCTTCGTCGGCATGGAACGCTCGGCGTTGCACCGCAAGCTGAAGTCGCTTGGCGTGGTCGGCACTGCGCGTGGGCCCGGTCGCGGACTGACCGATTACGACGACTGATGGGGCAGGGATGCTGCGCTTCCCTGCGGTGCCGAGGCAATTGACCCCCTCTGCCCGATCTGACATTCAGACACCCACGGCAGGGCGCGGAGAACACGATGAAAGTCATCATCTGCGGGGCGGGCCAGGTGGGCTGGCAGATTGCCCGGCACCTGTCGGGTGAAAAGAACGACGTCACCCTAGTCGACATGAACGCCGACCTTGTGCGCCGTGCCACCGACACGCTGGACGTGCAGGGCGTCGTCGGCTTCGCCAGTCATCCGGACGTGCTGGAAAAGGCCGGCGCGCGCGATGCTGACATGCTGATTGCGGCCACCCATTCGGATGAGGTGAACATGGTCACCTGCCAGGTGGCCCATTCCGTCTTCAACATCACCCGCAAGATCGCCCGGATCCGGGCGCAGAATTACCTCGACGCCCTTTACGGAGACTTGACCAACCAGGACCAGCTTGCCATCGACGTCGTCATCAGCCCGGAGCGGGAAGTGGCCGAAGCCGCCCTTCAGCGCCTTGCCGCGCCCGCCACCTTCGACACCGAAAGCTTCATGAACGGCCGCGCCCAGCTGTTGGGCATCCAGCTGTCAGAAGATTGCCCTGTCCTGAACACCCCTTTGCGCCAGCTGAACGAGCTCTTCTCTACCTTGCGCGCCATCGTTGTCGGCATCCGGCGCGAGGGGCGCCTCTTCGCCCCCGAAGCGGGGGACCAGCTTTACACTGACGATCAGATCTACGTTTTCACCCATTTCGAGGACGTGAACCGCGCGCTGGAGATCTTTGGCAAGAAGACCAAGAAACAGGAGCGCATCGTCATCGTCGGGGGCGGCAACGTGGGCCTTGCCGTCGCCCGCGCGCTGGAAAGACGCACCGACCGCGTCCGCGCCAAGATCATCGAGAAGGATCGCGCCACCGCCGAACATGCCGCCGACGCGCTGGAACGAACCATCGTGCTGCATGGCGACGGCATGGACATCGACCTTCTGATGGAAGCCTCCATCGACCGGGCCGATGCCATCCTCGCTGTGACGGATGACGACAAGACCAACCTTCTCGTCGCCGTGCGGGCCAAGCAGGCGGGCTGCCAGATGACCATCGCGCTGGTGAACGACCCCACACTCGCCCCTCTCATGGCCCCGCTCGACATCGACGCCTACATCAACCCGCGCGCCACGACCGTCTCTTCCATCCTGCGCCATATTCGCCACGGGCGGGTGCGCGCCGTCTATTCCATCGGCGACGCCGAGGCCGAGATGATCGAGGCACAGGTCCTGTCGACATCGCCGCTCTCCGGCCGCCTGGTGCGTGACATCGAGTTTCCCGAAGGCGTGCTCGTTGGGGCGGTGATGAAGTCGGACAAGGTCCTGAAACCCACGGGTGACCTGCGCATCGAAGCCGGCGATGTCGTCGCCCTCTTCGCCATGACCAGCGACGTGCCCGAGGTCGAGCGCCTCCTGCAGGTCTCGATCGACTTCTTCTGATGCTGGCGCGTCTGGCCGAACTGCCGCTGCTGGTTGTCCTTTTGGGCATCACCGCCGGCCTTGCGCTGATTCCGGCACTGCACGGTGTGGCCACTGATGAAAACGCGCTTGCACGGGCGTTCTTCTATTCCGCACTGATCCTGCTGATCCTGACGGTCATGCTGGGCATCGCCACCGCAGCCTTCACCCCGCGCGACCCCGCCCGCAGTCATCTGGCCTCGCTGGTCGGGGCCTATCTGCTGCTGCCACTCGCCATGGTGCTCCCGCTGCGTGAGGCGGTGCCGGACACGAGCTTTGTCAATGCCTGGTTCGAGATGACCTCAAGCCTGACCACCACGGGCGCCAGCATCTATCCGGCCGATCGGCTGGCGGGCACCGTGCATCTCTGGCGCGCCACGGTGGGCTGGTTTGGCGGCTACCTCATCCTGCTCGCCGCCACGGCGATCCTGGCTCCGCTGAACCTTGGTGGTTCCGAAGTGGCTTCGGGCCGGGTGCCGGGGCGGGGCACGGCCGGCGCCGCCCTGATCACCCGTACCTCCGAACCCGCCGAGCGTCTGACCCGCCTTGCCTTTCAGCTGCTGCCAATCTTCGCCAGCCTCACACTCCTGCTCTGGGTCAGCCTGATCATCGCGGGCGAGTCACCCACCGTCGCACTGATCCTCGCCATGGGCACGCTGTCCACCTCCGGGATCAGCGGCCAGACGCCCCTGGCCTCTGCGGGGTCCGGTGTCACGGGTGAAATGCTGATCTTTCTCTTCTTCCTCTTTGCTGTCACCCGCTCGGCCATGCCCGGAGTCGGGCGATCCGACCGTGGCCGCAGACCGCTGCTGCAGGACCCGGAGCTTCGGCTTGCAACGCTGATCGTGCTTTGCGTCACCGTGATCCTGTTCCTGCGCCACTGGTTCATCGCCGACGCCACCGGCGACGAAGAGGTGGATCCCCGTGCGCTTGCCTCGTTCTGGGGCGTGCTCTTCACGGCCACGTCTTTCCTCACGACCACGGGATATGTTTCGGGCGAATGGCAGACGGCCACCAGCTGGTCCGGGATCGGCACCCCGGGCATGATCCTGCTGGCGCTCGCAATCATTGGCGGCGGCACTGCAACGGCGGCGGGCGGGGTCAAGCTTTTGCGGGTCTACGCGCTTCTGCGTCACGGCGAGCGCGAGCTGGAGCGCATCATCCACCCCAATTCCATCGGCCGGGGTGGTGGCGGGGCCCGGCGCCTGCGCCGCGAAGGCGCGCAACTGGCCTGGGTGTTCTTCATGCTCTTCGCCCTGACCATCGCCATCATGGTGGCCGTTCTCACCCTTCTCGGGGTTTCCTTCGAACAGGCGCTGGTCCTCGCCATCGCGGCTCTGACCACAACCGGCCAGCTCGCCGAACTGGGCGCCAGCCTGCCGATCCTTTATGGAGAGCTGTCCTCGCCGGTCAAGCTGGCCCTGGGCCTGGCGATGATCGTTGGCCGTCTGGAAACACTGGCGCTGCTCGCGCTGATCTTGCCGGCGCGCGGACGCCGCTGACCCTCGGCTTGTCGCCTCTCCGTAACAGTCTGATTTTTGCGCTGGAATCTCCCTGAAAGCCGCTACATACTTGGTTTGGGCCGTTTTAAGCGGCGAGAACGGGGATTTCGCACGAACGAAACCCCACCCGACAGTGAAGCGACTAAGAACAAGGCAAAAAAGCAATGGCCGCCGACAAGCAAAACCTTCAGGACGCCTTTCTCAACCATGTGCGCAAGGCCAAGGTTCCGGTAACAATCTTTCTGATCAACGGGGTCAAGCTGCAGGGTGTGATCACCTGGTTTGACAACTTCTGCGTGC
This sequence comes from Rhodobacter sp., assembly GCA_031425795.1. Lineage (GTDB taxonomy): Bacteria > Pseudomonadota > Alphaproteobacteria > Rhodobacterales > Rhodobacteraceae > Tabrizicola. The sequence goes on along the minus strand of JANPJZ010000077.1, from coordinate 11,555 downwards.
TGCTCCGCCGGGACGGCCAGTCCCAGCTCGTCTACAAGCACGCCATTTCCACCATCATGCCGGGGGCTCCGATCAGCCTCTACGAAGGGGAAGACTGATTTCTACCGAACCCGATGACACCGATGACCTGCTCTCCGACCGGGCCGGCCAGCGGTTGCGTGACACCGCCGCGCGCCCCACGCGCACCTATGTCCTGCACCCGGCGCTGAAGTCCGCTTCGGCCCGCCGTCTGCCCGAACACGGCTTGGCTGAGGCCGCAGCGCTCGCGGCCGCCTTGCCCGAACTGGACATCCAGGGGGCCGAGGTTGTCCGCCTTGCCCGCACCAACCCGGCCACTCTCCTGGGCAGCGGCAAGGTCGAAGAGCTGAAGAGCCGCTTCAAGGAGGCCGAGATTGACCTCGTGCTGGTGGACGGCACCGTTTCACCGGTCCAGCAGCGCAATCTCGAGAAAGAGTGGGGCGTCAAGCTTCTCGACCGCACATCCCTGATCCTCGAGATCTTTGCCGACCGCGCCCGCACCCGTGAAGGCGTCCTTCAGGTCGAACTCGCCGCCCTCAGCTACCAGCGCACGCGACTTGTCCGCGCCTGGACGCACCTTGAACGTCAGCGCGGCGGCTTCGGCTTCGTCGGCGGTCCGGGAGAGACGCAGCTCGAGGCAGACCGCCGTGCCATCGACGATCAGGTGATCCGCCTCAAGCGGCAGCTTGAACGCGTGGTGAAGACGCGTGAGCTGCACCGCGCCTCGCGCCGCAAGGTGCCGTTTCCGCTCGTGGCGCTGGTGGGCTATACCAACGCTGGAAAATCCACGCTTTTCAATCGCATGACCGGGGCTGAGGTTCTGGCCAAGGACATGCTGTTCGCCACGCTCGACCCCACGATGCGCGGTATCACGCTTCCCACGCCAGAGGGCGGGGCAGGGCGCAAGATCATCGCTTCCGACACCGTGGGCTTCATTTCGGACCTGCCAACGCAACTCGTCGCGGCTTTCCGCGCCACGCTGGAAGAGGTGCTTGAGGCTGACCTGATCCTCCATGTCCGCGACATCAGCCACCCGGAGTCCGCCGAACAGGCGCAGGACGTCGCTGACATCCTGACCTCGCTTGGCGTCAAGCCCTCTGTCCCGGTGATCGAGGTCTGGAACAAGCTTGACCTCGTGGATGCCTCCGCCCGCGCCGCCCTTGCCGCCAATGCCGAGGCGCGGCCGAACCTGTTTCCGATCTCCGCCCTTACGGGCGAGGGGATCGACCCCCTGCTCGCCGCGATCTCCCGTATCTTCGATGAGGAGAAGTCGGAACGCAGCCTGACCCTCACTTTCGCCGAAGGCCGCAAACGCGCCTGGCTGCATCAGGAAGGGGTCGTGACCGGCGAGGTGCAGACCGAAGCCGGCTATGAGGTCACCCTGCGCTGGACAGCGCGTCAGGAACAGCGCTTCCGCGACCTCTGACTTTTCTTTCTGCTGAAATATCCCCGCCGGAGGCACTTCGCCCCAGCCGGTTGCGCGTCTTCGCGCAGAGGCTGGAACAAAGGTCTTCGCGCGGAACGCGCTCCTTTATTCAACTCTTGGTGACAGGCATCCGGGCCGCAGGATCACTCCGCTGGCCTCAGCACCATCACTCCCGCCGCTGCCGCCCGCGCCAATTCCGGGTCCAGCGACATCGGGATGTATTCGCCCCGCCGCCACAACTCTCCCAGATCGTCGTAATGGCGGCTGAGCGGATGGCCCGACTGCCCCGTAGCGGTGACGAAGACCGAGCTGTCGGGATCGGCAAAATCGTAGACCCCCCGATATCCGGCAGAGTGGACGTTCTGGAACGGCTCGTCTCCCGTGCCCCGCGTCACGCCGCGCATCAACGTATCGTCTCCGCCGCTGGTTGATTGCCGGATGTTCACGAAATACCGCAGAAGCGCCACCTCGCCCAGCACAGGATGGTCATGTGTGGCCTGATGCGCATCCCCCCAGCGCCAGCTTTCGATGTTGCTGCCGTACTTCTCGGTCAACCGCACCAAGGCTTCGTCCAACGCGATGCGGGCAATGTCGGTGCAGGTTTCCACCGCCGCCGACTGGATCACGTCGCACCAGACCGAAGCGCCGCCCACGTTGCGATAGACCCGCTCCAGAAAGACCGGCGAGATGTGGGTGAAGCTGTCGGCCATTGCGCCCAGCTCGTCCGTGATCAGCCGGCCCATCAACGCCCGCATCCAGGCCTCGGCAATCAAGGGCTCCGGCAGATGCTCGTTCATCTCGCCATTCCATTCCGCCAGCAAGGCCAGCGCCCGCTGGCGCAGCCGTTCCGGCGTGCCTTCTGCCGCGGCCTCTCCGGTGAACCACAGGTCCGCCCCGATCAGGGGCAGCAGTGCCCGCGCGGTCGGGTTTACCGTGTCAAGCTGCGCTTCGATGAAACTTTCCCGCGTATGCACTTCGCGCGCCTGCATCAGCGACAACCAGCGCTGGATGCGCTGCGTATCGCCCCAGTCAAAACTGACATGTTCCGGGAAGGGACGGTCTACCGTCTTGTTGTTGGTGTTGCCCAAGAGGCCCGAGGTCGGGTTCAGGAACCGCGGATTGACCTCATAGGGCAATACCCCCCGGAACCCAGCCGCCGGGTCTGCGCCGAGGACCGGCATCCTTCCCTGCGACGGGTGGGCCGGATCCCGCGCGGGCATCGCCCCCACCACCTGCATCGCGATCCCGTTCAGATCCGCCAGCATCAGGTTCTGCGCCGGGGCCACCACCAGTTGTCCCGCCTCAAGCGCCTCCGGGATGTTTGCCGACTGCATCAGCCGCATCGCCGCCGTCATCGAGGTGTCGGCCCCATTCAGCGCCGTCCAGGACAGTGCGGCCACATGGCCGGGCGGCGTGATCGAGGCGAGGTCATAATGCGTGCCCGGCAGGATCGGACCGTTCCGGGACCAGCGCAGCGTCAATGTCACCGGGGCTTCGCCCTCCACCGTGATGATCGACTGACGGCTGTCGAACTTTGCCCAGCCGTCCGGCGTGCGGTATTCCTCGGCGTTCTCAGGGTTCAGCTCTTCGATCAAGAGGTCCTGATCATCGACATAGGCCGTGGTCAGCGCCCAGCCGAGCTTTTCAGACCGCCCGACCAGCACCGCGGGCACACCGGGAATCGTCCCGCCGATCACGCCGCCTGACTGCAACTCAAGCCGCGCCAGATACCAGATCGTCGGCGCGGTCAGCCCTAGGTGGGGATCGTTGGCCAGAAGGCTCCCCCCGGCCGCCGACCGTCCCGGCATCGCCGCCCAGGAATTGGACGCCCCGGCCATCCCGGGGTCCGCCACTGGCGACAAGGGCCCCAGCGCAAAGTCGAGCGGCCCCGCCTGCGGCGTCACCCCCGGCATCAGAGCCGCGTAATCGGGAAGCGCCGCCACCCCTTGCCCCGGATCGTCTGGCAGGATGTCTGCCAACCGCTCGGGCGCAAGCAGGAGCGAGGTCCGCGCCCGCAGCACCTCGTTTTGCAGTGACCCGGTAAGCTGCAAGGCCATCAGCTTCAGGATCGCGATGGAATCGGCAGGGGCCCAGGCCGATATCTCGCTGGAGAACAGGAAGAACTCCGGCGCGCCTCGGCCCCGTGCGCCCGCATTGATCTCGCTGATCCAGGCATTCACCCCGGCGGAATAGGCCTCAAGCGCGGACAGCGTCGCCGGGTCCTGCGCCTTCACCGATTGCAGCGCCAGACCGTAAAGGTCCAGTCGGCGCATCAATTCGTCCACCTTCACCGTCGCAGGGCCGAAGGCTTCGGACAGGCGGCCTTGCGCCGTGCGCCGCAGCATCGTCATCTGCCAGAGCCGGTCCTGCGCATGGGCGAAACCCAGCGCGAAATAGACGTCGGTGTCATTGGTCCCGAAGATATGCGGCACGTTGTCGTTGTTGCGCACGATCTCGACCTCGGCGCTGATCCCGCGCACGGTGAAATCCTCGGAATAATCGACCAGCGACCGGGACAGGATGTAATAGGCCAGCAAAAGCACCACCAGCCCCAGCACGACTGCAGCGGTCACAAGACGGATCAGCCAGCGAAAGGCGGTCAGCATCGGGGTCCAGTTCTTGACGGCACGCGCTTGATCGGTTCCTAGTCCATCAACCCTTGAAGGGCAATCATCGGGAGTGGAAGATGGCGAAAGTCGCATTTCTTGGCCTTGGCGTGATGGGCTTTCCCATGGCCGGGCATCTGGCGGCCAAGGGGCATGAGGTTGCGGTCTACAACCGAACCGGTGCCAAGGCGGAAGCCTGGCTTGCCCAGCACAAGGGCCGCGCCGCCACCACGCCACGCGAAGCGGTCCGTGGGGCCGAGTTCGTTTTTACCTGCGTCGGCAATGATGACGACTTGCGGTCGGTCTGCACCGGTCCTGACGGCGCCTTTGCCGGCATGACGCCGGGCGCGGTCCTTGTCGACCACACCACCGTCTCAGCCAAGATCACGCGAAAGCTTGCCGCACAGGCCAATGCAACTGGCCTTGCCTTCGTGGATGCGCCCGTCTCTGGCGGGCAGGCGGGTGCCGAAAATGGCCAGCTGTCCATCATGTGCGGCGGTGACCCGGCCGATTACTCCCGGGCCGAGCCGGTGATTGCTGCCTATGCCCGCGTCTGCCGCCTGATCGGTCCGTCCGGTGCGGGGCAGCTTGCGAAGATGGTCAACCAGATCTGTATCGCCGGACTGATGCAGGGCCTGTCCGAGGCGCTGGCCTTTGGTGAAAAGGCGGGACTCGACGGCGAAAGGGTGGTCGAGGTCATAAGCCAGGGTGCCGCCGGCAGCTGGCAGATGGTCAACCGGCACAAGACCATGCTGGCCGACAAGTTCGACTTTGGTTTCGCCGTGGACTGGATGCGCAAGGACCTTGGCATCTGCCTTGATGCTGCAGAGGAAATCGGGGCTCGCCTTCCCGTGACGGCGCTGGTGGACCAGTTCTACAAGGACGTGCAGCTGATGGGCGGCGGCAGGGGCGACACCTCAAGCCTGATCCGCCGCCTGAAGTAGCGCCGATCAGGGGACCCGCCCGACCATCACCCTGCGCATAAGGGCCACGAGGTCTTCGATCAGAACACCTGTGTATGGCTTGGCCCCCAGTGTGCGCAAATGCATAGCAGCCCTGCCCGTCGGGCAAGTTGTGCAAATGTGCCCAGGTCTTAAGTTAGAGCGTGGAAAAATCCAACGTTGATGGAAAAGACATAATGACCGAAGCTCTCTTCACCCCGCTCACCCTCGGTGCGATAACCGTCAAGAACCGGGTCGTCATGGCCCCGCTGACGCGCAATCGCGCCCGGGCCGAAGATGACACTCCCTACGACATCCACGCCGAATACTATGCCCAGCGGGCCGGGGCCGGCCTTCTGATCACCGAAGGCACCCAGATCTCGCCCGAGGGCAAGGGCTATGCCTGGACCCCGGGTATCTACTCCGACGCACAGGTCTCCGGTTGGGCCGCCGTCACCAAGGCAGTCCACGCCAAGGGCGGCAAGATCGTCGCGCAACTCTGGCATGTCGGCCGTATCAGCCATACGTCGCTGCAGCCGGGCGGTGCCGCACCCGTGGCCCCTTCGGCCATCGGCGCCGGCTCGAAGACCTTCGACGGCACGGGCTTTGTCGAAACCTCCGTCCCCCGCGCGCTTGACCTGGCCGAGATTCCGCGTCTGGTGGAAGACTACCGCCGCGCCGCCCGCAACGCCGATGCCGCTGGCTTCGACGGGGTCGAGTCCATGCCGCCAACGGCTATCTGATCGACCAGTTCCTGCGTGACACATCGAACACCCGCACGGATGCCTATGGCGGCCCGGTTCAGAACCGCGTGCGCTTCCTGGCGGAAGTCGTGACCGCCGTGACCGAAATCCTCGGCCCGGGCCGGGTCGGTGTGCGCCTCAGCCCGTTCTCGAACGCCAACAACGTCGGCATCGACAGCGACACCGTCGCCACCTTCAGCGCCGCCATCGACGTGCTGAACACGGCCGGCGTGGCGTTTCTGCACATGGTCGAAGGCCAGACCGGCGGCCCGCGTGACTGGCCTGCGGGTGCGCTGGAAACCCTGCGTGACCGCTTCAACGGCGCCTACATCGCCAACAACGGCTACACGCGTGACAGCGCCGTCGCCGCCGTCGCCTCAGGCAAGGTTGACCTTGTGGCTTTCGGGATGCTCTACATCTCCAATCCTGATCTCGCCGAACGCCTTGCTGCCGATGCGCCGCTGAACCCGAAGCCGACCGAAGGCCTCTACGGAGGCGGGCGGGAAGGCTATACCGACTATCCGACCCTGGCCGAAGTCGCAGCCTGAGCTTACTGCGGCGCGCAAACCTTGTCTGCGCGCCGCCGATTTCTTTCCTTGCAGCCGAACCTGCAGAGGTTCAGATTACGACAGCAAGTTTAACTTGAAACCCGAACAGAGGGACCACAAGTTAACCTTTCCAAAAGGCGGAACGCGCCAGGTTGCCGATGGTCGGGGCCTCGCATGTTGCCGCAGCAAAAGGACACCAGATGACTGACCAGCTGTCCCCCAGCTATCCCGTCCTGCCCCTTCGTGACATTGTGGTCTTTCCCCACATGATCGTTCCCCTGTTCGTTGGCCGTGAAAAATCGGTCCGCGCGTTGGAAGAGGTGATGCAGGACGACAAGCAGATCCTTCTCGCCTCGCAGAAAGACCCGACCGCCGATGATCCGGCGGCCGATGACATCTTCCGCACCGGCGTGCTTGCCAACGTGTTGCAACTGCTGAAACTTCCCGACGGCACCGTGAAGGTTCTGGTCGAAGGCAAGGCCCGCGTCCGCATTACCGGCTTCCTCGAGAATTCCGCTTACTTCGAAGCCACTGCCGTGCGGCTGGACGAAGCCGAGGGCGATCAGGCCTCGGTCGAGGCCCTCGTGCGCGCTGTCGGTGAAGAGTTCGAGCGTTATTCGAAGATCAAGAAGAACATCCCCGAAGAGGCGCTCGCCGCCGTGTCTGACACCCATGACCCCGCGCGTCTGGCTGACCTTGTCGCCGGCCACCTTGGCGTGGACGTGAAGCAAAAGCAGGAAATCCTCGAGACCCTCGACGTCGCCCAGCGGCTCGAAAAGATCTACGGCCACATGCAGGGCGAACTTTCCGTCCTTCAGGTCGAAAAGAAGATCAAGTCTCGCGTCAAGACCCAGATGGAGAAGACGCAGCGCGAGTACTACCTGAACGAGCAGATGAAGGCGATCCAGAAGGAACTCGGCGACGGCGAGGATGGCCAGAACGAGGTTGCCGAGCTGGAGGCACGCATCGCCAAGACCGCGCTCTCGAAAGAGGCGCGTGAAAAGGCCGATGCCGAGCTGAAGAAGCTCAAGTCGATGTCCCCGATGTCGGCCGAAGCCACGGTCGTGCGCAACTACCTCGACTGGCTTCTCGGCGTGCCGTGGGGCACGAAGTCGCGCATCCGCAAGGACCTTCCGGCCGCGCAGAAGGTGCTGGACACCGACCACTTCGGCCTTGAAAAGGTCAAGGAGCGCATCGTCGAGTACCTGGCCGTGCAGGCCCGTTCGACCAAGCTCAAGGGCCCGATCCTCTGCCTTGTCGGCCCTCCGGGGGTGGGCAAGACCTCGCTGGGGCGCAGCGTGGCGAAAGCCACTGGGCGTGAGTTCATCCGCATCTCCCTCGGCGGCGTGCGTGACGAATCCGAGATCCGGGGTCACCGCCGGACCTATATCGGCTCCATGCCCGGCAAGATCATCCAGACGCTGAAGAAGGCGAAAACCACCAACCCGCTGATCCTGCTGGATGAAATCGACAAGATGGGCCAGGATTTCCGGGGCGACCCCGCCAGCGCATTGCTGGAGGTGCTGGACCCGGAACAGAACTCCACCTTCACCGACCACTATCTCGAGGTGGAATACGACCTTTCGAACGTGATGTTCATCACCACGGCGAACTCCTACAACATGCCGGGCCCGCTTCTGGACCGGATGGAGATCATCCCGCTGTCCGGCTACACCGAGGACGAAAAGCGTGAGATCGCACGGGGCCACCTGCTGCAAAAGCAGATCACCGCGAACGGGCTGAAGAAGGGCGAATTCTCCGTCTCGGACGAAGCGCTGACCCATGTGATCCGCTACTATACCCGGGAGGCCGGTGTCCGCAGCCTTGAGCGTGAAATCGCGAAACTGGCCCGCAAGGCCGTGACCGAGATCCTCAAGGGCAAGACCAAGCGGGTGGATGTCGACGTCGCCAAGGTCGAGGAATACCTTGGCGTCCAGCGCCACCGGTTCGGTCTGGTCGAGAAGGAGGATCAGGTCGGCGTGGTGACAGGCCTCGCCTGGACCTCCGTCGGCGGTGATCTTCTGCAGATCGAGGCGCTGAAACTGCCCGGCAAGGGTCGGATGAAAACGACCGGCAAACTCGGCGACGTGATGAAGGAATCGATCGATGCGGCGGCCAGCTACGTCCGCTCGATCAGCCCGTCGATCGGGGTCAAGCCACCCAAGTTCGAGACGATGGACATCCACGTCCACGTCCCGGATGGAGCGACGCCCAAGGACGGTCCCTCGGCGGGTCTGGCGATGGTCACCTCCATCGTGTCTGTCCTCACGGGCATTCCGGTCCGCAAGGACATCGCCATGACCGGTGAGGTGTCGTTGCGCGGCAACGCCATGCCGATCGGCGGGTTGAAGGAGAAACTGCTCGCGGCGCTTCGCGGCGGGATCAAGACCGTCTTCATCCCGGAAGAAAACGCCAAGGACCTGAGCGAAATCCCCGCGAACGTGAAGGAGGGGCTGATCATCATCCCCGTCTCCCACGTGCAGGAGGTTCTCGCCCAGGCGCTGGTGCGCCAGCCCGAGCCGGTGGAGTGGGACGAGGTCGCCGAGGAGGCCGCCGCAGCCGCCCGCGCGGCCCAGCTGCCGCCACCAGCTCAGACCGCGCATTGAAGATGAAAGGCGCGCCCCATCCGGGCGCGCCTTTCCAGTTCAGGCGGCGCGCTTCAGCTCAAGGCCAAGCTTGGCATAGTCCACTGCCTTGTAGCCCATCGGCAAGGCGCGGATGGCCGATGCGTGCATCACTTCCGCCTCTTGCACCATGACGCCCTCCCAGACTCCCTCCATGCCTTTGTAGCGGTATCGGTAAACCCTAAGGCCAAGTCGGTTTGTCCCAACCCGCCGGATGTCTTCCTTGAGCCGGATATCGCTCGCCGCTGCGGCCGGGGGTGAATCGTCCCCGCCAGAGGTGGCATCTGCCACGACAACGGCCAGAAGGAGCAGCGGGATCAGCAGACCGCCGGACGAGGCGGGCTTTTCCACGACCGTTTCGACATCTTCCACGACCACGGGTCCGCCAGCGTGGGCAGGGGTCAAGGCCCCCAGGGTCAGGGCCGTCGGCACGCCTGGCCACATTAGGAACGGATTTTCGCTCCTCCAACTGGAAAATCGGCAGGTCTTGTCAAAACCGCTGGCCCCCCGGAAGAACCGGACCTACTGTCGCTTGAGCATTGCCCCCAAGTTCGCAGAAAGTCCCATGGCCCCGCGTTCGACCAAAACCTCCGACGAAAAGCCCGCGAAATCCCTACGCCCGGCCAAGGCCGCGAAACCGGCTGCCCCGGCTGCGGCGAAACCCGCTCGGGCAGCTGCCGTGACCGCGCCGAAGCCGGTTGCAAAGCCTGCCAAACCCGCCGCCACCGATGGCTACAAACTGCGCGATCTTGTGGACAGCGTCGCTGCGGCGACCGGGGCCAAGAAGCCCGACGCCAAGGCAGCTGTCGAGGCAACTCTTGCAGCGATGGCAAAGGCCTTGAAGTCCGGGTCGGACATGACCCTGCCGCCCTTGGGCAAGCTTCGCGTCGTCAAGCTGGCTGAAAAGGCCGGCGCCACGATGATGACGCTGAAACTGCGTCACGGCGGGGGCGAGAAAGCCGCCGCAAAGACCCTTGCGGACGATGGCGAGGATGGCTAAACACCGCTCCACCGAATAGCTTCGGGCGATTAGCTCAGCGGTAGAGCGCTTCGTTCACATCGAAGATGTCAGCGGTTCAAATCCGTTATCGCCCACCATGATCCGCAAAGGCGCGCCCATCCGGCGCGCCTTTCGCCTTTTCCGGGAGCTTTGCCACGTCTCCGCGAACCGGGCTCTTGCCAGCGCAAGGCGTCACCTGTAATCCGAACGCGCGGGCGGTTAGCTCAGTTGGTAGAGCGTCTCGTTTACACCGAGAATGTCGGGGGTTCGAGTCCCTCACCGCCCACCATCCCCGCCACCGCCGCCTTCGCGCCCACCACCAGCGCGCCGACCAGCGCGGCCACCCCCTACCGTAGCAGCGCTTATGGCACCCCCACCAACTGCCCTTGCAGCGCCAGATGCACCACGCCATGCACCGCGCCGAACAGCGTGCGGACACGCATCCGGATTGCGACGCTGCTGCTGGCCCGGCTGAGATGCCCCCGCTGATGCTGGTCTCCCTCCACCGTCGGTATTCCCAGCCGATGCGCGACAAGAATGCCCACGGGCAACACACTGATCGAATGGCGTTTTGTGGCATTGACCCCTGTGCACACGTCGCCTGTTCACCCCCGCACAGCCTCCGCGCGCGACCCGAGGGGTGCAATGTTGCAGAACAGGGTCTACCTTCTCCTCAAAGGAGACCGCCCATGTGGAACCCGCTTCTCGACGCCTCCATCCCGATCGGCGACTCAGTCGATGCGATCGAGACCGTCATCATCTCCCGCGCCCGTGATCTTGGCGGCTTCGAGGTCCGGCGTGCGCTGCCCTCTGCCCAGCGTCAGATGGTTGGGCCTTTCATCTTCTTCGATCAGATGGGCCCGGCTGAATTCCTCACGGGGCAGGGCATCGACGTTCGTCCCCACCCCCACATCGGCCTTGGCACGGTGACCTACCTTCTGAAAGGCCGTATGCACCACCGCGACTCGCTCGGCACCGACCAGTGGATCGAACCGGGTGCGGTGAACTGGATGAAGGCGGGCTGGGGGATCACCCACTCCGAACGCACCGATGGCGCGGTGCGGGAGACTGGGCAGACGCTTCTGGGTCTGCAAACCTGGCTTGCCCTGCCGAAGTCACGCGAGGATGACCCGGCCGCCTTCGCCCATACCCCCGCCACCGACCTTCCGGTGCTGGAGGGCGAGGGCAAGACCGTGCGACTGATCCTGGGCGATTCCTGGGGCGAGACGGCCCCGCTCGAGACGCCCACCCGGATGTTCTACGCCGACGCAACCCTTGCCGCCGGCGCGTCCATTCCCCTGCCCGACGGGCAGGAGGACCGGGGCGTCTATGTTCTGCAGGGTGAGGTGACGGTGGCCGGGGACAGCTTCGCCGCGGGCCAGATGCTGGTCTTCCGTCCCGGTGACAGGATCAGTCTGCGCGCCGGGGCCGAGGGCGCGCGGATCATACTTCTTGGCGGCGACACGATGGACGGGCCGCGCCACATCTGGTGGAACTTCGTCGCGTCCTCGAAAGAGCGGATCGAGGCCGCAAAGGAGGCGTGGCGGGCGGGGGACTGGATGCATGGCCGCTTCAGGCTGCCCCCGGACGACAACCAGGAATTCATCCCCGCCCCGGCGACATGAATCGGCAGGGAAATCTTGCCGCGC
>JANPJZ010000076.1:0-12988 GCA_031425795.1 Rhodobacter sp. | reverse complement strand
ATGGGCCTGCAAGGGGTCATCGCCGCGCGGGGGGCGGCGGTGTCCGGCATCCTGAACGGGGTCGATACCGGGGTCTGGAACCCGGGGGCCGAGGACCCGCCGTTCAGCGCGAAATCCCTGGCCGGCAAGGCGGTTGCCCGTGCGCGGCTGTGTGAGGAGTTCGGGCTCGACGTACCAGGGCCGTTGGCGATCCTTGTCAGCCGGATGACGGATCAGAAGGGGGTCGACCTCTTGCCCGCCGTGATCCCGGACTTCGTGCTTGCGGGGGGCGGCCTGGTCATCCTTGGCACCGGCGACCCCCGGCTGGAGGGCGAGATGCGCACGCTCGCCGCTCGGTTCCCCGGCCGGGTTGCGGTGAAGATCGGTTATGACGAGGGGTTGAGCCACCGGCTGTTCGCCGGGGCGGATGCCGTGCTTGTTCCAAGCCGGTTCGAGCCCTGTGGCCTGACGCAGATGTATGGCTTGCGCTATGGCACGCTGCCGGTGGTGTCCCTGGTGGGCGGACTTGCCGACACGGTGATCGGCGCCAACCCCGCCACGCTGATTGCCGGTGTCGCCACCGGGATCACCTTCAACCCGGTCGACGGGCTGGCCTTCGGTCGGGCGCTGACGCAGTTGGTCGCGCTGCATGGCCAGCCGAAGCTCTGGGCGAAGCTGCGGGCGAATGCGATGGCGCATCCGGTGGGCTGGGAAACCAGTGCTGCCGCCTATGCCGCCCTTTACGAAAGCCTGGTCGCGTGACGCCGCAGACCGTTTCCCTGCCAGCGCGGCTGTCGGGCCATGCCGTCAGCGCGGGGCGACCCTGGCCAATGGGCGCAAGCTTTACCGGCGACGGGGTGAACTTCGCGGTCTTCTCTGCCCATGCCGAACGGATCGAGCTCTGTCTCTTCACCTCGGACGGCCGGAAGGAAATGGCCCGCCTGCCGATCCTCGAGCGGGACGGCGACATCTGGCACATCCATGTCGGCGGGCTGACCCCCGGCACGGTCTACGGCTTTCGCGCCCATGGGCCCTATGCGCCCGAGCAGGGGCACCGGTTCAACCCAAACAAGCTGCTCCTCGACCCTTATGCCCGCGCGCTGGAGGGGCGGTTGAAATGGTCTGATGCGGTGATGGGCTACAAGATCGGTTCCGCACGTGGGGACCTGAGTTTCGACACGCGGGATTCGGCCTTTGCCGTGCCGAAAGCGGTGGTGACCGACCCGTCGTTCAGCTGGGGCAGCGACACCGCGCCGCGCAGCCCCCGCATCGATACGGTGATCTACGAGGCGCATGTGAAGTCGATGACCGCGCTGCATCCGGGCGTGGAGCCGGGTTTGCGCGGCACCTACCTCGGGCTTTGCTCGGACGTCATGATCGACCATCTTCTGAAGCTGGGGGTTACCGCGATCGAGCTTTTGCCGGTGCAGGCCTTCATCGATGACCGCTTTCTTGTGGCCAAGGGTCTGCGCAACCACTGGGGCTACAACACGCTTGCCTTCTTTGCGCCCGAACCCCGCTTCATGTCGCGCGGGGCGCTGTGGGAGTTTCAGACCATGGTCCGCCGCTTTCATGCGGCCGGGATCGAGGTCATTCTCGACGTGGTCTACAACCACACCGCCGAGGGCGACGAATGGGGCCCGACGCTGGCCTTCCGGGGCCTGGACAACGCAAGCTATTACCGGCTGGCGGGGGGTGGGCGGCACTATGTGAACGACGCCGGCACCGGCAACACCCTGAACCTGACGCATCCGATGGTGCTGCGGATGGTGATGGACAGCCTGCGCTACTGGGTGGAATTCGCCCATGTCGACGGTTTCCGCTTCGATCTGGCCACCGCGCTGGGACGAGAGGCACACGGCTTTGACCCGAACGGCGGGTTCTTCGACGCGATCCGGCAGGACCCGGTCCTGTCCCGCGTCAAGCTGATCGCCGAGCCTTGGGACATCGGCCCCGGCGGCTATCAGCTTGGCGGCTATCCGCATCCGTTCCACGAATGGAACGACAAGTACCGCGACGGGGTGCGGCGGTTCTGGAAGGGGGATGCCGGAATGACGCGCGACCTGTCGGCCCGGCTGCTTGGCAGTGCCGACCGGTTTGACCATTCGGGTCGGGCGGCGACCTCGTCGGTCAATTTCGTGACCAGCCATGACGGCTTCACGCTGCAGGATCTGGTCAGCTTCACCATCAAGCGCAACTTCGCCAATGGCGAGGAAAACCGGGATGGCCATAGCGAGAACCACTCGGACAACCTTGGTGTCGAGGGGCCGACGAAGGACGCCAGGGTGCAGGCCGCACGGGGCTTGCGGAAGCGGAACCTGCTGGCGACACTGATGCTGAGCCAGGGTGTGCCGATGTTGCTGGCCGGTGACGAGATCGGCCACAGCCAGGGCGGCAACAACAACGCCTATGCCCAGGACAACGAGACGAGCTGGATCGACTGGGCACGGGCGGATGCAGGGCTTCTGGCGTTTGTGGCGCGGTTGGCGGCGGTGCGGCGATCGTTGCCGGTCCTGCGGCAGCGCCGGTTCCTGCACGCGCGCACGCGGGCGTCGGACGGCTTGCCCGATGTGATCTGGCGCCGCCCGGACGGCACCGTGCCACAGTCCGAAGAATGGCACGACCCCGCGTTCCGCTGCCTCTGCGTCGAGCTTCGGATGCAGGCGGAGGGGGGCGATCCTACGCCGGACGCCGTCTTTGCCGTCTTCAACACCGGCGGAGCGACCGCCCTGCATCTGCCGGAAACCGCCGCGGGGTGGGAAGCGTTGCTGGATACGACCCGCCCCGATCTTCTGCCCTCGGGCGAGGCGGCGGATCCGGTGGCGCAGGCGCCAGCCCAGTCAGTATTGCTGTTCCGGTCCCTGACCGGCGCCGCCAAGGGAGGACTTCCATGACCCAGATCACCACCGTCAAGACCGCGCCCATCGCGGGGCAGAAGCCCGGCACCTCGGGCTTGCGCAAGAAGACCCCGGTCTTCATGGGGCGGCATTATCTGGAGAACTTTATCCAGGCGACCTTCGATGTGGTGGGCTGCGCGGGCAAGACCTTCGTCCTTGGCGGCGACGGGCGGTATTTCAACGACCGGGCGGCGCAGGTGATCCTGCGGATGGCGGCGGCCAATGGCGCGGCACGGGTGATCGTGGGGCAGGGGGCGATCCTGAGCACTCCCGCCGCGTCGCACCTGATCCGGTTGAATGGAACCGATGGCGGCATCATCATGTCCGCCAGCCACAACCCCGGCGGGCCGGAGGAGGATTTCGGCGTCAAGTTCAACATGCCGAACGGTGGCCCCGCGCCGGAAAGCGTGACCGAGGCGATCTATCAGCGCACCGTCGCGATCACCGAGTACAAGGTGCTGGAAGCGCAGGACGTGGACCTTGGCCAGATCGGACGGCACCATCTTGGGCCGATGATCGTCGATGTCGTCGATCCCGTGACCGACTATGCGGCCCTGATGGAGACACTGTTCGATTTCCCCGCGATCCGGGCGATGTTCGTGGGCGGGTTCCGGATGCGGATGGATTCGATGTGCGCGGTCACCGGGCCTTATGCGGTGGACATCCTGGAACGCCGGCTGGGTGCGTCTGCGGGCACATGCGTCAATGCGACACCGCTGCCGGACTTCGGCGGCATGCATCCCGACCCGAACCCGACCTGGGCCAAGGCGCTGATGGACGAGATGTTCGGCGCTGCGGCCCCGGACTTCGGTGCTGCGTCGGACGGCGACGGCGACCGGAACATGGTGGTGGGGCGGGGGATCTATGTCTCACCCTCGGACAGTCTGGCGGTGCTGGCGGCGAACGCGCATCTGGCGCCGGGCTACAAGGCGGGGCTGAAGGGGGTCGCGCGGTCAATGCCGACCAGCGCTGCCGCCGACCGGGTGGCGGATGCGCTGGGGATCGGGAAGTACGAGACGCCGACGGGATGGAAGTTCTTCGGCAACCTCCTCGACGCTGGAAAGGCCACGATCTGCGGCGAGGAGTCGTTCGGCACCGGGTCGGACCATGTGCGGGAAAAGGATGGGCTTTGGGCGATCTTGCTGTGGCTGAACATCCTGGCGGTCCGCAAGCAGTCAGTCGCGGATATCCTGCGCGACCATTGGGCGAAATACGGCCGCAACTACTATAGCCGCCACGATTTCGAGGCGGTGGAGACGGAACGCGCCGACGCGATGATGGGGGCGCTGCGGGGCAGTCTGGGGGGCCTTGCCGGGCGTGAGGTCGAGGGCATGGTGATCGATGCCGCCGACGACTTCGCCTATGTCGATCCGGTCGATGGCAGCACCAGCCTGAAGCAGGGCGTGCGGGTCCTGTTCCGCGACGGCAGTCGGATCGTCTACCGGCTGTCGGGGACCGGGACCGAAGGGGCCACGCTGCGGGTGTATCTGGAGCGGTATGCGGCGGGGCCTGCCGGCCTTGACCTTGATGCGCAAGAGGCGCTGGCGCCGGTGATCCGCGCGGCCCATGCTCTGGCCGGCATTGCCGCGCACACCGGACGCAACACACCGGACGTCATCACCTGACGGATTGCGCCCGCGCCTGTCGCGAACGGACCAGACGTGCGGTCGGTTTGCGACAAACCTGACACTGATGTCGAGTTTGTCCGGGAGGTAGCGATGGGCGAGATCAGGGTGCGGTCCGGCCGGCAGGCACGGCAGGCGGAACGGGCGGCGAAGGGTGGCGGCTTGGGGCGGCCGTATATCGTGCGGAACATCCCGACCTATGAGGTGCTGTCGGAAGAGAACCTGCTGCGGATCGAGGCGGCGGCGGACCGGGTGCTGGCCGAGACCGGGATCGAGTTTCGTGACGATCCGGTTGCGCTTGACCACTGGCGAAAGGCGGGGGCCGACGTGCAGGGCCTGCTGGTCAAGTTCCCGCCGGGAATGCTGCGAGAGATCCTGCGCTCTGCCCCGGCCGAGTTCACCCAGCACGCCCGCAATCCGGCGAATTCCGTCCGGATCGGCGGCCGGAACGTGGTCTTTTCCCCCGCCTATGGCAGCCCCTTCGTCATGGACCTTGACCGCGGCCGCCGCTTTGGCAGGCTGGAGGACTTCCGCAATTTCATCAAGCTGGCGCAGTCCAGCCCGAACTTCCACCATTCGGGCGGGACGATCTGCGAGCCGACGGATGTTCCGGTGAACAAGCGCCATCTGGACATGGTGATGGCGCATATCGAGTTGTCGGACCGGGCCTTCATGGGATCCGTCACGGCGGAAGACCGGAGCGAAGACAGCATCGATATGGCCCGCATCCTCTTTGGCGAGTCGTTTGTGAACGATCATTGCGTTATCCTGGGCAATGTGAACGTCAATTCGCCATTGGTCTGGGACGGCACCATGACCAAGTCGCTGCGTGCCTATGCGCGGGCCAACCAGGCGGCGGTGATCGTGCCCTTCATCCTTGGCGGGGCGATGGGGCCGGTGACCAGTGCCGGCGGCATCGTGCAATCCCTCGCCGAGACCATGGCGGGCTGCGCGCTGACCCAGTTGGAGCGGAAGGGCGCGCCGGTGATCTTCGGCAACTTCCTGTCGTCGATGTCGCTGCGGTCGGGTTCGCCCACCTTCGGGACACCGGAACCGGCGATTGGCAGCCAGGTCATCGGGCAGCTGGCGCGCCGGTTGAACCTGCCGCTGCGCTGCTCGGGCAACTTTACCACCTCGAAGCTGCCGGACGGGCAGGCGATGATGGAAGGCACGATGTCGATGCTGGCCGCGATCCACTGTGGGGCCAACTTCATCCTGCATTCGGCGGGGTTTCTGGATGGGCTTCTGTCGATGTCCTACGAGAAGTTCATGCTGGATGCAGACCTTTGCGGGGCGCTTCATGCCTATCTGGACGGCATCCGGATGGAAGAGGACGACCTTGCCGTCGACGCCTTTGCCGAGGTGGGGCCAGGCAACCACTTCTTCGGCTGCAGCCACACGATGCGGCACTATGAGACCGCGTTCTGGGACAGTGACCTGTCGGACAACGAGCCGTTCGAGAAATGGGAGGCGGCGGGGTCGACCGACGCCGCAACGCGGGCGAACAGCCTGTGGAAGAAGCGGCTTGCCGAGTTCGAGGCCCCGGCACTGGACGAGGGGATTCGTGACGGACTTCGGGATTACGTTGCCCGGCGCAAGGCCGAGGTGGCCGACGCCTGGTACTGACCCCTTCAGCCAGCGACGCGCTGCCAGCCGGCGGGGGTCCGCAGAAAGCGGTTTGTGGTGGCAAGGGCGAAGTCCGCGCCCTGTCGCGCCAGCCAGGACTGCTGGGTGACGAGGCCAGGGGCCAGGTCGATCACCGAAAAGTCGTTCGCGTCCGTCTTGATCCGGGTGGAAATCGCGGTGCCGACTTGGAGAAACAGGATCCCGGCGGCGGTCTCCGCCCAGGCGGCATGGGGCAAGTGGGTGTGGCCGGAGAGGACCACATCCGTGCAGGCGCGGGCAAGCTGGGCAAGGACGGCACCGGGCGCTGCCATGTCTGCGGGGGTGCCATCGGCGGCCGGGACCGGCGGGTGATGCAGGACGGCGACGCGCAGCGCTGCGGCGGGGGCGCTGGCGAAGCGGTCGGTCAGCCGGGCTGCAGAGGCGGCGGTCAGGCGGCCGGCTTTCCACGCAAATGGGTTCGCGGTGTTCACGCCCTGCAGAACGGCGTCGGAGAAGTGCAAGGTCGGCTCCACCTCCGCCCCGAATGCGTGGCGATAGCGTGACAGAGGAGCGATCAACCGCAAGGGCAGATTCCAGAGCGGCATGTCGTGGTTGCCGGGAACCGTCAGGATGGGGCCGGGCAGGCGGTCAACGAAGGCGCGGGCGGCAGCGAACTGCTCGGGCCGCGCGCGCTGCGTCAGGTCGCCCGAGATCACGGTGACATCCGGGCGCAAGCTGGCGGCAAGGTCGAGCATCGGCTGGACCAGCCTTTCATCGACCGCGCCGAAATGCACGTCCGACAGATGCAGGATCCGGCTCATTCCGGGGCGGCCGGTTTGCCCGGCGGCAGGCAGACGACCAGCCGGTCGCTGGCAACCTCGATCTGCAGCGGCAAGCGCATCCGCAGCTTTTCGCCATCCAGCGCCACCGAGATCTGCCGCCGGCCGCGCACCGCCACCGTGATCTGGCGCGGGGTGGACACCAGGACATCACGCCCGTGGTCCACCTTGCGACGGATCAGTCGCCAGGCGAGCTTCAGGAACGCCAGCCGGGTCTGCTGATGCGCGAGGAACAGCACAAACCTGTCGTCCGAAATCGCCTTTCCGCCCTCGAGACCGAACTGTTCAAGCTGGTAGGCCGAGCGGGCGACGAACAGCATCGGCGTGCGGATGCGGTGGCGCGTCTCGTCCTGAACAAGCTCCATCCGGTACGGGCGCTGGAAGCGCAGGATGGTGCGGAGCGAGGCGATGTGCGCGAGGATCCGGTAGCGGCCGAAGCGGGCGTAGGTGGCCTCGCGCTCCTCCAGGATCGCGGGGTAGAGGCCGATGGAGACGTTGTTGAGGAATACCCGCCCGTTCAGCGTGCCGACGGCGATGCGGTGGCGGGTGCCATCCAGAATGGCGCGGGCCGCGGCTTCGGGTGCTTCGGGCATCTTCAGGCCGCGGGCGAAGTAGTTGAAGGTGCCAAGCGGCAGGACGGCCAGCGCGCAGTCGCTGCCCGCAAGCGCATGGGCCACGCCGGCGACGGACCCGTCGCCCCCGGCTGCAACCACGATCTTGAAGCCTTCGCGTACGGCCCGCGCCGCCTCATGCGCAGGGTCGCCGGTGAAGGCGCGCAGTTCGGCCCTGGAACCGAAGACCGACATGGCCCGGTCAATGGCACCGGGGTTGCGCAGGGCAGTGCCCGAGCGGGGATTGGACAGGACACAGATGTCGGGCGTCTGATCTGGCATCGGTCACCCTTCTGTTCACAGGGGATCTAGGTGCGCAGACCGGTTTCTTCCAGAAGGCCCAGCCGCTTCGCTTCGTAATAATATCCGCGCGCGTACCAGCCGATGGCCTCATCCTGATCGCCGCGCGACACGATCCAGGCGCCGCGCAGGTAGCGCCCGGCGTAGCGCAGGTTGGTTTCGGGGTCCAGCAGGCCCTCCGGCCTGCCGCGGTAGCCCATGGTCTGTGCCGTCTGGGGCAGGATCTGCATCAGCCCGAAGTAGGGCCCGTTCCGCGCGCCCGGGTTATAGTCACTTTCACGTTGGATCACCCGGTGCAGCAGGGTTTCGGGGATTTGATGCTCGTCCGCAGCCCGACGGATCATCGCCCGGAGTTCCGGCGTCTCACCCGGGTGAAGGTCGCCGCGCGAGGCGGCAGGGGTGCGGCGGGAACAGGCGCTGATCAGGGCGCTGGCGGACAGGGCCAGCAGGCTGCGGCGGGACAGGGGCATGGCTTGGCTCCACTTCGTTCCGCGTCAAATAGGTCAAGCCGGCCCGGTCTTGCAAGCGTTCCGCTGCCTGGCCGCCCCGCCGGGGCGGAGCGGCGGCGATGAGTCGCGCAATATTGCGTTTCAACCCCCAGATTCTTCTTAGTCTTGGCAAGGATTGGCTTAGTCTGTCGAAAGGGAGCGAGGGAATCGAGACATGAAGTTGAGTGACAGCCGGGAAATCCGGGCCGAACCCGCAACCGTGTGGCAAGCGATCCTTGACCCGGAGGTGCTGAAGGCCTGCATCCCGGGGTGTCAAAGCATGATCGGTTCAGCCGCCCAGGGTTATGAGGCGGTGGTCAAGCAGAAGGTCGGCCCGGTCAGCGCCACCTTCACCGGCCTGGTGCAGCTTTCAGACATCGTCGAGGGCAAGTCGATCCGCATTTCGGGCGAGGGCAAGGGCGGCGTTGCCGGTTTTGCCAAGGGGGGCGCGAATGTCAGCTTCGAGCCGACGGCCGAGGGCACAAGGCTGAGCTATGAGGTCGAAGCCTCGGTCGGGGGGAAGATAGCGCAATTGGGCAGCCGGATCATCGACGGCTTTGCCAAGAAGATGGCGGATGAATTCTTTACCCGTTTCCAGGACGCGGTCGAGGGGCCGGAGGAAGAGCCTGAACTGACCGAAGCCGTGGAGGGGGAAGCACCGAAGAAGGGCTGGTTCAAGCGATTGATCGGCTGAGGTCGGGCCAGAGGTCCGACACCGTTACCAAGGATGACCCAAGGGAGGGGAAGCATGACAAAAGTCAGCATGACCGTGAACGGCCGCGCCGTCACGGCTGAAACGGAAGGGCGGACGCTGTTGTCGGCCTATCTGCGCGACGGGCTGCGGATGACCGGCACCCATGTCGGCTGCGACACGAGCCAGTGCGGCGCCTGCGTGGTGCATGTCGATGGCAAGCCGGTGAAAAGCTGCACGGTCTTTGCGCAGGATGTGGCGGGCGCCGATGTGCGCACGATTGAAGGGATGGCCAATGCGGACGGCTCGCTTGGCGTGATCCAGCAGGCGTTTCAGGACCACCATGGCTTGCAATGCGGGTTCTGCACGCCGGGCATGGTGATGTCGGCCGCGGCGTTGCTGGCGGACAACCCGAAGCCCACGGAACACGAGGTGCGCCACTATCTTGACGGCAATATCTGCCGCTGCACGGGATACCACAACATCGTCAAGGCCGTGATGGCTGCCTCCGGGCAGAACGTCAGCGCCTTGGCCGCCGAATAAGGGGGATACGATGCCGAAGGATCATGGAATTGGCGCAAGCTCGAAGCGCCGTGAGGATGTCCGCTTTCTGACCGGGAAGGGGGTCTATACTGACGACATGAACATCTCGGGTCAGGCCCATGCCGTCATGGTGCGCTCGACCGTGGCGCATGGCCGGATCGTCCGTGTCGATACGGCGGCGGCGCTGGCGATGCCGGGTGTGCTGGCGGTCTTCACGGGTGAGGATTTTGCGGCGGTCGGCGGCAACCCGGCGGGCTGGCTGATCAACAGCCGCGACGGCACGCCGATGCGCGAGCCGAAGCGCCCGGTGCTGGCGCATGGCAAGGTGCGGCATGTCGGCGACTCTTACGCCGCCGTGGTGGCCGAAACCTACCAGCAGGCGCGAGATGCGGCGCAGGTGATCGCCGACATGAGCGAGATCGAGGAATTGCCGGCCATCGTCAACATGGTGGATGCGGTGGCGAATGCGTCGAACCGGGTGCATGACGAGATCCCGGACAACCTGTGCTTTGACTGGGGCTGGATCGAGGACAACCGCGCAGCCGTGGATGCGGCGATCAAGTCGGCACCGCATGTCACCACGCTGGAACTGGTCAACAACCGCCTGGTGCCGAACGCGATGGAGCCGCGCGCCTCGATCGGGGAATACTTCCCGGGCACCGGTGACTACAAGCTGACGACGACCAGCCAGAACCCGCACCTGACACGGCTGCTGATCGCGGCCTTCGTGATGGGTATTCCGGAAAACAAGTTGCAGGTCGTGGCCCCGGATGTGGGCGGCGGCTTCGGGTCGAAGATCTATCACTACGGCGAAGAGGCGCTGGTGCTGGCGGCGGCGAAGAAGCTGCACCGCCCGGTGCGCTGGACGGCGGAACGCAGCGAAAGCTTCCTGTCGGACGCGCATGGCCGCGACCATGTGACGAAGATCGAACTTGCCTGTGACCTTGAGGGCAACTTCATCGCCTTCCGCACAGAGACACTGGCCAATGTCGGCGCGTACCTTTCGAACTTCTCGACCGCGACGCCGACCTTCCTGCATGGCACGCTGATGTCGGGCCCTTACAAGGTGCCGAATGTCTATGTGAACGTGAAGACCGTCTTTACCAACACCGCGCCGGTCGATGCCTACCGCGGGGCAGGGCGGCCCGAGGCGACCTATTCGCTGGAACGCGTCGTGGACATGATGTGCCGCGAGCTGGGACTTGATCCGTTCGAGGTGCGGCGCAAGAACCTGCTGACGCCCGACCAGTTCCCCTACCAGTCGCCGGTGGGCCTCGTGTACGACACCGGCAACTATCAGGCCACGCTGAACAAGGCCGTCGAGATGGCTGACGTGGCGGGGTTTGAAGGCCGGGTCGCGGCCTCCAAGGCCAAGGGCAAGTTGCGCGGCATGGGCCTTTCGACCTGGATCGAGGCTTGCGGCATCGCGCCGTCCAACCTTGTCGGCGTGCTTGGCAGCCGCGTCGGGCTTTATGACGCGGCAACCGTCCGGGTGAACGCGACCGGCAACCTTTCCGTGATGGTCGGCGCGCACAGCCATGGGCAGGGGCACGAGACGGTCTTTGCCCAGATCGTCGCCGACAAGCTTGGCATCCCCGAATCGTCGGTCGAGATCGTCCACGGTGACACCGCCCGGATCCCGTTCGGCATGGGGTCTTACGGATCGCGCAGCCTTGCGGTCTGTGGTGTCGCGATGGACAAGGCGCTGGACAAGATCATCGCCAAGGGCAAGAAGATCGCCGCCCACATGCTGGAGGCGGCAGAGGGGGATATAACCTTCACCGACGGCAAGTTCAGTGTCGCGGGCACCGACAAGGCCAAGACCTTCGGCGAGATCGCCTTCTCGGCCTACGTTCCGCACAACTACCCGCTGGCGACGCTGGAACCCGGGCTGGAAGAGACCGCCTTCTACGACCCCGCCAACTTCACCTACCCCGCAGGTGCCTATATCTGCGAGGTCGAGGTGGATGAAGAGACCGGCAAGGTCGAGGTCGTGGCCTTCCACTGCGCCGATGACTTCGGCAACATCATGAACCCGATGATCGTCGATGGTCAGGTGCATGGCGGCGTGGGGCAGGGGATCGGTCAGGCCCTGTGCGAGTTCACCACATATGACGAGAACGGCCAGCTTCTGACCGGGTCCTACATGGATTACGCCATGCCCCGGGCCGAGGATGTGCCGTTCTACAACGTCGACACCTCGTGCCAGACGCCCTGCACCCACAACCCCTTGGGCGTGAAGGGCTGCGGTGAGGCGGGGGCGATCGGCTCACCGCCGGCGGTGGTCAACGCGGTGATCGACGCGCTGCAGCGCGGCGGGCACAGGCACATCACGCATATCGACATGCCGGTCTCGCCCTCGCGGGTGTGGTCGGCGATGAACGCGTAAGGGGGCGGATCATGCAGAACTTCGACTTCGTCAAACCCACGACCATCGCTGATGCGGTGGCGGCCCTTGCGGCCGATGGCGCGCAGGCGCTTTCTGGCGGGCAGACCCTGATCCCGACCATGAAGCAGCGGCTGGCAACTCCAGCGGTGCTGGTCAGCCTGACCGGCATCGGCGAGATGCAGGGCGTCTGCATGGGGGAAGGCGGGCTGCACATTGGCGCTGCCACCCCGCACGGGGTGGTGGCGCGCGACGCTGCGGCCTACTATCCGGCGCTTGCCGCCCTCGCCTCCGAGATCGGCGACCCGGCGGTGCGGACCAAGGGCACGATCGGCGGCAGCCTGGCCAACAACGACCCGGCGGCCTGTTACCCGTCGGCGGTGCTGGCGTCGGGGGCAACGATCGTCACGAACCAGCGCAGGATCACGGCGGATGACTGGTTCCAGGGCCTGTTCACCACCGCTTTGGAAGAGGGGGAGCTCATCACCTCGGTCGTGTTCCCAATTCCCGAAAAGGCCGCCTATGTGAAGTTCATCCAGCCGGCCAGCCGCTTTCCGCTGACCGGGGTGTTCGTGGCGAAACATGCAAGCGGCGTCAGGGTCGGGGTGACTGGGGCGTCGCAAAGCGGGGCGTTCCGCTGGACGGACGGGGAAGCGGCCCTGTCGGCGAGTTTCTCTGCTTCGGCGCTTGACGGGCTGTCGGTGGACCCCTCCGACATGATCGCGGACCTGCATGGCGCCCAGGCCTACCGGGCGAACCTGGTCAAGGTGATCACCGGACGGGCGGTCACGGCAGCGCACTGACGAAAGTCCGATCCGACCCTGCGGCCCCGGGAAACCACCCCGGGGCCGTTGTCATTGCCCTGTCACTCATCTCGGGCATTCCGGCTGTGGACAACCCGAAATGCCGCAGGCGCTTGGGGGTTGCCACGGCGGAAACGCCAGATATAGTTTCCGCTGTCGGGGCGGGCTCCCCCCGCCCCGTGGCCGATGCGGCAACGGGCAAGGCGTGGAGTCTTTGACGG
>JANPJZ010000075.1:0-15782 GCA_031425795.1 Rhodobacter sp. | reverse complement strand
TGACAAGCGCAACTGCGGTGCTGCAGGTCAAAAATCGGTTCATTGGCTATGCCTTTCAGATGAAACAGGCTGCCATCCTTTTCCTGCCCCCGCCCAAGCGTCAAGGGGTTCTGCGGGCAATGCAGGTCCGGTATACCGCTCGGGGCTGCGCGGCACGTTCTCTCTGCGTCGGCATGACCTGATTTGCCTTGCAGGCAGCCAGCAGGCAGGGGATCAAGCGGAAACGCAGCCGGACGGAGGAAAGCAGCATGGCGCACGGGTATGAGAGCGGGCGGCTGAACCTGCCCTTCGTCGGCATCGCCACCTTCGGCAAGAATCCGTACCAGCCTGACTGGTCCGCCATCGACGCCGATTTTGCCATCCTCGGCGCGCCCTTCGACTTCGGCACGCAGTTCCGCGCCGGCGCTCGTTTCGGGCCAAGGGGCATCCGTGAGGCCTCTACCCTCTTTTCCTTCGGCCACGCCGGCGCCTATGACCACGAAGATGACGTGACCTACCTCGAAGGCGTCCGCATCCTTGACATCGGCGATGCAGACATCGTCCACACCGATACCGAAACCTCCCACGCCAACATCGAAACCGGCGTCCGCGCGATCCTTGCCTCCGGCGCGGTCCCGGTCGTCCTTGGCGGGGACCACTCCATCAACATTCCCTGCATCCGTGCCTTTGCGGGCCGGCCGCTCCACATCGTCCAGATCGACGCGCATCTCGACTTCGTCGATGTCCGGCACGGCGTTCGCCACGGCCATGGCAACCCGATGCGCCGCGCGGCAGAGCAGGAGCATGTGAAGGGCATCACCGCCCTCGGCATCCGCAACGTCAGTTCCACTGCCAAGGACGGCTACGAGGCGGCGCGGAAGATGGGCGACGACATCCTCTCTGTCCGCCAGATCCGCAAGCTGGGGATCGAGGCGACCCTCGCCCGCATCCCGAAGGGCGTCGACTATTACCTTACCATCGACATCGACGGTTTCGATCCCTCCATCGCCCCCGGCACCGGCACGCCATCCCATGGCGGGTTCCTGTACTACGAGGTGCTGGAGCTGATTGATGGCCTGACCAAACAGGGCAACATCATCGGCATCGATCTGGTCGAGGTCGCACCGGACTATGACCATACCGCCACGACAACCATCCTTGCCGCCCAGATCCTGCTGAACACCATCGGCCGCATCGCCCACAACCGGGCAAGGGCGTGACCGAACCGACGACGTTCGCCCTCGTCATCGGCGCGGGCCCCGCCGGGCTGATGGCAGCAGAGGAGCTGGCCCGCACCGGCCGTCCCGTCATCCTGTGCGAAGGCAAGCCCTCCATCGGGCGCAAGTTCCTGATGGCGGGGAAATCCGGGCTGAATGTCACCAAGGACGAAGAACCCGGCCTTTTTGCCACCCGCTACGACACCCCGAACCTCCACCCCATTCTGGACGCTTTCGGCCCGCGAGAGGTGCATATCTGGTGCCGCGCCCTCGGGCAGGAGGTCTTTACCGGCTCATCCGGCCGGGTCTTCCCCATCGCCATGAAAGCCTCCCCCCTCCTGCGCGCCTGGGCGGAACGGCTTGCCTCCCAAGGCGTCGAATTCCGCACCCGCTGGCGCTGGACCGGCCTTGACGGAGGCGCCTTCCGTTTCGACACCCCCACCGGCCCGCAAACGCTCCACCCCACCGTCACCGTCCTCGCCCTTGGCGGGGCCAGTTGGCGGCGCCTCGGCTCTGACGCAGCCTGGGTGCCATGGCTGCAGGAAATGGGCGTCGGCATCGCGCCATGGAAGCCCGCGAATGTCGGCTTCCGGGTGGACTGGTCCCAGAAGATGGCTCTGCACTTCGGGCAGCCCGTCAAAGGCGTCACCCTGATCACCGGCACCCGCCGCGAACGGGGGGAGTTCGTGGTCTCTGAACGTGGCGTCGAAGGCGGCGGCATCTACGCGATCAGCCGCGAGTTGCGTGACGGGGCTACGCTTGCGCTCGACCTCCTCCCCAACCTTTCTGCCGAAGACATCACCACGCGCCTCGCCCGGATGAAGCCCTCTGAAACCTCGGTCAACCGCCTGCGCAAGCTTGGCCTCGACAAGGTCCAGATTGCCCTCGTGATGGAATTCGCGCGGGCTGAACCCTTCGCCCACCTCAAGCATCTGCCGATTCCCCTGCAAGGCCCCCGCCCACTGGATGAGGCGATCTCTGTCGCGGGCGGCGTCGAGTGCGCGGCGGTCACCGACCAGCTGGAGCTGAGGGCTCTGCCCGGCGTTTTCGTCGCAGGCGAAATGCTGGATTGGGAGGCCCCGACCGGCGGCTATCTTCTCACCGCCTGCTGGGCCACCGGGCGCTGGGCTGGCCGGGCCGCCGCGTCACGCCTGCGGTAGCGTCTAGATTTGCAGCGCAGGACGGTTGTCATGGTTCTGTCCGGTTGAAAGTCTCGCCAGGGGTCCCCAAGCCCGCCGGACCTGGCGACAGGTCAGGTCTTCCCGATTCCCGACTCTGCGTGAAGGCTTTCCAGCCGGGGCAGGGCCTCATCCACTAGAATGTCGATCGTCCGGGCCAGATGCGCGGGCTTGTCCAGCACATCCAGAAAGGCCAGCCGTCCCGGATCCTCCCCGCCACCACCGCCAAAGCGTTCCAGGGTCATTTCCCCATCCTCATCCCAATCGGGATGGTCCAGAGCGTCCCCCTCCGGCGTCAGGAACCGCAACACGATCTGCACTTCCCAGCCATAGCGGCTGCGCTGCAAATGGACCGCCGACTTTCCCGCAGGCGACACCCGCGTCCAGGTGCTGCCCTTCAACCCATAGCCCTGCGGCCCCAAGGCCGCCTCAAGCGCCGCGACAATGGCAAGATAGGCAGCCTCCCGCCGCTGCGGAAACGCAGGGTCATGCGCAGCGGCGTACTTCCGGGCGGCGAGGTCCTCGTCATCCATCGCCGCGCACCGTCATGCCGATAGCCCGCCCGCCAGATCCGGGACGTCCAGAGCGCTGAAACCATAGTGGCGCAACCAGCGCAGGTCGGCCTCGAAGAAGGCGCGAAGGTCGGGGATGCCGTATTTCAGCATCGCGATCCGGTCGATCCCCATGCCAAAGGCAAAGCCCTGCCACTGGTCCGGGTCCACCCCCGCCGCAGCCAGCACCTTGGGATGCACCATGCCCGAGCCGAGGATTTCCATCCATTTGTCGCCCTCGCCGATCTTCAGCTGACCGCCAACGTTGGAATAGCGGATATCCACTTCTGCCGAAGGCTCGGTGAACGGGAAATGGCTGGCGCGGAAGCGCAGTTCGACCTTGTCCACTTCAAAGAAGGCACGGCAGAACTCTTCCAGCGTCCATTTCAGGTTCGCCATGCTGATGGCCCGGTCTATCGCCAGACCCTCGACCTGATGGAACATGGGCGTATGCGTCTGGTCCATATCCATCCGGTAGACGCGGCCCGGCGCGATCACGCGGATCGGTGCGCCATGGGCCATCAGAGCCCGGATCTGCACCGGAGACGTATGCGTCCGCAGCACATGCGGCGGGCGGTTGTCACCCTCGGCCCGGTGCATGAAGAACGTGTCATGCTCCTGCCGCGCGGGGTGTTCCGGCGGGATGTTCAGCGCGTCGAAGTTGTACCAGTCACTTTCAACCTGCGGCCCCTCAGCCACGGAAAATCCCATGTCGGCGAAGATCGCCGTCAGTTCTTCCATGACCTGAGAAACCGGGTGGATCGTCCCCCGCGGGCGCGGACGCCCAGGCAGAGTCACGTCCAGCCATTCCGCGCGCAGCCGCTCGTCCAGCGCCGCATCGCCCAGCGCGGTCTTGCGCGCCCGCAGTGCTGCGTCGATCTCGTCTTTCAACACGTTCAGCCCGGCCCCGGCGGCCTTGCGCGCCTCCGGTTCCATCTTGCCCAGGGTGGCCATCAGGGCACTGATCTCGCCCTTCTTGCCCAGCGCGGCAAGGCGCACGTCTTCCAGCCCCGCCTCATCCGCCGCACCGGTGACGGCGGCAAGATACTTGGCCCGTAGCGTGTCGATCCCGTCCATCCTGCGTCTCCTGAAGGTCGGCCTTGTGCTAACGGAGAGGCCCCCGTGATGCAAGCGGCAGGGCCTGGCTGCCTTTGGTCAAAAGATCGACGTCCGCCCACGCACCTGCAGCATCCGGCGCGATCCGGTGACCACCCCGTTGGTCGAAGTTATCGCCAGCGGCGGCTCACGCAGCCGCTTTTCGATCACCACCAGCGAGTCATGAAACCGGATGCCGCCAATTTCCCGCGCCATCGGATGCAGCGGAAAACCTGCGTCATCCTCGGTGTACCATGAATGCATCTGGTCGATCAGGTCCTTGGCGAACTCGATGAAGCTGCCCGGCTCACGGTGGCCGCCGCCGAATCCGGGCCAGTAGCTCGTATGCGTATCCTCGACGATATACGTCCCGCCATCGTTCAGGCGGGGCCAGAGGTGCCGAAAGCTGGTGATCTGCTGATGCATCTTGTGGCCGCCATCGTCGACGATCAGGTCGAAAGGCCCGTGCGCGGCCCCGATGCGGTCCAGAAACTCCGGGTCCGATTGGTCACCGATCTCCACAGTGGTCCCGGGCAGTTGCAGCGCCTTGCAGGCAGGGTCGATGTCCAGAAAGGTCATCCGCGCGCCCGGTCCAAGAAACCCCTGCCACATCGGCATCGAGCCGCCCTTGTAGATCCCGATCTCCAAAAAGGAGATGTCGCGGCCCTGCAGGGGGGCAAGCATTTGGTCATAGATCGGCAGGTAGTGCGCCATCTTGAACAGCGTGCGGGCGCCGGTGCGGGCGGGATAGTCCTGGAAATAGGGCATGGTCAGTCCTGCTTGGTTGCCCGCAGTATGCAACGATCCCGCCCAGGCTCCAGCGGGTTTCGCAAGTCGCCACGCTAAGCTAGGGTCCGCCCGTGCGGCAGGGGGGCGGAATGATCACGCGGGCGTTCACCAAGGGCGATGCGGTGTCCGAGGCGGTCTATTCGCCCTGCGAACGCTATCGCTACCTTCTGACACGGGTCTGGGGCCCGGGGCCTCGCGCGCTTTTCATCATGCTGAACCCCTCCACCGCGACCGAGGTCCAGAATGACCCTACGGTGGAACGCTGCGAGCGGCGGGCGCGGGCGCTGGGGTTCGGGGCGTTCCGGGTGACGAACATCTTCGCCTTCAGGGCGACTGACCCAAAGGTCATGCGCGCAGCGCCTGACCCTATAGGACCGGGCAATGATGTGGCGATCCAGGCCAGCCTGCCCTGGGCCGATGTCGTGATCTGCGCCTGGGGCAACCACGGCCTGCTCTCCGGCCGGGGAAGCGCGGTGGAGGCGATGGTGCGCAAGGCCGACGTGCCGCTTTTCCACTTTGGCCTCACCGGTCAAGGCCAGCCCAGACACCCGCTTTACGTCGGCTATGACCAGCAGCCGGTGCGCTGGTAACCAAGTCCCAACTCAGGCCGCCGTCAGAACGATATCTTTCAGCAGCACTGCGCTGCCCTGCACGGTCGCAACCGGAGAGCCGTTCAGCAGCACCGTGGTCTCACGCCCGTCTTCCGTGACTTCCAGGGTCAGCGCAGGGTCGGGGTGCGCAACGGGGTCATACATGACGATCAGTTGATCGCGGCTCACGTCATAGTCCGAGATATGCGCGACGCCCCCTTCGGTCAGCCAGTCATGCAGGACAAAGTCGTCCTCCCCATCTCCGCCCGAGGCATGGTCACCCGATCCAAGAACCAGCGTGTCATCGCCGGCGCCGCCATTCAGGTAATCCGTTGCAAAATCATCGCCCTTGCCCGCAAGGCCGGACAACCGGTCGTCCCCGGCGTTTCCGTCAATGACGTCGGCCCCTGCTCCGCCGGCAAGCGTGTCGTGACCCATGCCGCCGGCCAGCCAGTCCCGTCCCGCGCCACCGTCCAGGCTGTCATCCCCCTCGCCGCCGATCAGGGCGTCATCGCCTGCCGCGCCGGCCAGGGTGTCGGCGCCCTCATGGCCAGCCAGCCAATCATCGCCCGCATCGCCCAGCAGCAGATCCTCGCCTGCCTGGCCATAGATGCTGTCATCCCCTTTGCCGCCAGTCACCGTGTCGTCGCCGTCCCCGGCCTGGACGGCATCGCCTCCAGCGCCCGCGTCGACAAGGTCATCCCCGCCGCGAGCATCGATCAGGTCGGCCCCCTCAAGACCTGAAATCTGGTCATGGCCCTGACCACCGGACATGACCTCACCAGCATCAGTTCCGACAAGGTCAAGATCGTCGTCCATCGGGTCGGGAATGTCATCCGACAGCGGCAGGCCGTCCAGTGTCGCGACCTCATCAAGAAAACTGTCGTCGGTGGTCAGCCGTTCACCCTGCCCGTCAGCCTCAGGCCCGTCTTCAGCAGACCGTCCGTCCGGCGCCAGGACCACATCCGCCGCAACGCCGGCCATCAGAACCCCGAACAACCCGAAAAGCGTCAGCACCACATCACCCCTTGCCCGACAGCCGCTCTGACGGCTGTTAACCATTATCACCCGTTAACGTTTTGATCTGTAACGAAATGATGGCGCAAGCTACCATGATCCAGACCTTGTCGGAAGCATTCGCTGCCATCAGGGTTAAGCGTTCCCGAACCACGCCCGGAGAGCGCCAGCCTTGGCGGCGATACCGTGGTCTGGAAAGGTCAGGCGACTTCGGGCTTTCCTTTCGCCGGCTTTTCCCCTATTTGGCCGCATCCGCCATAGCGCGGACCCTCCAAGGGCCTTGCTGGACGACATCCCGGCCTGCGCCATCACCCCTGACCAAGGAGACCCCGATGTCGATCACGGTTGAAGAAAAAGCACGTCTCATCAAGGAATACGCGACCAGAGAGAACGACACCGGCTCGCCGGAAGTTCAGGTTGCGATCCTGTCGTCGCGTATCGCCACGCTGACGGAACACTTCAAGAGCCACAAGAAGGACAACCACTCGCGTCGTGGCCTTCTGATGATGGTCGCCCAGCGCCGCAAGCTGCTGGACTATCTGAAAAAGAACGCTGAGCCCCGCTATACCGCGCTCATCACCCGCCTCGGCCTGCGCCGCTGATCCGCAGTCGCCTGGTCGAAAGCAACGCCCGCCCCGCAAGGTGCGGGCGTTTTGCGTTACACCTCCCAGCCATGACGACGGAATCGGTCGGCAATCTGCTGCTCACACTCCGACGCGCCGCCGTTGATGGCCTGACGGCGGAAGAACCAGCACAGATAGCGGGCAAAGTCCGGCGGCGGGGCGGTCAGGGCAGCAAACGCCGCATCCAGCCCGTCGCGTGGCACCGACCCGGCGACATGGTGAAAATCGCTGCCCGCAAACAGGACGGCCGGCTTGGCCGCAAAGAAGCCGTGCAGCGCCACCGACGAGTTCTGAGTGATGACCCCGTCACAGCCCAGCAGCAACTCCGGTGACGGGGTGCGAACCACGGTGAAGCGCGCAAACCGTCGCCCGATCCGCTCCAGCGCGGCCAGATCCCTCGGGCTGAAATCCTCCTTCGGGTGCAGCGTGGCCACCACCGGCTGCGTTGTCCGCTCCAGAACCGTGTCCAGCATGGCCAGCGGGCTTTGGGCCTGAAACGAGCGATGCTCGCCGATCCGCCCTTGCAGCGGCACCAGCAGATACCCGCCGCGCGAGGGCGTGCCCGGACCCAGGATCTTGCCCTGCCAACGCCGGACAAATCCCGCTGCCTCAGCCTCCGGAATCTCTTCCGGCGCAAAGCGGGCGCGGGCCACGTCGAACAGCCACCGCTCCGCTACTGCCTCGATCCGCCAGAACGGCGCGATGTAGGCCTTGCGCAGGCACAGGATCCGAGGTCCATTCGGGTGTTGCATGTGAAACAGCCCATGGCCCCGCCCCGGTGCCTTGAGGCGCTCCTCCTCGGTGTCGGCGTGGAACCGCAGCCGCCAACCCGGCAACGCCACAGCCATGCGCCGGAACAGGTTCACGCTCCCCAGTTCTGCCGCATTGCGCAGGGCGGCGTGCAGGTAGATGTGCAGCACCCGTTCCGTCACGCCGCCCTTCCCCCTGAATCCCTGACCTTGTGATGCGCAACCTGCCCCGCCATATAGGGGCATGACAACGGAGGTCGCCATGGCGGACGACAAATTCCCCGGATGGCACGGTACCACGATCCTCGCCGTCCGGCGCGGGGGCGAGGTTGTGGTGGCCGGTGACGGACAGGTTTCCCTCGGCCAGACGGTGATCAAGGGCACCGCCCGCAAGGTCCGCAGGCTTTCTCCGGGCGGCCATGACGTGGTCGCAGGCTTCGCCGGATCGACCGCCGACGCTTTCACCCTGCTTGAACGGCTGGAGAAAAAGCTCGAGGCTGCGCCCGGCCAGCTGGCCCGTGCCTGCGTCGACCTTGCGAAGGACTGGCGCATGGACAAGTACCTGCGCAATCTCGAAGCCATGCTCATCGTCACCGACGGCAAGGACCTCTACATGATCACCGGCGCCGGAGACGTCCTCGAGCCCGAACACGACGTCGCCGCCATCGGCTCCGGCGGCAACTTCGCCCTCGCCGCCGCGCGGGGCCTGATGACCACCGACCTGCCTGCAGAAGAGGTGGCCCGCCGCGCCATGGCCATCGCCGCCGACATTTGCGTCTACACGAACGGCAATCTCACGGTGGAGACGATCCGCGCATGACCCCCGAAGACCTTCGCGCCGCCGTCGCCGCCGGCATCCTGACCGAAGCGCAGGCCGCCTCCGTCACCGCCTTGGCCAACAGCCGCAGTGGCAAACGCGCCACCCTCCCCGCCGAGGATGAACCCTTCGAATTCTTCCGCGGCTTCTCCGAAATCTTCATCTCCATCGGCCTTGTCATCCTCCTCACCGGGGCGACCGCCCTTCTGACCATCATCGGCGGCTTCACGATCCTGACGCTCGTCCCCCTCGCCACCGCCGCAATCGCCTGGTGGTGGGCCGGCTACTTCACCCTGAAACGCCGGATGACCCTGCCCTCCATGGTCCTCGCCACGGCCTACGGAATCGGCGTCGTGATCTTCGCCTTCGCGATCCTCGCCCGCACCGGCATGGACGAACGCGCCGTCGCCACTTCCGGCTTCGCCCTCTCCGCCGTTGCGATGATCCTGTGGTATCGCCGCTTCCGCCTGCCGTTTTCGGCCTTCCTCGCCGGGGCCGCGATCTTGGGCGTGGTCTACTCCGTCACCGCCTCCGCCGCGAACCTCATCGGCCTCGTCACCACCGGCAACTACCGCTCACTCTTCGACCTCACCGAAAGCCCCGCCTTCGCCACCGCCACGCTCCTCTTCGGCGTCGGAGCCTTCCTCGCCGGCATGTGGTTCGACACCCGTGATCCGCACCGCCTCGGGCGCCACTCCGCCACCGCCTTCTGGTGCCACCTCCTCGCCGCCCCCGCGCTGGTGAACACCGTCGCCGTCACACTGATGAACGGCGGAGGCGGCGGGTTACTTGCCATCGCCCTCGTCCTCATCACCCTCCTTGCCCTGGTGATCGACCGCCGCAGCTTCCTCACAGCCGCCATCGCCTATATCGCCATCGTCATCACCTGGCTGATGGGCGACAATGGTGGCACCAGTTGGATCTTCACCCTCCTCCTTCTCGGCGCCTTCATCACCGCAATCGGTACCTGGTGGGTGCAGCTCCGCGCCGCCGTCATGCGGGCCCTGCCAAACTTCCCCGGCAAGGCCAGCCTGCCCCCATACGGATCCACCGAATGACCGACCTTACCCCCCGCGAAATCGTGTCCGAGCTTGACCGCTTCATCATCGGCCAGGCCGACGCCAAGCGCGCCGTCGCCGTCGCGCTCCGCAACCGCTGGCGGAGAAAACGCCTCGGCGATGACCTCAGGGATGAGGTTTACCCCAAGAACATCCTGATGATCGGCCCCACCGGCGTCGGCAAGACCGAGATCAGCCGCCGCCTTGCCAAACTGGCCAAGGCGCCCTTTCTCAAGGTCGAAGCGACCAAGTTCACCGAAGTCGGCTATGTCGGCCGCGACGTCGACAGCATCATCCGCGACCTCGTGGATGTGGCGATGAACGACACCCGGGTGCAGATGCGCGAAGCCGTGACCGCCCGCGCCCACAAGGCCGCCGAAGACCGCGTGATCGAAGCGCTTGCCGGCAAGGACGCCCGCGAGCAGACGCGAGAGATGTTCCGGGGCAAGCTGAAACGTGGCGAGCTTGACGACACCATGATCGAGATCGACGTGGCCGACGCCTCCCCCCTGCCGATGGGCATCGGGATGCCCGGCATGGAACAGCAGATGCAGGGGTTGCAGGATCTCTTCAAATCCTTCGGTGGCCGCACAAGCCGCAAGCGCATGACCGTGCTCCAGAGCCATGACATTCTCCTCGGCCAGGAAGCCGACAAGCTTCTGGACGATGAAGCCGTGAAGGTTGCAGCGCTCGAGGCCGTGCAGGAGAACGGCATCGTCTTTCTTGATGAAATCGACAAGATCTGCGCCCGCGCCGATGCCCGTGGCGCGGATGTCAGCCGCGAAGGCGTACAGCGTGACCTGCTGCCCTTGATCGAAGGCACCACCGTCAGCACAAAGCATGGCCCGGTGAAGACCGACCATATCCTCTTTATTGCCTCCGGGGCCTTCCACATCGCCAAACCCTCGGACCTTCTGCCCGAGCTGCAGGGCCGCCTGCCGATCCGGGTGGAGCTTCAGCCGCTGACCGAAGCCGATTTCGTCCGCATCCTCACCGAGACGGAAAACGCCCTGACCCTCCAGTATTCCGCCCTGATGGGCACCGAAGAGGTCACCGTCACCTTCACCCCCGACGGCATCGCGGCCCTGGCCCGCATCGCGGCCGAGGTCAACCGCACCATCGAAAACATCGGCGCGCGCCGCCTTTACACGGTGATGGAACGGGTGTTCGAGGAGCTGAGCTTCAACGCGCCAGATCGCGGCGGCACCACCGTCACCGTCGACGCGGCCTTCGTCGAGGTCAACCTCGGCGCCCTTTCCCGCTCGACGGATCTTTCGCGCTACGTTCTTTGACACGCTATCGCGCCTCCACGGGTCCGCTCAGATGGGTGTGCTTGAACGCGTCGGCGTATTTCAGCCCGTAGCCCGCCGCGCGGTCAAAGCCGACATGCGCCAGCCAGATCAGCCCGATTGCCAACGCCGTCGGATGGGACAACACGAAGCCCGGGCCGATCAGCGCAAAAGGCAGGATGGTGCTGTGGCCCAGATTGTAAAGCATCGCTCCAAGCCGGGGATTTCGCAGATATCCCAGCATGAAAGCATCCGGGGCCAGGAACCAGGGCAAACAGTCCCCAGCCTCCCTCAACTTGGGCATAGGCAAAGGTCGCCGCGCCAAGGAGGGCCAACCCCTCGGCCCGCAGTATAAGATTGGGCGCGCTGGTAACGACACCTGGTGTTGTGGTCATGGTCTTTCTCCTTGGGAAAGCGTCATCTTCCCGATGACCCCTTTGTTTTAGCTGACCTGACCCCCCATCACGATTGTCGATCTTCGACCATCGGCCTATAAAGAATTTATGATCCTTCGCCCGGCCAACTGGGAACTCTTCGCTGCCTATCTGGCGGTTTGCCGCACCAGCAGTCTTTCCGCTGCGGCACGGCAGCTTGGCCTGTCACAGCCCACCGTCCGCCGCCAGGTCGAGGCGCTAGAGGCTATGGTCGGCGTGGCTCTCTTCACCCGATCCCCCACGGGTCTTGCACCGATCGATGGCCATTCCGCCCTGATGGCTCAAGCCCAGGCGATGGAAGCCGCTGCCATGGCCTTTGCCCGGGCCGCGTCCGGCGCGGCGGATAAAGTGGCGGGTTCGGTCCGCATTTCCTGCAGCCGGGTCTACGGGGTCGAGATCCTGCCCCCAATCCTGGCCGAGCTGCACCACCACTGGCCGGCACTGGAGGTGGAACTTGTGCCAACCAACGACGTAAGCAACCTCCTCCGACGCGATGCCGACATTGCCGTCCGGCTCACGCCACCCCGACAAGAGGCGCTGATCACCCGGAAAGTCGCACCAATGCGTGTCGGCTTCTTTGCCGCCCCTTCCCTTGCGGTTCGGCTGGACGGGATGGATTTCCTCGCCCTCGCCGCCACCGGCCTGATGATCGGCCAGGACCGCGATGACAGCCTCGCTGCCGGTTTGCGGCAGCAGGGCCTTGCCCCGCCGCAGCGCACCGTATTTCGCAGCGACGATGACCTCGCCCAACTCGCCGCGATCCGTCACGGGATCGGTTTTGGCATCTGCCAGGTGGTGATTGGCGAACGGTCGGGCCTTGTCCGGCTCCTGCCAGACCTGACCCCGACCGTTGCGGCCTGGGTCGTGATGCACGAAGCCTACCGCCGCCTCGCGCGCACCCGCACCGTCTTCGACGCCCTTGTCGCGGGCCTCGGTTGACCGGCCCCGCACGGCCACTGGCCTGAGCATTCCTCCTGTAAGTCAACTTGATTTGCTCTTTTCCCAAAAACTCTCAGGGGGTTTGGGGGCAGAATGCCCCCATCGTCCGTGCCGGTTGCGCGCGCGTCGCGCGCCGAGGCGAGACAAGGGCCTGCGCGGAACGCGCTCAATCTGAAAACCGCCCCGCCACGGGCAAACCTTTCCAGATCCCTAACGCTCCCCCGTAACCCCTTGATTTCTTGTCAGCAGACCCCTTGTCCCTGCCCGGGACACCCCCTTCCCCACCCGACCCCTCCCCTGTAGTCTCCCCCCACACCCGGGGGGACCAAAGTGACCGAAGACACCGTCACGCCGATGATGGCGCAGTATCTGGAGATCAAGGCCCAGAACCCCGGCGCCCTCCTATTCTACCGGATGGGCGACTTCTACGAGATGTTCTTCGACGACGCCGTCGCCGCCAGCGCAGCCCTCGACATCGCCCTCACCAAACGCGGCTTCCACCAGGGTGACCCCATCGCCATGTGCGGCGTGCCGGTCCATTCCTCCGAGGGCTACCTTCTGACGCTCATCCGCAAAGGCTTCCGCGTCGCCATCGCCGAACAGCTGGAAGACCCGGCCGAGGCGAAGAAGCGTGGCTACAAATCCGTGGTAAAGCGTGACGTGGTCCGCCTCGTCACCCCTGGCACCCTGACCGAAGACTCGCTTCTGGAGGCCCGCCGGCACAACTTCCTCGCAGCCTACGCCGAGGTGCGCGAAGCCGGCGCGCTCGCCTGGGCGGACATTTCCACGGGCGAGTTCCGGGTGATGCCGTCCTCCCCCGTCCGCCTCGGCCCCGACCTCGCCCGCATCGCCCCGCGTGAGCTTCTGGTCAGCGAGGCGCGGGAGCGTGACCTTGTCCCGAACCTCGCCGAGACCGGCGTTTCCCTCACCCCCCTTTCGCGCGGCAGCTTTGATTCCACCAACGCGGACAAGCGCCTGTGCGAGATGTTCGGCGTCGCCTCGCTGGACGCCTTTGGCAGCTTCGATCGCGCCGAGGTCTCGGCCATGGGGGCGCTGGTCGATTACCTGCACCTCACGCAACGCGGGAAGATGCCGCTCCTCGCCCCCCCGGTGCGGGAGGCACTGGGTGGCATCATGCAGATCGACGCCGCTACCCGCCGCAACCTGGAACTGACGCAGGCCCTGTCCGGCGGGCGTGAGGGGTCGCTTCTGCACGCGATCGACCGGACGGTCACGGCGGCCGGTGCGCGGCTTCTGGAGCGGCGATTGTCGTCGCCCTCGCTGGATCTGGGCGTGATCCAGCGGCGGCAAGAGGCGCTGGGCTTCATGCTGGACGCCCCCTCGTTGTGCGACCGTCTGCGCGAGGCGCTGCGCCGCGTCCCCGACCTTGACCGTGCGCTGTCTCGGCTGGCGCTGGACCGCGACGGACCGCGTGACCTGGCCGCAATCCGGGCGGGACTTGAGCAGGCGGGCTGGATCGCCGATCAGCTTGCCGACGCCCCACCCTTGCTGGCAGAGGCCGCCACAGCGCTTGTCGGACACGACATGGTGGTAGACCTTTTGGCCCGTGCGCTGGTGGACGAGCCACCGTTGCTGGCCCGCGACGGCGGCTATGTCGCCCCAGGTTGGGACCCGGAGCTGGACGAGACCCGCGCCCTGCGCGACGAAGGCCGGGGGGTGATTGCCCGGATGCAGGCCGACTATGTCAGCCAGACCGGTATTCCAAGCTTGAAGATCAAGCATAACAACGTCTTGGGCTACTTCATCGAGGTGACGACCACGCATGAAGACCGGATGCGGGCGCTGCCCGAGCTGTTCATCCACCGCCAGACCACCGCAGGGCAGGTCCGCTTCACCACCCTTTCCCTGAACGAGCTTGAGACCCGCATCCTGAACGCAGGCAATCATGCGCTGGAAATCGAGAAGCGCCACTACGCCCACCTGAAGGCCCAGGTGCTGGACGCGGCCGCCGCCATTGCCCAGGCCGCACGCGCCTTGGCCGAGACCGACCTTGCCGCCGCTTTCGCCACTCTTTCAGCTGAAGAGAACTGGTGCGCCCCGGTGGTGGACGGAAGCCACGCCTTCCACATCACAGGCGGGCGGCATACGGTGGTGGAACGCGCCCTGCGCCAGCAAGGAGGTATGTCCTTCATCGCCAACGATTGTGATCTTGCGCAGGAGACGACCCCGGCGATCTGGCTTCTGACCGGGCCGAACATGGCGGGGAAATCCACTTTCCTGCGGCAGAACGCGCTGATCGCCCTCTTGGCGCAGGCAGGCAGCCATGTTCCTGCAACGGCTGCGCATATCGGGCTGGTGACCCAGCTCTTCAGCCGCGTCGGTGCGTCGGATGATCTGGCGCGGGGGCGGTCGACCTTCATGGTTGAGATGGTTGAAACCGCAGCGATCCTGAACCAGGCCGACGACCGCGCGCTGGTCATCCTGGACGAAATCGGGCGCGGCACCGCGACCTATGATGGCCTGTCCATCGCCTGGGCGACGCTGGAACATCTGCACGAGGTCAACCGCTGCCGCGCCCTATTTGCCACGCATTACCACGAGTTGACCGCGCTCGCGGGGAAGCTGGCCGGGGTGGAAAACGCCACGGTATCGGTGAAGGAGTGGGAGGGCGAGGTGATCTTCCTGCACGAGGTTCGCAAAGGCGCGGCGGACCGGTCTTACGGCGTGCAGGTCGCACGGCTTGCCGGTTTGCCGCCCAGTGTGATCGAACGGGCGAAGGTGGTGCTGGAGGCCCTTGAAAAGGGTGAGCGTGAGGGCGAGTCGCAGAAGGCGCTGATTGACGATCTGCCGCTGTTCCGCGCCGCTCCGGCGGCCACTTTGCCAAAGCCGCAGAAAGTTTCCGAGGTGGAAGCTCGACTGAAATCCATCCACCCGGACGAGCTGACGCCGATGGAAGCATTGCGGCTGATCTACGAGCTCAAGGATGCCGCTAAACTTTAATTAAAGTTTGGCTTTCTTTCTGGAAAAGTATCCTCGGGAGAGGTCCAGAGAGGGCAGACGGCCCTCTCCGGGGGGAGGGGAGGCTCAGCCGGGGGTCGAGGACACGCCGACCTGCGCCGGGCGCAGCAACCGGTCATGCAGAAGGAAACCCTCGGTCATCACCTGAATGATCTGGCCGGCCTTGGTGCCGGGCATCGGGGCCTCGAACATCGCCTGATGCAGTTGCGGGTCGAACATCTCGCCTACGGCAGGAGAGATCGGCGTGACGCCGTGGCGCGTCATCACGTTGGTCAGTTCGCGGAGTGTCAGCTCGACACCCTCGACCAGCGCAGCTGAAGTGGCCCGGCTTTCTTCAGGAATGGCCTGAAGCGCGCGCGTCAGGTTGTCGAATACCGGGAGAAGATCACGGGCCAGCTTTGTGCTGCCGTAAAGCTCTGCTTCCTTGCGGTCACGCTCGGCCCGCTTGCGCGAGTTTTCAGCATCGGCCAGCGCACGC
>JANPJZ010000074.1:0-12721 GCA_031425795.1 Rhodobacter sp. | reverse complement strand
TGGCCTATGCCCGCGCGGGCCATGTCCGGCCGACGGACCAGCTTGGCATGGCCGCCATCGCAGCCCTTGCCGGGGCCGGCGGGGCGCTGGTCGCGCATCTGATCCCGGTGGAGGTCCTCCGCCTGATCATGCCCGTCGTGCTGATCGGCGTCGCGCTCTTCTTCGCCCTGAAGCCCGGACTGTCCGATACTGCAAGTGCCGCCCGCATCAGCCCGCCTGTCTTCGCCGCGACCGTTGTCCCGCTGGTGGCCGCCTATGACGGATTCTTCGGGCCGGGGACGGGCTCTTTCTACATGATGGGCTTCGTGCTTCTGGCGGGATACGGCGTGCTGAAGGCGACCGCCCATACCAAGATGCTGAACTTCACCTCGAACCTGGGCAGCCTCCTTGTGTTCATCCCCTCCGGCGCAATGTGGTGGGCGGTGGGCCTTGCCATGGCTGCGGCGCAGGTGCTTGGGGCCAGCCTCGGCGCGCGGCTGGCCATCCGGGTCGGGGCCGGCCTGATCAAGCCGCTGCTCGTCCTGGTCTCCACCGCGATGGCACTGCGCCTGCTGTGGCAGGCGCTTTCGGGCTGAGGTTCCCCGATCCTGCACGAGCATAGTGTCGCACGGGGATTGAGCGGCGCGAATTCATGGCCATCTCTTTCGGGAAAGGAGACCTGCCATGTCTGAACCCTCCCCCGTCGCCCTAGATCGTCACAAGCGGCCGGACAACCTCTCTGACCGCATCGCGCTTGGCATCGTCAAATTCATGCGCGTGTTTGCCGATGCCTTCTTCTCCAAACGCTACGGCCACCGGGCTGTCGTTCTGGAGACCGTGGCCGCTGTGCCCGGCATGGTGGGCGGCCTTCTCCAGCACCTGAAGTCGCTTCGCCACATCCGCGAGGACGAGGGCTGGATCCGCGAACTTCTGGACGAGGCCGAGAACGAGCGGATGCATCTGATGACCTTCATCCACATCGCCAAGCCCTCGCTGTTCGAGCGCGGGCTGATCATGTTCGGCCAGGCGGTGTTCTTCAATACCTACTTCTTCCTGTACCTCTTCGCCCCGAAGACCGCCCACCGGGTTGTCGGCTACCTGGAAGAAGAAGCGGTGGTCAGCTACACTGGCTATCTGGAGCAGGTCGACAGCGGATTTGTCGAGAACGTCGCCGCCCCGAAGATCGCGATCGAGTACTGGAAGCTGCCTGCCGACGCCCGCCTGCGTGACGTGATCATCGCCGTCCGCGCCGACGAGGCAAAGCACCGCGACATCAACCACGGCTTTGCCGATACCCTTGCAGCAGGCGCCTCGAAGCGGGCCGTGCCTGCGGGCCGCGCGCTGGACTAGGCACCCCACCCCGCCGCCTGCATCTCGCGCAGGCGGCTTGCGGTGCGCTCGAACTCGAAGGCGCCCTCGCCTTCGATGTACAACCGTTCCGGTGCTTCGGCGGCACTGGCGATCAGCCGGACCTTTGCCTCGTAAAGCGCGTCGATCAGGGTTACGAACCGCTTCGCCTCGTTGTAGTTGGCGGCCGACAGCTGCGGGATATCCTCCAGGATCAATACCCGCACCGCCCCCGCAATCGCCAGGAAGTCTGCCGGTCCAAGGGGTTTGGCGCAAAGCTCCCAGAAGTTCGCCCGCCCCACTCCGTTGGCAAAGCGCGGCAAGACCAGCGTGCGGCCGTTGACCTCAAGGCTCAGCGGCGCCTCTGCCGCGCCCCCGGTCAGGTCGGTCCACATCTTCGCAATCTCGGCCCCCGACGTCCGGGCCGGGTGAAAGTAGACCTGCGCGCCGGCCAGCCGGTGCTGGCGGTAGTCTGTCGGGCTTTCCAGTTCCACCACCTGCAACTTTTCTTCCAGCATGGCGATGAAGGGCAGGAACAGCACCCGGTTCAGCCCGGTCAGATACAGGTCCTGCGGCGGGCGGTTCGAGGTGGTGACGATCACAAGTCCGGCGGCGAACAGCTTTTCGAACAGCCGCCCCACAATCATCGCATCGGTGATGTCGTTGATCTGCATCTCGTCGAAGGCCAGAAGCCGGGTGTCGCGGATCACCGCTTCCGCCACCGGAGCAAGCGGGTCCTCCACCCCCTCCTTGCGCGCGGCGTGCAGGCCACGGTGGATTTCCTGCATGAAGGCGTGAAAATGCACGCGGCGCTTTTGGGGGATATCCACTGCGTCGGTGAACAGGTCCATCAGCATCGACTTCCCCCGCCCGACCCCGCCCCAAAGATACATCCCCTTCGGCGGTGCAAGAGGCCGGGCGAAGAGACCCGCGAACAGCCCCACCCGCCGGGCTGCGTTCTCCTCCAGCCACTGCCGCACCGCTTCAAGCGGGGCCAGCACGGCGTGCTGGGCAGGATCGGCCCGCAAGGCACCGCTTGCGACGCGGGCCTCGTAGATCTCGGTCAGGGTTTGGCGCATGGCTTAAAGCGGTGCGAGGATCAGCCCCTCGGGGCCTTCCAGCGCGGTGGCCAGCCCCGGGACCAGCAGGTGCGACCACAGGCCTCGCGCGGAGCGGGTGGCCTGGGCGGGCTGGTAAAGCTCGATCACTCCACCAGCATAGGCCAGAAAGCGGACCGGGATCACACCTTCCGGGCGGCTCAGGTCCACCGCAGCGGTCAGCCGGGCGCCCTGCGCCTCAAGGAAATCCTGCATCGCCGCAAGGTCGAGGCACGGGATGCCCACATGGTCATGGCCCACCTCGGGCGCTGCACCGGTGATGCGCTGGCAAAGCTCGATCCGGGCGGTTTCCGGGCCGGAGAGGTAGACGAAGCGCAAGCCGTCGTCCCAGAACTCGGGAATCAGCTCCGCCCCGTTCGGGGTGACTGATGCCTCAAGGCTGGCACCCGCCGCCATAAGTTCGGCAAGGGCCGTGTCCATGTCCGGTACCGTCAGGGCGATGTGGTCGATCCGGCCATGGCCCTCCGCCGACCCCGCCACCAGCCGGACCGCCTGGGTGCCACGGTGCATCAGCCCACCTTGCGTGGAAAAACCGAACACCTTCGCCAGGACCTGCGCAGCGGCATCGGGGTTACGGACGGTGAGTTCTGGCACAAGCATCGGCGCGCCCCCTCAGCCGAAAGTCATCGGATCGGGGCCACAGCGAACCCCTTCGTCCAGCGCCGCCATTGCCGCCATCTCGGCATCCGTCAGCGCAAAGTCGAACACGTCGAGGTTCTCGGCCAGACCCGCCGTGCGAGTTGACCGCGGGATGACCGACGCGCCCAACTGCACATGCCAGCGCAGGATCACCTGCGCCGGGCTTTTGCCCGTCCGCGCCGCAGCGGCCGCAACCGGGGCCGCCGCAAAGCTTGCCCCCTGCCCCAGCGGCGTCCAGCTTTGGGTGACGATCCCCATTCGGTCATGCAGGCCCCGCAGCTCTGCCTGCTGCAGGCGCGGGTTCAGCTCGATCTGGTTCAGGACCGGGATCACCCCCGTCTCGCCCACCAGCCGCTCCAGATGCGCGGGCATGAAGTTCGACACGCCGATCGACCGCACCCGCCCCTCGTCGCGCAACCGCACCAGCGCGCGCCAGGTCTCGACGTAAAGCCCCCGCGCCGGAACAGGCCAGTGGATGAGGCA
The DNA here is from genome assembly GCA_031425795.1 of Rhodobacter sp. Lineage (GTDB taxonomy): Bacteria > Pseudomonadota > Alphaproteobacteria > Rhodobacterales > Rhodobacteraceae > Tabrizicola. The sequence goes on along the minus strand of JANPJZ010000074.1, from coordinate 9,155 downwards.
AAGGTCGGTCCGCTCCAGCCCCAGCCGCGTCAGGCTACCCTCGACCGCCCGCAGCGTGGCGTCCTGGCCCTGCGCGTCATTCCAGACCTTTGTAGTGACGAAAACCTCATCCCGCGGCAGACCGCTTTGACGGATGCCCTCACCCTGACCGACCTCGTTGCCATAGATCGCGGCACCGTCGATCAGCCGGTATCCCATGCCCAGCGCCGTAGCGACCGTTGTGGCGGTCGTCTCGGCTGGCACCTGCCAGATGCCAAGGCCAAGTTGCGGGATCATGTGGCCATCGTTCAGGCGCAGGCGGGTGGGTGTCATCGAAACTTCCTCAACTTTGCGCGCGAGAAAGCGGCAACTGGCCGCTGATGGCAAGCGGGAAATGGCCGCCGGTGGTCAGGCAAAGAGGAAACGTAGGGGCACCCGCACGAGGCCGGGCGCAGCAGTTCTGCGCAACCGGCGGCCCTCCCCACCCTCTTCCTCGCCCAATAAGACATGAGGCAAGCATCATGTTCCCGCCCATCGTTCACGGCGAAACATCGCGAAGCGGCAAGACGGCAGAGGCTGCCCATGACAGCCAGACCATCGGCCCGCCAGTCTCTGGCAGATCGCCCAGGTCCCGGTCCGGCGCGGTCAGCTTCAGCGTCTGGCCCTGCCAGTCCAGCACGCAGGTCCCCGTCGCCCCCGAGAAAATCCGCTGCACCAGCCGTGCCTGCAGCCGGTGCGGCGTGGCAGGTTCCTGCAGGCTGACGCCCAACTCCTCGGGCCGCAACGCGATGCTTGACGCGGTCACCCCCGGCAACAGCGTGCCATCGGGCAGCCGCAGACCCTGTGCCTCGACCGTCCCGGCCAGAATGTTCGCCTCGCCCAGGAACCGCGCGGTAAAGGCGTCCTGCGGGTCGTCATAGACCGCGCGCGGGGTCCCGTGGCGCACCAGACGCCCATCCTTCAGGATGCCGATCTGGTCCGAGAGCGTCAGCGCCTCTTCCTGGTCATGCGTCACGAAGATCGTGGTGATCCCGACCTCCCGCTGGATCCGCTTAAGCTCGATCTGCATCTCCACCCGCAAGGCCCGGTCCAGCGCCGACAGCGGCTCGTCCAGCAACAGCACCCGGGGCCGCGTGACGATCGCCCGTGCCATCGCCACCCGTTGCCGCTGCCCGCCCGACAGCTCTGACGGCCTGCGCCCACCAAGGGCACCAAGCTGCACCAGTTCCAGCACCTCGGCCACCCGCCGCACGCGGTCTGCCACCGGCACCCGCCGCACTTCCAGCCCGAAGGCCACGTTCTCTGCCACGGTCATGTTGGGAAAAAGCGCATAGTTCTGGAACACCATCCCGATGTTGCGATCCTCCACCGGGGTCCGCTCCACCGGCTCCTCCCCGATGACGATGCGCCCCCGGTCGGCCTGCACAAAGCCCGCAATCGCACGCAGAAGCGTGGTCTTGCCCGATCCCGACGGTCCAAGCAGCCCGAAGAACCCACCATCGGAAAAGGTCAGCGTCACATCGTCCAGCGCCAGTGCCGAACCATAGGACTTGGAAAGACCCTCGACACGCACCCCGCTCATCGCGTCCCCCCGAACTTCGCATAGCGGGCGGCAAGGATCATTACCGCCATCGACACCACGATGATGATGGTGGACACCGCGTTGATTTCGGGCGTGAAGCCCTTGCGGATCGCTGAATAGATCAGCACCGGCAGCGTGCTGTCGCCGGGTTCCGCGAGGAAGTAGCTGACGACGAACTGGTCAAAACTGACGGCAAAGGCAAAGAGCGCGCCCGCAATGATGCCCGGCGCCGCATGCGGCAGGATCACCTTCCGCGCCACGGTCAGCGGCCTTGCGCCAAGCGAGCGCGCGGCCTCCTCCAGCGCGCGATCAAAGCTTTGCATCCGGGCAAAGACCGTGACGATGACGTAAGGCAGCGCAAGCGCCACATGACCGATGATGACGGCCGGCGTCCCCCGCCCGATGCCGACGCCGAAGAAGAAGATCAGCATCGCCGTCCCGGTGATTAGCCAGGGCACCGCGATCGGCGGGAAGAGCAGCGCCTGAAGGATACGCTTGCCCGGAAAGTCATGCCGCCACAGCGCCAGTGTCGCCATCGTGCCCAGCGTGGTGGCAATCACCGCCACCACCACCGCAATCCAGACCGACCGCCAGGCGGCGGCAAGGATTTCCGCGTTTGTGAACAGACGTTCATACCACTCGGTCGAAAAGCGGAACGGCAGCGCGTAGAACTCCGATGCGTTCAGGCTCATCACTGCCATGACGGCGATGGGCGCGTAAAGAAAGATCAGGATCAGCCCGAGATAGGCGCGCGCGGCGGCGTGGCGGATCATGGCGTGGCCTTCCGCAACGCCGGGCTTGCGGCCGCAAGGATCAGCAACACCACAGCCAGCAGGATGAAGGACAGCGCGGCACCCAAGGGCCAGTTGAAGACCGCCACGAATTGATCCTCGATCAGCGTGCCGTAGGTCGTGCCGACGCGGCCTCCCAGAAGGCGCGGCTCCATGAAGGACCCCACGACTGGCACGAAGACCAGCACCGCCCCGGCGATCAGGCCGGGCATCGCCAGCGGCAGGACCAGCCGCCACAGGATGCGCGGAAACCGCGCACCAAGGCTGCGGGCGGCCTCGATCACTGCATCATCAATGGCTTGCAGCGACAGGTAGGTGGTCAGGATCACATAAGGCAGATAGGAATGGACCAGCCCGATCACCATTGCCGTCTCGCTGAACATCAGGTTCAGATCCACCTCCCAGGGCAGGACGGCGTTGACCGCCCGGTCCAGAACCCCGTTTCCCCGCAGCACGATGGCCCAGGAAAAGACCCGCACCAGGGCGTTTGACCAGAAGGGCAGGATGACCAGAAGAAACAGCGCCTCTCTCGACCGGCCCCTGATCATCCGCGCCAGGATGTAGGCGCAGGGAAACCCAAGGATCACGCACCAGAGGGTGACCCAGAAGGCGAGCTTCAGCGACTTCCACAGCAGCGTCGCATAGGTCGGGTTGGTCAGCACCTCGATGTAGTTGCCGAATGTGAACGCCCATTCACGATCTCCGAATGGAACGTCCGTCAATAGGCTGAAGAAGGCCATCGCCGACAGCGGCAGGAAGACCGCCACCGTCAGCCACAGATAGGCGGGCGCCAGAAGACCCAGCGCCCGCAGGCGTTCCGCAGGGGTCACTACTGCGCCGCCTTCAGCTCCTGCCACAGCGCCAGATAGGCCTCGCGGGTCTCGTCAGGCACCGGACGCATGAACTGCACCCGCGCCACGACTGCCGGATTCCCCAGCACCGCGCGATTGAAGCTCGCCTCGGGCAGCGCTCCGGCCGCTACCGTGTTCGAGGTCGCGGGCGCCCCTTCTGTATCCCAGCGGACGTAGAAGTCCGGGTCGATCATCCAGTCGATGAAGGCATGCGCCGCGTCCTGCTTGGTAGAGGTCGCCGGGATCGACAGCCCGTCCAGCCAGCCGATGGCGCCTTCGTCCGGCACCACGAAGGTCACCGGCAGACCTTCGGACATCGACCGCGCGGCAGAGCCCGACCAGTAGGTCGCTACTGCGAACTGCCCGGCGGCCATGTTCTGGTTCCAGTCGGTCTCGGCGCTCCAGAAGGTCGCGATCTGCGGCATCAGCTCGGTCAGCTTGGCCTTGACTGCGTCCAGATCGGTGATGTTGTTGATGTTCTGCCCCGTGGCTAGCGCTGCGAACTGAACCGCCTCCAGCGCATCGTCGCGGATCGACACCCGACCCTTCAGCGCGGGATCCCAGAACACGGAAATGGAGGTCGGCGCCTCGGGGAAATCACCAGAGTTCACGGCGAAGGAGGTCAGCCCCCAGGTCCATGGCACCCCATGCAGCGCGCCGCCTGCGTTCAGGTCCTCATTGGCCACCAACGCGGGGTCGACATCCCCGAGGTTCGGCACCTTGGTCGCATCGATCGGGCCGATCAGCCCCTCCGCCTGCGCCTGCGGCGTGAAAGCCGAGTTGATGAGCACCACGTCATAGGCCCCGGGATTGGTGCGCAGCTTGGTCAGCATCTCCTGTTCCGAGGTGAAGTACTCATGCACGACCGTATGGCCCGTCGCCTCGGTAAAGGCCGTCATGGCCCAGTCGAGGTCGGTGCCGTAGCCCTGCCAGTTCAGGACCCGGATTTCGTCAGCCAGCGCCATCGGCGCAATCAGCGCCAATGCGGTGGTGGTCAGGATCGTCTTCATTCAGCTCTCCTCTGCGGTAGCGGTTGTACATCGGTCTTGTAGCGGGCGTCCTGGGCCAGGACCTCGGCCAGCGTCGGGGCGGTGGCGGGCCCCTCCTGGGTGATCGACAGCGCGGCGGCGATGTTTGCCAGCATGCAGGATTTCACGGCCGGGTGCCCCACGGCAAGGGCTGCGATGAAAGCGCCCACATGGGTGTCGCCCGCGCCGTTGGTGTCGACCACGGGAACCGGGTGGGGGGCCACGTGGACAGCCATCCCCCCTGCGCTCGCCACCCAGGCCCCGCGCGCGCCGTCGCGCACCACCGCACCACCTGGTCGGGCGGCCAGCGCCAAGGCTGCGGCGGCGGGATCGGCCAGACCGGTCAATACCTCGGCTTCCGCCCGGTTGGCGCTGATCCAGTGCGCGGCGTCCACCGCCGCCTGCAGCGCCTCGGCCCCGATCTCGGCCACCTGCGGGCAAGGGTCGAAGACCAGAAGGCCTGGCCGCTCGCGCAGCCACCGCGTCAACGCAGCGCGGCTGCCGCGGTACAAAAGCGCATAGCCTGACAGCAGCAGCCAGTCGTCCGGTAGCAGCGGCAGCGCGGCAAGGTCGGCCTCGGTGACCACCCCGTCCGCGCCTTCGCTCGCGATAAAGCTGCGCTCCCCCGCGTCGTCGATCAGGACGGTGCAGCAGCCCTGGTCCAGACCCGCAAGCCGTGGCCGCAAAGTACCAATTCCCTCCGCCTCCAGCGCAAGCGCGATGCGGTCGGCAAAGGCGCCGCTGCCCAAACTGCCACCGTAGGCCACCTGCATCCCCATGCGCCGCGCCGCGACCATCGCGTTGAAACCGCCCCCGGGCGTCAGCCTTGCCGCGCGCACAAGCGCCTCACCCCCCGCCACGGGCACCGCCTCTATGCGGTAGACATGGTCCATGATCACCCCGGACAGCTGGACCAGGCGGGTCAAAGGGCACCCCCCGACAAGCGGGCGGAGTTCACCCCGCCTGACCCGGCCCGCCGCAAATCCAGCAATCCGGCCACAAGGTCATCCAGGTCATCCAGGTCCAATCCGTTGGCGCGGATGACTCGGGCCACCTTGTCGGCCGGCAGCGCCCCCATGCCTGCACCGGCTGCCGCCATCATGCAGGCGATGCCTGCGATCGTGTCGGTGTCATCGCCGATATTGGCACCGATCAGCGCTGCGGCCCAAGGGTCGCCCGCCGCCAGCCGCACCACACCAAAGGCGCAGGCGACGGACTCGAGGCTCTGGACGGATGTGCCGACGTCCCGCGCCAGCACCGCCTCCCCCTGCACCGCAAGCTTCAGCGCGGCACGGATGCGGTCGACCATTGCCACCTGCGCCATGGGGTCGGCGCCAGCGATGGGCAGCACCGCTGCCGCCAGCGCTGCGGGCAGGGCCGCCTCGAACCCCACGCCCTCAACTCCCAAGCTGATCACCATCGCCACCGCGACCGCCCCCGCCAGCGCCTCGCCCGCGCCATGGGTCAGACGCGACACTTCGGCGACCCTGGCCACCATCCGCAGCGGATCAGGCGGCGTGCAGATCGCAACCGGCGCGATCCGCATCGCTGCCCCGTTGGTCCGCCCGCCATGCCCCGCCTCTGCCGGGCTCGCCCCGCCCCGCAACGCCTCCAGCGCCGCCTTGGTCGAAGGGCCCAGCAGGTCCCGCAAGCCCCGCGCCGTGACGCTCTCCTCCCAGCCCATCAGGTCAGCCGCCCAGGCAGCAGCGTCGAACCCGCCGCGGTCAAGGATCAACCGCCGCGCCAGCAGCAACGTCTGCTCGGTGTCATCGGTCACCATCGCCGCGTCCAGCCCGTGCGAGACGGGATGCCCCGCCATCGGCGCCACGAAGTCCGAGATCTGCCCATAAGTCGCCCGGATCGTCGCGCGGTCCAGCGTCTGGCTTGGCATGCCCAGCGCGTCACCAATCGCCAGCCCCAGAAGCGTGGCGCCCGCGCGGTCCGCCACCCCATCTGACACCCGCATCAGAAGTCCACCCGCAGGCCAAAGCGCGCCGGGTCGAGCAGGCTTTCGACATACTCGATCGGCCGTCCCTCCGCGTCGCGCACCAGTCGCTCCAGCCGCAGCATCGGTGCGCCAACCGCCCACCCCAAGAGCCCGGCATCCTCGGCCGAAAGCGCCGGCAGCACGCCGGCCACCTCACGGCCGCTGCACGGGATCAGGCCAAAGAATGCCACCGTCGCGCTGATCGATCCGCCCACCAGCCCCTCGGCCAGCAACTGCCGGAAATCAGCGCGCCAGGGCAGCCGACTGCGCTCCAGCGTAATTCCCTGCCCGGTCACCCCGCATTGGCGAAGACGGTCGACGCACAGATACTCGCCCTGCGCGCCGAGGAAGGCATCCGCCTTGGCACAGCCGCCGCGCCGCAGGCCAAGCACCCGCGTCGTGACGGCCCCCGACCCCCGTGACAGTGCGACTGTCCAACCCTGCGCGCCGTCGATCATCACGCCGTCGCAGGTCACGAAAGACCCGATCCCCATCCGTGTCGTGATCAACCCCTGCTGCGCCAGCAGCTTCAATCCCCGCCGCACCGTATTGCGGCTGACGGCGAAGCGGTGGGTAAGTGCCGTCTCGCTGGCAAGGGGGGCACCGTGCGGCGCCCGCCCATCGCGGATGTCGCGCTCCAAAGCGCGGGCAACAAGCTCTGCCTTGGCCAGTCCAACCTGCTGCACGTCCGGCTTTGGCACTCGTTACCTCACCACCTGTTCCCCCCTGTACCATAGCCGATGCCCGGCCCCGCACAAGCCGCTTGCGCGTGTGGCCCGCACCGGCCCTGCCCGTCAGACGTGTAGCGGGCGTGCGGCCAAGGACGGGGCTTCACCCCACGCCGTTCAGGCCCTAAAGAGAGGCCAACCCCACCGCAGGAACCTTCATGTCCGACGCCTATTTCCTCTACCACTCCATCGGCATGTACCCCGGCAAGTCCGCCGACATGGCCAGCGCGCTCACCCGGTTCGCTGACATCTGGGGTCAGCCCGATGACGCGCAGTGGGGCCTTGTCCTGCCGCTCCGCCAGCGCTTCATCGACCGGTGGAGCGCGATCCTGAAGGCAGCCCCCGGCACCGTCACCACCTGCGAAAGCGTGACCCAAGGCCTGCACATGCTGGTCGAGTCGCTGCCGGATGGTGCTCTGCGCGGCCGCAGCCTTCTGGTCGCGGCGGATTGCTTTCCCTCGAACCACTTCCTTCTGTCAGGAATGGCCGAGGCGCGCGGCTTCACCCTAAAGACCGTCCCCCTCCGCCAGGGCGCCTCCCATGTCGAGGACGAGGATTTTCTTGCCGCCTGGACGCCCGATGTGGGCCTCGCCCTTGTCACCTGGGTCTCTTCCACCTCCTCCCATCGCACCGACCTCGCGGCGATGGCGGCTCACGGGCGGCAGATGGGCTCGCTTGTGGGGGTCGACATCACGCAGGCTGCAGGCCTGCTCCCCTTCGATGTCACCGCGCCGGCCGTCGACTTCGCGCTCTCGACCTCGCTGAAATGGATGTGCGGCACCCCCGGCGCGGGCGTCCTCTACGCAAGCCCGGGCCTGATCGCCACCTGCGAGCCTCAGCTGCGCGGCTGGTTCAGCCAGCCCGATCCGTTCAATTGGGACATCACCCGCTTCGCCTATGCCCCCGACATCCGCCGCTTCGATTCCGGCACGCCCTCCTGCATGGCCGCCCTGGCCTCGCTCCCGGCGCTCGACTGGCACGCGGCCCAGGATCACGCTGCCCTCCTCGCGCACAACCGCGCCCTGACCGAGCGGCTCTTTCAGATCGCCGATGCCTGCGCCCTGCCCCCGGTGACCCCGCGCGCCGAAGACAAGCGCGGCGGCTCCGTCATGCTCCGCCTGCCGGATGCGGTTCCAGCGCCAGCCCTGATCGCCGCCCTGCGCGCCGAAGGCATCACCGCTGACGCCCGGGGCCAGACCCTCCGCCTGTCACCCGGCATCCTGACCACGGCATCAGGCTGCGACCATCTGGCCGCAGTCCTGCCGACCCTCCTGCGCTAGCGCAGCTGCTGCAACAACGCGAGTGACGGCTCCCCCGTCACCGGCAACCCCCGGCTCGCCTGGAAGGCACTGATCGCGGCCTGGGTCTTCGCCCCGATCACGCCGTCGCTGCCCTCGGTGTCAAAGCCCGCCGCCGTCAGCCGCCGCTGCAGCTCTTGCCGGTCGGCCTGCGTCAGCCCCGCCGCATCCGGCCCGAACGACGCCTGCACCGGCCCGCGCCCAAGGATGCGGTCCGACAGATGCCCGACGCCGATCGCATAGTTTTGCGCGTTGTTGTAGCGCAGGATGGTGGCAAAGTTCTGCGTCAGCAGGAAATACGGCCCGCCCCCGGACGCACCGCCGCCGATGATCGACCCGCCCGCAAGGCTGCCACCGCCTGCCGCCCGCACGCCAAGCCCCTGCCAGTCCGCCACCGACCGGCCCTTGCCGCGCCCGAGCAGCCCCGGCGAGAACCCGCCCGGCAGCGTGACCTCCATCCCCCAGGGCAGCCCCCTGGTCCAGCCCGACCGCTGCAGGTAGGCCGCCGTCGAGGCGAGCGAATCCGAAGGGTCCTCGCTCCAGATGTCGCGCCGCCCGTCGCCGGTGAAATCCACCGCAAACTCCAGATAGCTGGTCGGGATGAACTGGGTATGTCCCATCGCCCCGGCCCAGCTGCCGGTCATCGCCCCCGGCGAGACGTCCCCCGCCTGCAGGATCCGCAGCGCGGCGACCAGCTGGCCTTCGAAGAACTCGCCCCGCCGCCCGTCATAGGCCAGCGTCGACAGCGCGCTGATCACCGGCACATTGCCGCGCCGCGTGCCGTAAAAGCTTTCCAGCCCCCAGACCGCCGCCACCACATGCGCCTCGACCCCGTAGCGCCCCTCGACCGCCCGCAGCGTCGGCCCGTATTGCGCGAACATCTGCCGCCCGAGGCTGACCCGCTCCTCCGA
>JANPJZ010000073.1:0-2237 GCA_031425795.1 Rhodobacter sp. | reverse complement strand
CAGGCGGCGCGGGTGAGCCAGAAGACGGCGTTCTTCCACCTCGGCAGCCTGGTGGAATATGACGAGACGGCGACGATCTTCACCAACCCGAAAGACCCAAGGACCGAAGCCTACATCACCGGCCGGATCGGGTAAGGAGAGCGCCATGAACTCTGCGCATATCATGACGGCTTTCGACCGCGATCTGGAGTCCACGCAGGCGCTTGTGCTGCGGATGGGGGGGCTGGTCGAGACAGCACTGCTGGACGCCGCCGAGGCGCTGGACGCGCGGGACGAGGACCTTGCGGCGCGGGTGCGGTCGGGCGATGCGGCGATCGACGCGCTGGAGGGCCAGATCAACGCCGAATGTGCGCGGCTGATTGCCCTGCGGTCACCGACGGCGGGCGATCTGAGGACGGTGCTGACGGTGATGAAGATCGCCTCGTCGCTGGAGCGAGCGGGGGATTACGCAAAGAACCTCGCCAAGCGCACGGCGGTGCTGAGCCAGATGCCGCAGGTGCCGGGGGCCAGCGGGTCGATCCGCAGGCTCGCGAAGGCGGTGGTCGTGATGCTGACCGACGCGCTGGACGCCTATATCCGCCGCGATGCGAAGCTGGCCGAGGATGTGCGCCAGCGCGACCGCGACATCGACCAGATGTACAACTCGATCTTCCGCGAGTTCCTGACCCACATGATGGAGGACCCGCGCAACATCGGGCCCTGCATGCATCTGCATTTCATTGCCAAGAACATCGAGCGGGTGGGTGACCACGCGACCTCGGTGGCGGAACAGGTGATTTACCTGGTGACCGGATCGTTGCCCGAAGAGGCGCGGCCGAAAGTGGACAGCACCGGCATAACAGCACGGGGATAGACATGGCGCGCAGCGGACAGCCAAGGGTGCTACTGGTCGAGGACGAACCCGCACAGCGGACGGTCCTGGCCTATAATCTGGAAGCCGAGGGCTTTGCGGTGACGCAGGCCGACAATGGCGAAGACGCGATGGTTCTGGTGGACGAGGAAGACCCGGACATCATCATCCTGGACTGGATGATGCCGAAGGTGTCGGGCATCGAGGTCTGCCGGCGGCTGAAGATGCGGCCCGACACGCGGGGGATCCCGATCATCATGCTGTCGGCCCGGGCCGAAGAGGTGGACCGCATCCGCGGCCTTGAGACCGGGGCGGATGACTATGTGATCAAGCCCTATTCGGTGCTGGAGCTGATGGCACGGGCGCGGGCGCAACTGCGCCGGGTGCGGCCTTCGACCGCCGGGGTGGTGCTGGAGCATGAGGATATCCGGCTCGACCCCGAAAGCCACCGGGTCTACCGGGGCGAGAAGGTGCTGAAGCTCGGCCCGACCGAGTTCAAGCTTCTGGTCACGCTGATGGAACGGCCCGGCCGGGTGTTTTCCCGCGAACAACTGCTGGATCTGGTCTGGGGCCGCGACATCTATGTCGACACGCGGACGGTAGACGTGCATGTGGGCAGGCTGCGGAAGAGCCTGATGCAGTTCGGCGGCGGTGATCCGGTGCGGACGGTGCGCGGCGCGGGCTATGCGCTGGGGTGACGTTGCGCCCACCGAATTGAGCGCGTTCCGCGCAAAGACCTCTTGCCTCGCCTCTGGCGCGCAAGCGCGCCAACCGGCTCAAGCGTTGGGGCATTCTGCCCCAAACCCCTGAGAGTATTTCTCAAAAGAGCAAAGCCTCAGGCTTCGGTCAGCACTTTGTCGAAGGCGGTCAGGAACTGGTCGACATTGGCAATCGAAAAGGGCAGTGGCGGGCGGATTTTCAGCACGTGGCCTTTGGGGCCGGTCGCAGAAATCAGGATGCCGTTCTGGCGCAGCGCGTTGACCAGACGGGTGGCGCGGGCGGCGTCGGGTTGGCCATTGGTGACAATGTCCTGGCCAAGGAAGAGGCCAGTGGCGCGGGTTTCGCCCAAGGTTTCATGGCGCTGGGCAAGGGCGCGCAGGCCGGCGGCGAAGCCCGTGCCCACAGTGTCGGCGTTCTGCATCAGCCTCTCGTCGCGGATCACGTCCAGCACCGCCATTCCCACGGCGGCTGCGACGGCATTGCCGCCGAAGGTGTTGAAATAGCGGGCCTTGGTGCCAAACGCCTGGATGATCTCGGGCCGCAGGACAAGGCCCGCCATCGGGTAGCCATTGCCCATCGGCTTGCCCAAGGAGACCATGTCAGGAACCACCACATGGCGGTCAAAGCCCCACATGTGGCCTCCGGTGCGGCCGAACCCGGGTTGCAC